>NZ_AP012977.1:1200000-1542177 GCF_016592595.1 Abyssogena phaseoliformis symbiont OG214
GTCAAACAATTACAAAGCCAATCGCTAATCATTAAAGAAGCCATCGAAAATAATAAACTAGAGGTTATAGGTGCTAACTATTCTTTAAAATCAGGTATAGTTCAGTTTCTGACTTGACTTTTTTAGACTTTTAAATTGGGCTAATCTATTTAAAAGTTCTCATCCCAATCAACCAAAATGGTTTGGTTGTCCATGTCCACTTTTATTAAAAATGGCAAAATATAAGGCACCCAATGCTCTTTCTCGCCATTAACCACGAGTACATTGTTCGAGCCAGTATCAACCAAATTAGACACTTTACCAAGCACAATTTTCGCCTTATTGATTACTTTTAAACCAATTAAATCGTCCCAATAATACTCACCTGCTTTAAGTTGTGATAATTGTAATTTTTCAATATACAAATCAGTGCCCATATAAGCCCTAGCCTGTTCTTTATCAAAAATATCTTTGATTTGTGCCACAATGGTTTTACCTTGCACGCGACCTTGAACAATCTCCAAGGTTTGCCAATTGCCATCAACATTGACATGCCACGGCTGATAAGATAAGATATTTTTTCTTGGATGAGTGTGGGAGAAAATTTTCACCCAGCCTTGAACGCCAAAAAGGCCATTAATCTGCCCGATTAATAGCCTTTTGTTGTCAGATGTAGACAGTGCTGAATTACTCAGCGGCTTTTTCCTCTTCTGTTGATGGCACTTCTTGCTCGGTAGTTTCTGCCACTTCCTCTGCCGCCTTTTCTTCGTCTGCTTTTGCTTGCTGAGTAACAACACGCTTTTCACGAATTGAAGGGTCTTTGAATTCTTTAACAAGTTGCTTAACGCGATCAGAGATTTGTGCACCTTGTGATGTCCAGTACGCTAATCTATCTTCATCAACGGTCAGCCTGACTTCTTGTCCACGGGCAACTGGATTAAAATATCCAAGTCGCTCAATGTAACCACTGTCTCTACGCTTTCTAGAGTCTGTTGCTACAATTGAATAAAAAGGTTTTTTCTTGGCTCCACCTCGGGCTAGTCTAACTTTAACCATGGGTTTTTTGCTCCTTTTGTGTTATTAATTGACTTATGCCAAAAAGGCATAAGACGCGAGATTATATCAGTTTTTTGATTGCGTTTGCTAGTTTTTGTGCATCACCGGTATAAGCCATGGGCGTTAGTTCAGACAAAGCTATTTTCGCCTCATCTGGCATATCAAGATTTTTAACAAATTCTACCAACACTTGTGCATTAATCGTTTGACCACGGGTAAGGTCTTTGAGTTTCTCATATGGGTTGTCAATGCCATAGCGGCGCATCACTGTTTGGATTGGCTCGGCCAATACTTCCCATGAATTATCTAAATCCTGAGTTAGTTTTGCCTCATTGATTTGTAGCTTACCAATGCCTTTAACAATGGATGCATATGCTACCAAGCAATGCGCACAACTCACGCCTAGATTTCTAAGCACAGTTGAATCGGACAAATCTCTCTGCCAACGCGAAATTGCCAACTTATCTGCCAAATGCGTATTGAGTGCATTAGCAATGCCTAAATTACCTTCACCATTTTCAAAGTCAATCGGATTGACTTTATGTGGCATGGTGGATGAACCTACTTCACCAGCAATGGTTTTTTGCTTGAAATAACTCAGTGAAACATAGCCCCAAATATCACGACAAAAATCAATCAAAACCGTATTAAAGCGATTAATTGAATGGAAATACTCCGCGATATAATCATGGGGCTCAATTTGCGTGGTGTATATAGCGTAATTAACACCCAAACTTTCAATAAAATTTTGAGAAATTTGCTGCCAATCTAAATCAGGATAAGCGCAAATATGTGCATTAAAATTACCCACAGCGCCATTAAACTTACCCATAATTTTGACACTTTCTAACTGCTTGATTTGTCTTTTTAAACGATAAACAAAGTTAGCCATCTCTTTACCTACAGTGCTCGGAGAAGCGGTTTGCCCATGCGTACGAGACAGCATTGAAACTGAGGCGTTATCTTGTGCCAATTTAGCAATGAGTGACAATAACTCACGCATCTTAGTGAGCATGACATGGCGCCCTTCTAACAACATAAGTGCGTGTGATAGATTGTTAATATCCTCAGATGTACAAGCAAAATGAAAAAATTCACTAACGGCCTCAAGCTCACTATTGCCTTTGATTTTATCTTTTAAAAAGTATTCAACCGCTTTAACATCATGATTGGTTGTGCATTCAATCGCCTTAACTGCTTGAGCATCAACCAATGAAAAATCAGCAACAATACCATCTAAAAACTTAACTGCTGCTTGACTAAAAGCCGGCACTTCTATTATGCCGGCGTTACCTGCCATGGCTTGCAGCCACTTAACCTCAATTAGAACACGATATTTAATTAAGCCAAACTCACTAAAGATAGTGCTCAATACTTTGGTTTTGTCAAAATAGCGCCCATCAATGGGAGATATAGCGGTCAATTTGGTTAGTTTCATAGGATTGTTTTGTAAAAACTGTACAAATTTTTCATCATATGAAAAATAAGATTATGATACGAAAAAAGAGACAGAAATAAAATGATAAAATTATACACTTTATTATTTTGTACAAGGACTCAGATGAAATCAGCCTACCTTCAACATGTTAATGAACGCCAACAAGACAATTTACCACCGCTTGCCTTAAATGCACAACAAACCAAATCAGTGGTTGAGCACTTAATCAAGGATGATGATACGTCTTTTTATCTTGATTTACTCACTCATCAAATACCACCTGGTGTTGATGAAGCGTCCTATGTAAAGGCCAGCTTTTTAAGCGGTGTTGCTAAGGGCAATCAAGCCTGTCCTAGTATTTCTCAAGCACACGCTACTTTTCTTTTAGGTACTATGATGGGTGGTTACAACATTGAGCCTCTAATTGAACTACTGGATATTAACGCCACAAGAGAAAGTGCACAAACAGCACTGGCAAATACCTTATTGATTTATGAGGCATATCAAGCTATTGTTGATAAATCTCAAACCAACCCTTATGCCAAGAATGTTGTAGATAGCTGGGCAGATGCACAATGGTTTAACAAAAAAGCACCCTTGCCTCAGAAAATTAAATTAAGCGTTTTTCGTGTTGAAGGCGAAATTAATACAGATGATTTATCGCCTGCAACACAAGCCTGGTCACGCCCAGATATTCCTTTACATGCACAATCTATGTTAATTAAAAAGATGGACAAGCCACTTGAGATGATTGAAAAACTCAAACAAAAAGGCCTGCCATTAGTCTTCGTGGGTGATATTGTTGGCACAGGCTCTTCACGTAAATCTGCCATTAACTCGGTACTTTGGCACATGGGTGATGATATTGATTACGTGCCTAATAAGCGCAGTGGTGGTGTTGTGCTGGGTGGCAAAATCGCACCGATATTTTTTAACACTGCTCAAGATTCTGGCGCTCTGCCGATTGAGTGCGACGTTACTAAAATGCAGACGGGTGATGAAATTACAATTTATCCATTCGAGGGGAGAATTACCAATAGCAAAGATGGAACTATTTCAACTTTTGAACTTTCACCAACCACTTTATCTGATGAAGTACGTGCAGGAGGGCGAATTCCACTTATTATTGGTAGGGGTTTAACTGATAAAACTCGCCAAGACCTTGGTCTACCCGTCTCAACTACTTTCTTGCGCCCACAAGATGTTAGCCAAAGTAATACTGGCTACACATTGGCACAAAAAATTGTCGGCAAAGCTTGTGGTGTAGATGGCGTTCGCCCAGGCACTTATTGCGAGCCATGCATGTCTAGCGTAGGTTCACAAGACACCACAGGCGCAATGACACGTGATGAATTAAAAGAATTAGCCTGTCTTGGGTTTTCAGCCGATTTAGTCATGCAAAGCTTTTGCCATACAGCCGCCTACCCTAAACCTGTTGATTTAGAACTACAACACTCACTGCCTGATTTTATGCACTCGCGTGGCGGTGTGTCACTCAAACCGGGTGATGGCATTATCCATTCATGGCTTAATCGCATGTTACTACCTGATACAGTAGGCACAGGTGGTGATTCGCATACACGCTTTCCTATTGGTATTAGTTTTCCAGCTGGGTCTGGACTGGTTGCTTTTGGTGCTTCACTTGGTGTGTTGCCATTAAATATGCCTGAATCTGTCTTAGTTCGCTTTACAGGCACAATGCAACCAGGCATCACCTTAAGAGATTTGGTCAATGCAATCCCCTACATAGCCATACAAAAAGGCTTATTAACGGTTGAAAAATCTACTAAGAAAAACATCTTTTCAGGTCGTATTTTAGAAATTGAAGGGCTGAGTGATTTAAAAGTAGAGCAAGCATTTGAATTGGCTGATGCTTCAGCCGAGCGCTCTGCCAATGGTTGCACAATTAAGCTAAATAAAGAACCTGTGATAGAATATCTAAACTCTAATATTGCTTTATTATCTTCGATGATTAATAAGGGCTATAAGGATAAAAAAACCCTCGCCAGACGCATTCAAGCCATGAAAAAATGGCTAGATACGACTAAATTACTAGTCGCAGATATAGATTGTGAATATGCCGCAATGATTGACATTAACCTTGATGAAATTAAAGAGCCAATCTTGGCATGTCCGAACGACCCAGATGATGTCAAACTGCTCTCAGAAGTAGCCAACACCAAAGTTGATGAAGTCTTTATTGGCTCTTGTATGACCAATATTGGTCACTTTAGAGTGGTTGCACAATTATTAAAAGACAAGTCAGAACTGACAACCGAATTGTGGATTGCGCCGCCCACCCGAATGGACGAAGCGCAACTTAAAGCAGAAGGTGTATACGATACATTTAACAGACTAACTAAACACACCGAAATCCCTGGCTGTTCTTTATGTATGGGCAACCAAGCACGAGTCAAAGACAATGCCACAGTGATATCCACCTCAACACGCAACTTCCCTAATCGTTTAGGCGACAATGCTGATGTCTATTTATCTTCTGCCGAAGTAGCAGCAATTACTGCCAAACTAGGACACATTCCAACAAACACAGAATACCAACAAGCAATAAAGGACATCAAACCAATGGAGACACAAATTTACCAAAATCTAAATTTTGACCAACTAAATGAATATAAAGATGAGGTAAATAGTGTGCCACTAGAAACCATCTTAAATTCATAGCCAACAAAAAAACCGCAAAAGCGGCTTTTTTATTAAAATGTTCTATAAGCGAACTACTTAATTTTCGCTTCTTTGTACATCACATGTTTTCTAACAACTGGATCAAACTTTTTAACTTCTACCTTTTTTGGATGAAGGCGTTTGTTCTTAGTCGTTGTATAAAAATGGCCTGTTTTGGCTGACGATACTAATCTAATTTTCTCTCTCATAACTTACTCCTAAACCTTTTCGCCACATGCACGAATTTCTGCTAATACAGTGTCAATACCTTTTTTATCAATAATACGCAATCCTTTTGCTGATAACTTTAACTTAACAAAACGATTCTCACTTTCCACCCAAAAACGGTGGGTGTGTAGATTTGGATAAAAACGACGACGTGTTCTATTGTTCGCATGAGATACATTGTTACCACTCATTGGTCGCTTACCCGTAACCACACATACCTTCGCCATAACTCACCTATCAAAAAATCCAAAAGAAAGGAATTATACTTAAAATTATTCAGCTTTCAAAGCTAAATTATACAAAAACCCTATTTACTATTGCCTGAACAGACTGTATCATACTCTGACATTGGAGGGATGGCAGAGCGGCTGAATGCACCGGTCTTGAAAACCGGCAAGGGTTAATACCCTTCTAGGGTTCAAATCCCTATCCCTCCATCATATTATGGTTATAAAAAAAGGCTTTTAAGCCTATCATTAAATAAATTTAACCACATTTTAACCATATATATTTGGAGAATACTTTAATGTATCGTTCAAATGGTCGGGGCTGAGATGCGCATACCTTGTTGTCATGGTTAATGATGAATGCCCTAAAATCTTTTGCAAAGTCAAAACATCACCGCCGTTCATAATAAAATGGCTTGCAAAAGTGTGCCATAAAATATGTGTACTTTACCCTTGTGTTTTTTAGTGCCTGTCCTTTTATACGCCAAGGCAAAACCATTTTTTGATGGCTTGAGTGGTAAGTCTAGTTTGTCCGCTAATTCTTTGTGAATGGGGATATATTAGTTTTTGCCACTCCTTTAAAGTATTGAATAGGCTTATTTTTCCGTTTTTAAGGTGTTCAGGTTGCAACACGCCTTAGCCTCGCCCCAACGAGTGCCACAGTTAATACAAATCAACGTACACAGATAAGTATCCTTGCGCGGTTTTAATTTTGCCGGTAGTGTTTTAATATCGTCAGTATCAAGGTATGAAAGTTCACGCTCTAGGATTTTGATTGTGCGTAGTTCACTTAGTGGGTTGTGGTAATCAATCTCACTTAATCGCCTGAATTCGTTGTACACGCTTGATAAATAAGCCTGCCAGTTATTCAGTGTCTTTGGCTTGTATCGTTGTAGTTGTTTGGCACAGTAATGGCTAAAGTCTTTACTGGTTAGATTTTTAGCAATTGGGTCACCTAAGTCTAATACTGTGTTTAATAATAGCGTTTTTCTTTTTGCCCCATCTTTGATGGTTTTACCCATGCAGGTCATACCAAAGGTTAATGAGTTCGCTTAATTTACGCTTATCCTTTTGATTAGGTTGCCACTCTTTGCCTTGGTCAAGTTCAATTAAAAATAACCGCTCATAGCATTGGGTTTTGGTTTTAAAGCGTTTTTGGTGCCGTCTTTCTCTGCCCTGCCGAATATCAACAGTAAAGGTGCCGTTATCATTTTTGCGTATCAATGCTATTTTTTTGGATTTTTAGATTTTGTTGGATGTGTTACCCATAATAGATGATAGCCGCACCAATGCCCGCAATTATCATTGGGGTAAGTCTAAGTAAAGTGTTCATGTTATACCCTCCTGTCTAAAAGTTGAATGCCTAATAATCCCATTATAACCATGAAAGAAAAAGCCAGCGCAACACAAACCAGTGATTGCACATTGTTAAACATTGTATCTATATTTGCCCCCACGCCATAATGAGTAAATTGTGCCAAGCACAATATCCTAATGGCTTGTACGGCGTGTTTAGCACTTTCCCTATTATTTATTTTGCTCCGATTTAATCAAACAGTTTTAGACGACTTCGCTTTTATATATGGGTCGATTTGGTGCGGTACTTGATTTGTTGATGTTCAAGCACCAATTTTGGCTAAAAATTCATAATGAAACGTTTTTACAAGTTTTTACAACAACAGATAAGCGTCCCACTGTGGGTATTTGTATCTTTTATGTCTACGGTTATATTTATTGATAGTTTTTATTACAGCAGATATACAAATCAAGAAGAAGAAATCAAAACGCTCACACAACAAAAATCATAAATACAAGAAAAATACAACAACATTAATAAATTAGTTCAAGACGCTTTAAGAGGGCGAAAAAATCTCCGATGAAATATCAGCATTATGCAAGGAAATACACGCCGAATTAGCCCTAGATAATGAAAAGTTAATCGCATACGCTAAGGCTAAGCGACTTTTTGCAAATAACAGGCAAGTTAAAGTACTTATTTATCGTTGACACACTGACACAATTAAGCATACAAACCCCCTGATATTAAAAAGCACGGACTAGACCTAAGTATCAAGCGTTCAGTGTGTGACAAGTGGTGGCGTAGAAAGTTAAGAGTGGTGTTTAGTCGTAGGCTTGAGGACTTAGAACGCAGATTAGGCTTAACCTCAGCCCACCGTGGCATTTATTGCTCTAACGATACTTTTATACTGCTGGCAACAGCAACAACGTAGAAACATTACCCTGATTGACGCAATGGAGGCCATCAATGAGGACGGCAAAGTCTTTGATTTAAAGACACTGATTAACGAAAGCGTAATCAAGCCCAGTAAACCGCAGAAACGAATTAATGACAAGGCTAAGAAGGTTGTGAGGAATACACCCAAGCCGTAGGCGATGTTGGTGTTTTTTACACAGTTACATGTCCTAGTAGATACCACGCCCAAGGCTACATACGCAACAAAGTTGGCGTTAAGAATGTGGTTTACGATAATAAGCAATTTGACGGCTCAACCGCTAAAGAGGCAGGTAAGTACTTGTAAGATTTATGGGCTAGGACAAAATTCAAGCGCGGGGGTTTAGAATTTTACGGTTTTAGAATAATAGAGCCACACCACGATGGCACGCCTCATTGGCGTATTATGCTGTTTTGCAAACAAAAACATAAAGACCAAATAACAGATATTTTAAGAGCCTACGCAATGGCTGAAAACCCGGCAGAAAAAGGCACAAATAAGCACAAATAAGCACAGATTTACAGCGATTGATATTGATGGGACAAAGGCAGTGCTTGCGGATATTTAGCAAAATATATTACAAAAGCAATTGATGGCTTTGCGGTGGAATACGACTTATATGGCAAAAACGCTGAGTCGTCCGCCCAACGTATTAAGACGTGGGCTAGCACTCATGGATCTAGATAGTTTTAGATTGCCGCCTGTAGGAATTTGGCGACCACCTCGTAAACTTGCCGAAAAATCCAACAAACCTAATAATAAAGGCATTAGTTTTAGCGATTTTGGCGCAATTGTTGCTAGTGCTAACAGTGGTTATTATTGAGGAATACCACACCGCCTAAGTGGACAGGGTTAAATTATTAAAAGTAAGGGCTAAAGAGGCGTTCACACGCTATGGCGACCAAGCACTATACAAGGTCAAGGGCTTAACGTTGGATTTAATAGAGTACATTACTAATATGAATTGGGTGGTACGTGCTAAGGCACACATAAACCACTTTAATGGTGGCTTTGCCGCCGCTTGGACTTGTGTCAATAACTGTGCGCAAGACTTTCAACAATTCCGAAGTCAATCGGAAAACTATCAACAATTAGAGGGAGTGGACAAAATAAGCAATAAGGCTGATGATTTTATTGTTAATATTTTTTACAAAGTAGCACATAAAAGCATACTTTTTGGTATCGAAATGGTTGGTACTAAAATAATAGTGGGTTATTTAATGGGGTACATAGTGGCTTGAAATGTTAAAAGCGATACCTTGTATAATGAATGGTTGTGATAGCGTTATGCAGATTAAAAACACCAAGCCAAGCCGTGCCACTTTATGCGGTTTGTACAAGTTGTGGAAACCACCCAGAGTGGAACAAAAGGGCAAAAAAATTTAAGAGGGGCATTAAAGAATGATAATGCTGAAAAACTAAAAGATGAAACTATAGATAAGCCTGGGCAATGCATTGACGAAAAAAACGAGGTGGTAAATGGTGAAAATGGCGATAAAAATAAGAATTTACTTGATGATAAAAAGACTAATACAGACAATGAGTCGGAAAAAAGTAAAGGCATTGGTAAAAGGATTATTATTGTTTTTGGCTTGGGTCTTTCTGCAATCTTTGATATTTTAGTTTTCAAGAAAAAACCAAAAATAGTTAACCAAGTCCAAAATTGGAGTGGCATATAATGAATAAAGTAGATTGTAGCGATAAAAGGATTGCAGAAATTGAGAAACATATAGAGGAATGTTTAGGCATTATAGAAGTTTCCAATGTTGATCCAAAGTCTGAAATATCAGAAATTAATAATCAAGAATTTGACGAGGTCGGTACAAGGGGGAAAAATAAGAAACTGGGCAGGTGGATTATTTGCAGGTGGCTTTGTTTTATTTAGTAAAAGATTAGAAATAACCAAAGAACAAAGCGCAACATTAGGGTAGGTTTGGCGGCGTGTTTTTGAAAAATGGTATTCTAGTTCTTGGATTAATCGCACAGAACAAGCAGAAGATATGGTCAGTGAATACGAGCCTGAGGCAGTAGCATTTAAAGAAACTTGGGGAATTTTTGGAAACCGTGTTTCAGGAATTTAGAAAATAAAAAAAGACAGCGGGCTTATATTCCCGAAAGTAATGGGTGAGTTATGAATTACACAAAAAGAGCAGATGGAAAAATTTACGCAATTGTAGGAAATTCTAGAAGTGGAAAAACAAGTTACACGATGGCAAAAAATTAGAAGTGGTAATCGCTTGTTAGTTTGGGGCCCTGAGGGTCAGTTTGCAATCAGTGCAGGTTGCCAAAGTTTTAAAACTGTAAAGGATTTATATCTAGCACTAAAAGGCAACAGAGGAAGTGCCAAAATGGCATTATCAGTTGATACAGATTTAAAAGGTCAATTTTATGTATTTTGTGAAATTGCTTTTTATTTTGGATTATTGAAACAATGCAAGGTAGTGGTTGAGGAATTGGCAGATGTTAGTAGTTCGGGGAAAGCACCCGAAAAGTGGGGCTTGTTAGTGCGTAGAGGTTTGAAGCATGGTATGGATATTTACTCTATGAGCCAACGCATTCAAGAAGTAGATAAAACCGTATTTGGTAATAGTAGTTAAAACGTGTTATTTAGAGTTGATGACGGTCACTAAAAACTCAACAGATAGCCTTAAGTATGTAGCAAACTCTCAACGTCCAGCCGAAAAAGGCAATTTAGTCCTCTTATTCAGTTCAAATACTAAGATTTACAACACTACGATTGTCCTATTAGAGCCTAAAAAAGACTTTAGATACTTAATTTTTAACCACGGCAATTATGCAGTGAGCAGTCTGGTCAGTTTAGACGCAATCAGATTTTTAAAACAAAACCCATTCAACAACCATGGCAACGCAGATAGATTATTCATGCTTACTAGTTACGACAAACACTACACAGACGTTTTAATTGACAACGTGGATGATAACAAGGTGCGGATTGACAACACAGGTGGTATTAGAGGTGTATTCAGAATAGAAGGAATTAGATAATAAAAGGATAAAAAATTATGGCAGATTTAGAATTAAAAGACTTAGCACAAGACACACTAGCAAACAGTGCAGGCATTATCAGCGTCGATGGCAATGGCAACGCAAAACGCATTAATAAAGATGAATTTGATTTAAAAAAAATCACAAATGGGTAGATGTTAGCGCACAAAGACAAGACAACGTTAATTATACAAATAACACAACCTGCAATGGTTGAATGACTTGAACCCAGCCTGGGTGTGCGCCTAAACCATGGACTATAATCGCTGTTTTTTTTAGTATCAGACGCACTCCGTTATAAAAATTGATAAAAACTCATGATTATTAGCACTTAACCAAACCGAATCGCCGTCCATGAGCGCATCTTCAACTTGTGCTGCCCAACGCGTTTCTTTGGCATAATCAGGTGTCATTTGTGCAAATGCAGCCTGAACAATAATAATAGATAGTATTGATAATAACTTCATAAACCCTCTTCAAATATGATTGCCATTATAAAGCAAAAAATAACAATGGTACTTTTAAGAGCAAGTAAGGTGTAGTAAAATATGCTGTGATATGCACTTATCACAGCATTTCAAAAATGCTACGACAAATGCAGTTACATCAAGATATTTTCTTGGGAAAAAACATAATAAATGCAAGGTGCATTATATTAAGGGCATCTCTAAAAACCCATGATGACTTATAAAATATGGATTTTCATTCATTTGTTGGTTTTAATAAATCCAGTCCTAGCAAGGTTAAGACAGGTCTTATTAAAACCAACAAATGAATGAAAAGTCGTTTTGTAGAAATTATCATGGGTTTTTAGAGATGCCCTTAAGTTGATCAGCTGGTTAATATAGTAGTATTTTGTACTTATTGGCAAATTTGGTAGTTGTTATCTAAATCACACCATAATGGATTAAAGCCAACACTCAAAGGTCTTAGTATTGGTAGCATTTTAACCAAACATGGTAATAAGGTGCCAGCCTCCATCTTTTTCTTCACTGAAGCCCTATGCTTTTCAACGGTTGATCGTAAAATATATAGCTTTTCAGTCATCTGCAGATTAGTAGCGCCAAGTACAATACAGGCAAATATTTTTTTGAAACTCATTAATGGCGCCAACTACTTTTTGTAAAAGCGCTTCTTCTACCAATGGCTTTTCAATAAAATCAAGCGCTCCTAATTTAATCGCATCAACCATAATGGCAATTAAGCTGATATCGGCAATAAACACAACTGGACTAAGACGCTCTATCTTGTTAAGCCTGTTTAAAATAGTAGAGCCATCCATATCAGGCATTGAAATATCTACAATCAAACAGCCTTGAGTATCATCAACATTGGCTAATGTAGGCTTCACATGAAGAAAAAGTTTTAACGGAAAATTTCTTAGAAGTAAAACAAGAAGATATAAATTCTTGATTTTTTTATCTTTAACAACCACAAAGATTGTTTTACAAATAACCGAACTAGTCAGCTCCACCTTGCCCCCAAAATAATTAAACTCAGAAAATAATAATACTTAGAGAATATTGGTAACATCGCATTATTAATTATATAAATACCAACACTACAGCAATTTTGAGAAGAATGAAGGTTTGGTTAAATATGGAGATTAAGGCTAAACCCTTTGCCATATTAGCAACTCTAGTGATGAATTATAATGACGATGTGCGCCTGTCGATATAGAGGTATTCCTTTTTATTTAAAATAGTAATAATTTTATTATGTTCTAATATACCCATAAGGAGTGACAAGGTGTAACAATTGGTTATTTTAATCACACGGAAAAGGTGATGATATCTTACTTTAAGAAAATTTAGACCGAATTAAGCCAGACACAACACCCATATCAGTTTTGCCATCTAATTGGCTTTTTAGCAAACCCATTAACTTGCCCATGTCTTGCATAGAAGACGCACCGGTATCAGAAATTGCTTTATTAATAGCGGCATTTACTTCAGCATCTGATAATTGTTCTGGCATATAATTATTAATAACAACCAACTCCGCTTCTTCAACATCAACTAAATCGATACGGTCCGCTTCTTTAAATTGTGAAATTGAATCTTTACGCTGTTTGGCCATTTTTTGTACAACGCTAAGCACCTGAATATCATCCAGTTCAATACGCTCATCAACTTCTCTTTGTTTGATTGCTCCTAAAATCATGCGTATCGCTTTAAGGGTAGCTTTGTCTTTGGCTTTCATAGCTGATTTCATATCAGCAGTAATGCGCGCCTTTAACTCAGACATAATAGCGGATTATAATACTTAGAATGTACATCTAGTACATGCGCTTACGATAAACACGATTTTTAGCCATTTCTTTGTGTGTTCTTTTAACGGCGGCTGCTTTCATACGCTTATTAACCCAAGTTGGCTTTTCATAGAATTCTTTCTTTCTTACATCAATGATAACACCAGCTCTGTCACAGGTGCGACGAAAGCGTCTAAGTGCAATATCAAAAGGTTCGTTTTCTCTTACTTTAATTGAAGGCATACATTTTTCCTTTATGAAGCGGCAGTTTCAGCAACTACATCTGTCGTGGTTTCAAAGTCAACTAATTGGACAATTGCCATTGGAGCTTTATCACCAGTACGAAAACCAGCCTTTAAAATACGAATGTAACCACCAGGACGGTCTTTATAAAATGGCGCTAATTCAGTGAATAACTTGGCAACCATTGCATCGTCACGTAATTTTGAAAATGCATTACGACGATTGGCAATACTGCCAACTTTGGCTTTAGTAATTAATGGTTCAACAACACGTCTAAGCTCTTTTGCTTTTGGCAAAGTTGTGCGAATGGTCCCATGTAAAAATAATGAGTTTGCCATATTTTTAAACATCGCCTTACGGTGAGATGAGTTACGATTTAATTGTCTACCTGACTTTCTATGTCTCATGTCTTATTCCTTATTCGCTCATTAAATCAACTGGCGGCCAATTTTCAATACTGGTACCTAAGTCAAGCCCTTTCTCAGTTAACACTTCTTTAATTTCATTAAGTGATTTACGACCTAAATTAGGGGTTCTTAGTAAATCTTGCTCAGATTTTTGAATCAAATCACCAATATAATAGATTTGTTCTGCCTTTAAGCAATTTGCACTACGCACGGTTAATTCTAACTCATCCACTGCTGCTAACAACTGTGGATCAAAATCTTCTGATGTTGGTAACACCGTTTCTTCTTCTACTAATGCCAACTCAACAAATGAAGATAATTGTTCTTGTAAGATTGTCGCTGCACGTTTAATGGCAACTTCTGCATTGACTGAACCATTAGTCTCAATCGTAATGTTTAATTTGTCAAGATTAACTTTTTGCTTAACACGCGCCGCATCCACCGTGAAACTAACACGCCTAATGGGTGAAAAACTTGCATCTAGCTGCATACCACCAATACTTGACGCTTCGTCAGTGCGTGACGTGGCAGTATCATAGCCAATACCAGTACTAATCTTAAGTGTCATACGCATATGACCTTCATCATTAATTGTTGCAATCACCTTATCAGGATTGAACGCTGTAATATCAACACCATTAGCCTCAATATCAGCCACTGTGATTTCACACGGGCCTTTCTTATCAATAACGACTTGCGCAGTTTTAGTTGTATTTAATGCAACCGACACCTCTTTAAGATTAAGTAAGATGTCTAATACGTCCTCTTGAACGCCGTCAATTGTAGAAAACTCATGCATAACCCCATCAATAGCAACTTCAGTTACAGCAAAGCCTGTCATAGAAGATAACAGTGTTCTTCTGAGGGCGTTGCCCAAAGTATAACCAAAACCTCGCTCAAGAGGCTCAAGAATGACCTTGAATTCATTAACACCAGTTTGAGAAGACTCAACCAGCTTTGGCTTTAAAAAATCTCTTGCACTACCTTGCATAATTAATTCCTTATTTAGAATACAGTTCAACGATTAAATGTTCTTGAATATCTGATGGTAACTCATCACGAGCGGGAACATTTTTAAACACACCCTTAAGTACTTTGTTATCAACATCAAGCCATTGTGGTTGAGTTGATTGTTCAGACAATTCAAGTGCCAATTGAATACGACTTTGCTTCTTAGCTTTTTCTCTAATTGAAATTTCATCATTAACACTCACCTGATAAGAAGGAATATTAACAACCAAGCCATTCACCAAAATAGACTTATGCGAAACCAATTGTCTCGCCTCGGCACGTGTAGAACCAAAACCCATGCGATAAACAACATTATCTAAACGGCACTCAAGCAGTGATAATAAATTTTCACCTGTAGAACCTTTCTTTTGCGATGCCTTTTTGTAATATAGGCGAAATTGCTTTTCTAAAATGCCATAGATGCGTCTTACTTTTTGTTTTTCACGTAATTGTAACCCATACTCTGTGACCTTTTGACGACGTGCATTAGCGACGTGCATGCCAGGAAGTTGAGTCGCCTTACATTTAGAATCCAGTGATCTAATACCACTTTTAAGAAATAAGTCCGTGCCTTCGCGACGTGCTAATTTACAAGTAGGTCCAGTATATCTAGCCATAATTTATCCTTATACTCTGCGTTTCTTAGAAGGACGACATCCATTATGAGGGATTGGTGTCACATCTGTGATTGATTGAATTTTTAAACCTTGTGCATTAAGACCACGAATTGCTGAGTCTCTACCAGGGCCTGGACCTTTAACACGAACTTCTAAGTTTTTCATGCCAAAAGCCAATGCCTTCTCACCACAACTGCCTGCAGCTACTTGTGCAGCAAACGGTGTTGATTTTCTTGAGCCTCTAAAACCAGAACCGCCTGAGGTCGCCCAACAAATTGCATTACCATGACGATCTGTAATCACCACAATAGTATTATTAAACGTTGCATGAATGTGTGCAATACCATCAGTAATTACTTTTTTGGACTTCTTTTTTGTGGGTGTTTTAGCCATAATATCTACCTATGATTATTTAATTAAACGACGAGGACCCTTACGAGTTCTTGCGTTTGTTTTTGTTCTTTGACCGCGTAGTGGCAGTGATTTTCTATGACGAACACCACGATAACAACCTAAATCTTTAAGGCGTTTAATGTCCATAGCAACTTGACGACGAAGATCGCCTTCAACTTTATACTTAGCAACTTCTGCACGAATTAATTCCAATTGATCTTCAGCAATATCAATAACTTTAGTAGCTGGATCTAATTTAAGAGTCATGCAAATCGCTTTTGCTCTTGTATCACCAATACCAAAAATTGACTGTAAACCAATCACAATATGCTTATGTGTCGGAATGTTTATTCCTGCTATTCTTGCCATTTATTTTATACCTCTAACATACGTCTGTTTCATAGACTTATTTCCTTATATTCTTGCTTTTTTATCTCTTACTTATGCAACTTTTATCTTAGTAAGAAGTCGCACAATACTAAATTTGAAAAACCCGTAATTTTACGCTTACAGCTTTCCAATGTCAATCCTAATTAACCTTGTCTTTGCTTATGACGAGGCTCTTTACAAATAACACGAACCACGCCATGACGCTTGATAATTTTACAATTGTTACAAATTTTCTTAACCGATGCTCTTACTTTCATAAAATGACCTCTTTTTTAGTTTAAACCTGCCTTTTTCATTAATGACTCGTACTGATTAGACATTAGATGAGATTGAGCTTGTGCAATAAAATCCATCACCACAACAACGATGATTAACAAACTGGTACCACCAAAGTAAAATGGCACATTCCAATATAAAATTAAAAACTCTGGCAACAAGCAAACAGCAGTAATATAAACCGCGCCCGATGCTGTTAGCCTAGACATAACCGAATCAATATAATCTGCCGAGTGCTTTCCTGGTCGAATACCTGGAATAAAACCACCTGACTTACGTAAATTATCAGCTGTGTCTTTTGAATCAAATGTTAGTGCCGTGTAGAAGAAGGTAAAAAACACAATAGCAAGCCCATAAAACAACACATATAAAGGCTGTCCTGGGGAAATACTAGCAGTTACACCTGCCAACCAGCCCATGCCCTCACTTTGCGAAAACCAGCCTCCCAAGGTTGCTGGAAATAAAATAATTGATGAGGCAAAAATTGGTGGAATGACACCTGCCATATTGATTTTTAATGGTAAATATGAACTTTGACCACCAACCATTTTACGACCCTGTTGACGCTTAGCATAATTAACCGTGATACGGCGTTGCCCTCGTTCCATAAAGACCACAAAAGCTGTCACTAGCAGTGTCATAATTAATAAAATTGCCACCAAAATAATGGTTAACTCGCCTGTGGATACCAATGATAAAGTTGAGCCCAATGCCGAAGGCAAGCCTGAAACGATACCAGCAAAAATAATCATTGAAATACCATTGCCAATGCCTTTTTCTGTAATTTGCTCACCCAACCACATTAAAAATAAAGTGCCTGTGGTTAGTGTCACGACAGTCACCATGCTAAAAGTAAAACCACCTTGAGTAACCAAAGCAACACCACCAGCACTTTGTGATTGCAAAGCAATAGAAATACCATAGGATTGAAACACTGCTAATACCACTGTACCTATACGTGTATATTGTGTAATTTTACGTTTGCCTATTTCACCTTCTTTCTTTAATTGTTCTAACTTTGGTACAACAGAGGTCATCAACTGAATAATAATTGATGCCGAAATATAAGGCATAATGCCCAAAGTAAAAATAGATAATCTTTCTAATGCGCCACCTGAAAACATATTAAACATATCCAAAATCGTACCTTGTTGATCTTGTACGAGTGAGGCAAGTGCTGCACTTGAGATAAATGGAATGGTAATATGCGTACCCAACCTAAAAACGATTAACGCACCCAATAAAAAAAGGATGCGCTTTGATAAATCTTGAGAGAGGCCTAAGGATTGGTTCATAACTTACTCGTTCACTGAACCTTTAACAGCTTCAATCGCCAACTTTGCACCTTTAGTTGCTTTGATACCAGTTAATATAACTGCTCTGGTAATTTCACCAGAAAGCATGACTTTAACACGCTTGATATTTTTAGTCACTAAATTGTGTACTTTTAAAACATCAATGGTAATGTCAGTCTCAGTCAGTTTATCAATTTCAGATAATGTTACTTGTGAGGTAATAATGGACACTCTTGATGAAAATCCAACCTTTGGAAGGCGACGTTGCAAAGGCATTTGACCACCTTCAAAACCAATCTTGCTGAAACCGCCAGAGCGTGCTTTTTGGCCCTTATGACCACGACCACAAGTCTTACCAAAGCCACTGCCAATACCACGACCCACACGTTTTCTTGACTGCTTCTCACCTTCGGCGGGTGACAATGTGTTTAATTGCATAACGTTCATTTTCTTAATCCTCTACTTTTAGTAAGTAAGCCACTTTATTAATCATACCTCTGATTTCGGGTGTATCTTCAAGCTCTTTTATATGGTTAATGCGCTTTAAACCAAGTCCTGCAATGGTTGCACGGTGAGATGGCAAGCGACCATTAAAACTTTTAACTAGGGTAACACTAACTGTGTTGTGCTTACTAGATGTTTGTGTTTTTTTAATTGTTGTCAGTTTTTTAGCTACTGCCACTTTTTTAGGCACAGCCTTAACTGGCGCTTTTGCTTTTTTAGCAGTTGGTTTTTTAGTTGCTGCTACTTTTTTAACTGCTTTATTTTCCTCAGCCATTATCCTTCTTCCCCAGTAATTTGATCAACAGTTTTACCACGCTTGGCAGCAACTAGCTGTGGAGATGACATAGAAGTCAAACCTTCAACTGTTGCACGCACTACACTAATTGGATTACGAGTACCGTTACATTTCGCCAAAATATTATGCACACCTACCGCTTCCAATACGCTACGCATTGGACCACCAGCAATAACACCCGTACCCTCTGAAGCTGGCTGCATATAAACTTTAGCCGCACCAACACTTGAGGTAATTGGATAATGAAGCGTGCCGTTTACTAGTGGCACAGATTTCATCGCCTTACGTGCTTTATCCATCGCTTTTTGAATAGCAGCAGGTACTTCACGTGCTTTTCCTGTGCCATAGCCAACTTTACCATTACCATCACCAACAACAACCAGTGCTGAAAAACCAAAGATACGACCACCTTTAACTACTTTTACAACACGACGGATATTAACCAATTTTTCAATATAATCATTATCATCGTTGTTGTTATTTTTCTTATATTCAGCCATTATTTATGCCTTTTTAATTTTTTTAATTAATCTTAATAATAACTTAGAAGTCTAAACCACCTTCTCTTGCTGCATCAGCCAATGCCTTGACACGGCCATGATATTTAAATCCAGAACGGTCAAAAGCCACCTTTGTTACTTTTGCACTGGTAGCAGCTTTAGCAATTGCCTCGCCAACCTTGGTTGCTGCATCTACATTACCACCATTTTTAAGTTTAGCTGCTAATGTAGATGCAGAAGCCAAAATTTTAGTGCCACAAGGGCTAATAATCTGAGCATAAATATGCTGTGCAGTTTTGTGAATGCACAAGCGCTCAATACTTCTTTGTGCGTGCTTGGCCCTAAATTTAGTTGCTCTTCTTAAACGAGCTTGTTTTTTAGAAAGTTTCATATTAATACCTTGGTCAATTATTTCTTCTTAGCTTCTTTACGAACTACTTGTTCATCAGTATAACGAACACCCTTGCCCTTGTAAGGCTCTGGTGGACGATAAGCTCTAATTTCAGCGGCCACCTGACCTACTTTCTGCTTGTCCATGCCTTTGATAACAATTTCAGTTTGAGAAGGTGTTTCAACTGTAATGCCTTCTGGGAGTTTGTAATTAATTGGGTGCGAAAAACCCAACGTCAAACCCAACACTCTCCCCATTACTTTGGCACGATAACCAACCCCAATTAAGGTTAACTTCTTTTCCCAGCCTGCTGTTACACCCTGAATAAGGTTTGCAGTATTGGCTCTTGCTGTGCCAGCTTGAGCCCAAGCTTTCTTTTGCTCTTTCTTTTCAGTAATAGTAATATCAAAACTAAGTTCATTATTAGTGTTTATAACTACTACACAAGAATGGATATTCATATTCAACTGACCCAGTTTACCCTTGGCAGACATTAAATTACCAGTAATGGTAACTTCAACACCAGTTGGTATGGTAATGGGTGATTTTGCAACTCTAGACATTCTAGCTCTCCAATTTTAGTAAATGCTGCACAAAACTTCGCCGCCAACATTTTGGGTGTGTGCTGCTTGTCCAGTCATCACACCCTTGGGTGTGGAAACAATAACAATACCTAAACCATTCATCACACTTGGAATTTGCGAACTACCCACATAAACTCTTAAACTTGGCTTTGATATACGCTGTAATTTTTCAATAACTGGCTTGTTGTCATAATATTTTAATTTGATGTTTAATGTTTTACTAGCAGCAATATCATCAACACTAAAAGATTCAATATAGCCTTCTTGTTGCATCACACTTGCAATGGCAGATTTTAAATTTGACGCTGGAACATTAACTTCTTTTTTCTCAACCATTTGTGCGTTGCGAATGCGCGTTAACATGTCAGCAATAGGATCAGACATACTCATATTATTTCTCCTTACCAGCTTGCTTTAGATAAACCTGGAACTTCACCATTCATGGTGCGCTCTCTAAGTTTGGTTCTAGCAAGACCAAACTTACGGTAAAAACCATGTGGACGACCTGTCAAGGCGCAACGACTACGCTGACGTGTTGGCGAAGCATCACGTGGCAGAGCTTGCAATTTAATGGTTGCTTGAAAACGCTCTTCATCAGATGCGTTAATACTCTTAATAATTTTCTTAAGCTCAAGGCGTTTTGCTTTGTATTTTTCAACCAGCTTTGTGCGCTTGATGTCTCTATTTATCATAGACTTTTTAGCCATTTTTCTTATCCTTTAAATGGGAATTTAAACATTGCCAATAGTTTCTTAGCGTCTTCATCACTTTTTGCAGTGGTGGTAATAGCAATATCCATCCCACGCACTCTCGTTACTTTTTCAAAATCAATTTCAGCAAATGTAATCTGTTCAGTAATGCCCATATTGTAATTACCACGACCATCAAACGCAGTGGCTTTTAAACCACGGAAATCACGAATACGAGGAATAGCAACATTGACCAAACGATCAAGGAATTCATACATTCTTTCCTTGCGTAAGGTGACCTTACAACCAATTGAGTTTCCTTCTCTTAGTTTAAAACTTGCCACTGATTTACGCGCATTACAAGTGAGTGGCTTCTGACCAGAAATAAGACTCATTTCTTCTAAAGCACTTTGCAGTACCTTTTTATCACCCAATGCACTACCCAATCCCATATTGATTGTAATTTTTTCAATCTTAGGAACCTGCATAGGATTAGACATACCTAGCTCTTTTTGCAAAGCTGGTAAAATTTCATTTTTGTATTGTTCTTGTAATCTAGACACGCTTATATTTCCTTATACTTAATCAAACGATTGCTTCATCATTTGATTTAAAAAATCTTTCTTTAATACCGTCTTTATTAGTGCGGATACCTACTCTATCAGCCTTTTTAGTTACTGGATTATAAATAGCAATATTAGAAATCGCCAAAGGCATTTCTATCTCTGTAATACCACCCGTAACACCTGCATTTGGGTTGGGTCTCACATGCTTCTTGGCAAGATTTAAACCTGCAACTAGCACCTTAGCATTTAATACCTTGGTTACTGTACCTGTAGAGCCTTTGTCTTTACCAGAAATAACAATAACTTCATCATTTAATTTAATCTTTTGCATTATAAAACCTCTGGTGCAAGTGAAACAATTTTCATAAATTTTGCATTGCGTAATTCACGAGTGACTGGGCCAAAAATACGAGTACCGATTGGCTCAAGCTTTGTATTTAGAAGTACAATTGCATTATTATCAAAACGAATGCGAGACCCGTCGTTACGACGAACACCATGAGCAGTACGCACAACAACTGCGTCATACACATCGCCTTTTTTAACTTTGCCACGCGGTGCGGCTTCTTTAATACTAACTTTGATGACATCACCGATATTAGCATAACGACGCTTAGAACCGCCCAGCACTTTAATACACATTGCTTTAACGCCACCACTATTATCTGCGACCTTAAGTTTTGTTTGCATTTGAATCATGACTTACTCTCTTTAAATAAACTTAATATTAATCAACAGAAACTGATTTTTCAACCACTTCCAATAATGCCCAATGCTTGGTTTTTGAAAATGGTTTTGCTTCAACCACTCGAACTAAATCACCACGTGTGCATTCATTCTTTTCATCATGTGCATGCACTTTGGTACTGCGTTTGATGTATTTTTTATAAATAGGATGTCTTACTTTGCGCTCAATTAAAACAGCAATGGTCTTGTCACGATTGCTACTCACAACCGTGCCTGTTAATACGCGTTCTACTTTTTTGTCACTCATGCTTGTTTCTGCCTAATAATAGTTTTAACTTGTGCAATGGATCTTTTAGTTTTGCCTAACTTTGAAGCATCATCCAATTGTGCGCTTTTATGTTGCATACGCAACTCAAAATGCTCCTTTAGAAGTTTAATCAGCGTTTCATTAAGTGTTGAAACGTCCTGATCTCTTAATTCTTTAACATCCATTACATTACCATCCGTTTAATTACTGTCGTTTTAACTGGCAACTTTGCTGCCGCTAACGCAAATGCCTCTCTAGCAATTGTCTCTTCAACACCTTGCATTTCAAATAACATCTGACCAGGTTTAATTTGTGCAACCCAATATTCAACACTACCTTTACCTTTACCCATTCTAACCTCTAGTGGTTTTTTAGTAATAGGTTTGTCTGGAAATACACGAATCCAAATTTTTCCTTGACGCTTAACATGGCGTGTCATTGCACGACGTGCAGATTCAATTTGTCTAGCAGACATACGGCATCTGCCTATTGCCTGGAGTCCGATTTCACCAAAACTAACCTCATGACCCGTTGCAAGACCGCGATTACGGCCTTTCATCATTTTTCTAAATTTTGTTCTCTTAGGTTGTAACATTTATCAATCCTTCGCTTTACTTCTTGGCAATTTGATTCGTTGCACCACGACGAGCAACCTCATCTAGTGTGCCTTTTTTGTGATCTAAAATCTCACCCTTGAAAATCCAAACCTTAATACCAATAACACCGTATTGTGTGTTTGCACCATAAGAAGAGTAATCAACATCGGCTCTAAAAGTATGCAATGGCACTCGGCCTTCACGATACCACTCAGAACGCGCAATTTCTGCACCATTTAAACGGCCACTGACCATCACTTTAATACCTTGAGCACCCAAACGAGTTGCATTGCCTAGCACACGCTTAACAGCACGACGATACATCACACGTTTTTCTAATTGTTGGGCAATATTTTCAGCCACCAAACGCGCATCAAGTTCAGGTTTTTTAATTTCTTCAATGTTAATATGAACAGGAATGCCCATCATTTTTGAAACAATTGACTTTAACCGTTCAATATCAGCACCTTTCTTGCCAATAACAATGCCTGGACGTGCTGTATGAATAGTAACCTTGGCATTATTTGCCAAACGCTCGATTTGAATGCGACTAACAGAAGCATTTGTTAGTTTATCGAACAGATAATCTCTAACTTCAATATCAGATAATAAATACTTAGAATAGTCTTGACTATTGGCATACCATTTAGAATCCCAATCTTTGACAATACCTAATCTAATACCTTTTGGATTTACTTTTTGACCCATATTAAACCTACTTGCTTACGCCAACTGTAATGTGGCTTGTCCTTTTTAAAATTCTATTCGCTCTACCTTTTGCTCTTGGACGAATTCTTTTCATGGTTGAACCTTCGTCAATATAAATACTGGTAACGAATAATTCATCAATATCTAGTCCATCATTGTGCTCAGCATTAGAAATAACCGAGTTCAACACTTTTTTGACTAAAACTGCTGCCTTTTTATTACTGAATGATAAAATATTTAAGGCTTCTTCTACTGATTTAAGACGAATCTGATCCGCCACCAATCTTGCCTTAAAAGCGGATGTTTTTGCATATTTATGTATTGCTTTAACTTCTTTCATTGTCATCTACCTATTTAAGCTTTACGATCACCAGAGTGACCTTTGAAAGTTCTAGTAATGGCAAATTCGCCCAATTTATGACCAATCATGTTTTCATTGATAGATACAGGAACATGCGCCCTACCGTTATGAACTGCAATCGTAAGACCAATCATTTCAGGTACAATAACACTGCGACGTGACCATGTTTTAATCGGTTTTCTGTCATTTTTTTCTTGAGCCGCTAATACTTTTTTAATTAAGTGCTCGTCTACAAATGGTCCTTTTCTTAATGATCTAGCCATGATTAACCCTTATTCCTATGACGCACAGATAAGCTTATCTGTGCGTTTATTACTACGTGTTTTATAACCTTTGGTTGGTGTGCCCCAAGGAGAAACAGGGTGTCTACCGCCACTGGTTTTGCCTTCACCACCACCATGCGGGTGATCAACTGGGTTCATAACAACACCACGGACAGTTGGACGGACACCTCGCCAACGAGTAGCACCTGCTTTACCTAATTTTCTTAGACTGTGTTCAGACCTAGAAACCTCACCAATCGTTGCACGACAATCTGCTAAAACCTTGCGCACTTCACCAGAGCGAAGTCTCAAAGTAACATAGTTACCTTCTTTGGCAATTAACTGGGCAGAAGTACCAGCACTACGGGCAATTTGTGCGCTCTTCATGGGTTTTAATTCAATACAATGAACCACACTCCCTAATGGGATGTTACTTAATGGCATCACATTACCCGCTTGAATGGCAACAGAATTCCCTGACATAATCGTATCACCAGCACTCAAACCACGAGGTGCAATAATATAACGACGCTCACCGTCAGCATATAAAACCAAGGCAATGTTAGCACTACGATTTGGATCATATTCTAAACGTTCAACACGTGCAGTAATATCATCTTTGTTACGTTTAAAATCAATAACACGATAACGGCGTTTATGCCCACCACCCTTATGGCGTGTGGTAATACGGCCCGCGTTATTACGACCGCTGATTCTATTTTTGCTCTGTGTTAATGGTGCATAAGGCGCACCTTTATGTAGCTCTTTGTCTACAATACTAACAACAAATCTTCTACCTGGTGAGGTTGGTTTTCTTTTAATTACTTGTGCCATAACAATCTCTTTAAGTGCTGCTCACATCAATCATTTGGCCTTCAGACACTTTTACCATTGCCTTTTTCCAATTTGGACGCGATCCAACCCTGCCTTTAAATATTTTTTTCTTACCTTTAACAATTGAGGTTGTCACATTTTCAACATTAACGCCGAATAACATTTCAACTGCCGCTTTAATCTCTCTTTTAGTGCTGTCAACACGAACCTTGAATGCATATTGATTATGTGCTGATAGCATGGTCGTTTTCTCAGAAACGATTGGTGCCAATAAGGTTTTTAATACTTTCTCTTGATTCATAACATTACCTCAATTTTTTTGAGTGCCGCCTCAGTTACCACAACATTGTCATAGCCAATCAAACTAACTGGATCGATACTTTGTGTATCGCAAACACCAACATGATATAAATTACGAGAAGATAAATATAAATTCTCATCTAATTCATCAGTCATTAATAAAGCATCTTTAACATTAAGTGCTTTGAGTAATGCAGTGACATTTTTAGTTTTAATCTCTTTAATGTCAAACTCTGACACCACTTTTAAACGCTCAGATCGAGCAAGTTCAGAAAAAATAACACTGATTGCACCTTCGTACATTTTCTTATTAACCTTTTGCGCATAACTTCTTGGCGCGGCTGCAAATGTCACACCACCTGAACGCCAAATAGGGCCACGAGTAGTACCAGCACGGGCACGACCTGTGCCTTTTTGTGCCCAAGGTCTCTTGCCGCCACCACTAACAGCGGAACGATTTTTTTGTGCTTTGGAGCCTTGACGACCACCAGACATATAGGCTGTAGTCACTTGGTGAACCAATGATTGGTTAAAATCTCTTGCAAAAACAGTATCAGCCACCTCAATCGTGCTTGACTTATTTGTGCTTATATTTAATACTTTAAATTTCATCTTAAACCCTTACGCTTGTTCAGTTTAGGCAACTTCATCAGTTACTTGATTTTGAATATTTTTGCTAACTTCTTGATTAATCTTGTCTTTCTTAGGCGATAAAGAAACTTTAACAAAGCCCTTAGTTGCACCAGGAATTGAGCCTTCAACAAGAATGATGTTTCTTTCACTGTCTACTTTAACAACCTTGAGACATTCTTGAGTTACTTGTTCATCACCCATATGTCCAGCCATTTTCTTGCCTTTAAATACACGGCCTGGCTCTTGACATTGTCCTGTAGAACCAATAGCACGGTGAGAAATTGAGTTACCATGAGTGGCGTCTTGCATTTGGAAATTATGGCGCTTTACGCCACCTTGAAACCCTTTACCTTTAGATCTACCAATAACATCAACATAATGACCAGCACCAAATAATGAAATGTCAACACTTGTTGCATCGGTTATTTCATTAGCCTCTAATCTAAATTCCCAAAGTCCCAAGCCAATTTCTTGAGAGGCTTTAGCGTAATGACCTTTAATCGCAGCGGGTACGCGACGCACTTTAGCTTCGCCTTTTTTATTTACTTTCGCCCCTGTCGTTACTTGAATAGCACTATAGCCATCTGTATCAATCGTTCTTGTTTGAACAATACGATTGGGCTCAATTTTAATTACACTCACTGGTGTGATAGAACCGTCATCGCTTATCAAGCGTGTCATTCCTATTTTTTGTCCTACTAAACCCATTGCCATAATTTTATTCCTAAGTTATTTACTTTCTTTTGTGCTTAATTAAGCTTAATTGCAACATCAACACCTGCTGCTAAATCTAACTTCATCAACGCATCTACTGTTTTGTCTGTTGGGCTAATAACATCCATTAACCTGACGTAAGTTCTTAATTCGTATTGATCTCTTGCCTTTTTGTTAACATGAGGAGAAGTCAATACAGTGAAACGCTCTTTCCTAGTAGGTAGAGGAATTGGACCTCTAACACTGGCACCTGTACGCTTAGCTGTTTCTACAATTTCAAGCGCTGACTTGTCGATTAAACGATGATCAAATGCTTTTAATTTAATTCTAATATTTTGATTGCTCATGTGCCTTTATATCCTATCTATTTGCGTTGCAAATTTCTCAAACAAAAAACGCAAAATTATACAATAAACCTTGCGCCTTAATTAACTAATTTAATCCGTCACCTTAGAAACCACACCCGCACCCACCGTACGACCACCTTCTCTAATAGCAAACCTTAAACCATCTTCCATAGCGATTGGTGACAATAATTCTACTTGCATTTTCACGTTGTCACCAGGCATTACCATCTCTACACCATCAGGTAGCTGACAAGCACCTGTCACGTCTGTTGTTCTAAAATAGAACTGTGGACGGTAGTTGTTAAAGAATGGGGTATGGCGACCACCTTCATCTTTGCTTAAAATATAAACTTCAGCTTCAAACTTTGAATGTGGCTTGATTGAACCTGGCTTAGCCAATACTTGACCGCGCTCAACTTCTTCACGCTTAGTACCACGAAGTAGCACACCAACATTGTCGCCTGCTTCGCCTGAATCAAGTAACTTTCTAAACATTTCAACACCTGTACAAGTGGTGGTTTGTGTGTCTTTAATACCCACGATTTCTAACTCATCACCGACATTAACAATGCCTGCTTCAATACGACCTGTTACCACAGTACCACGACCTGAAATTGAGAACACGTCCTCAATTGGCATGATGAAGGATTTATCTGTGTCACGCTTAGGCGTTGGAATGTAGGTGTCTAGTGCTTCTACTAATTTGATGATTGAAGGTACGCCAATCTCTGACATATCGCCTTCTAAAGCTTTCAGTGCTGAACCGAAGATAACTGGGGTGTCGTCACCTGGAAAATCGTATTCGTCTAATAGCTCACGGATTTCCATTTCAACCAATTCAACCAATTCTTCATCATCAACCATATCGGCTTTGTTCATGTAAACAACGATGTAAGGTACACCTACTTGCTTAGATAATAGAATGTGCTCACGGGTTTGAGCCATTGGACCGTCTGTAGCAGCGATGACAATAATAGCGCCATCCATTTGAGCAGCGCCTGTGATCATGTTCTTAACGTAGTCAGCGTGTCCTGGGCAGTCAACGTGTGCATAGTGACGAGCTTCACTTTCATATTCTACGTGGGCTGTTGAAATAGTAATACCACGTTCTCTTTCTTCAGGGGCATTATCAATATCTGCGTAATCTTTGAATTCGCCACCGCGCGCTTCTGCCATGACTTTAGTGATGGCGGCTGTGAGTGTGGTTTTGCCGTGGTCAACGTGACCGATTGTGCCGACGTTGACGTGTGGTTTGGTTCTTTCGAATTTTTCTTTTGACATTTTATGCTCCTTACTGCTTATATTATTTATTCAATTTTTCAATTACTTCATCAGCTACGTTTTTAGGTGCTGCTGTATATTTTGCAAATTCCATTGAATAGCTTGCTCGACCTTGTGTCATTGAGCGTAAATCATTGGCATAACCAAACATTTCTGCTAAAGGAACTTCTGCCTTAACTTGCTTACCTGCAGGTGTATCTTCCATCGCACCGACAATACCACGACGCCTATTAATATCGCCCATCACATCGCCCATATAATCTTCAGGCGTTGAAACTTCTACTGCCATCATTGGCTCAAGTAATTGAGGATTAGCCATTCTAACACCTTCACTCAAACACTTACTGGCTGCAATTTTAAACGCCATTTCATTTGAGTCAACATCATGATAAGAGCCATCATAAACAGTTACTTTAATATCAACTAAAGGAAAGCCAGCCAATACGCCATTTTCCATTTGCTCTTGAACGCCTTTGTTCACTGCAGGCACATACTCCTTGGGAATAACGCCGCCTTTAATTTCATCAACAAACTCATAACCAGTACCTGGCTCTTGAGGTTCAATTCGTAAATATACATGACCATATTGACCACGACCGCCAGACTGCTTAGCAAACTTATGCTGATGTTCAACCATGGTTGTAATGGCCTCACGATAAGAAACTTGTGGTGCACCAACATTACATTCAACATCAAATTCTCGAACCATACGATCAACAATAATATCTAAGTGAAGCTCGCCCATGCCTGCAATAATGGTTTGACCTGATTCTTCATCAGTGGATACACGAAAAGAAGGGTCTTCAGCAGCTAATTTACCAAGCGCAATACCCATTTTTTCTTGATCTGCCTTAGTTTTAGGCTCTACCGCCAAGGCAATCACCGGCTCAGGGAATTCCATTCTTTCTAAAACAATCTTCTGTTTAAGGTCGCATAAGGTATCGCCTGTCGTTACATCTTTAAGACCGATTGCTGCAGCAATATCACCTGCACGCACTTCTTTAATTTCTTCACGCTCATTGGCATGCATTTGCACCATACGACCAATGCGTTCTTTCTTGCCTTTAGATGAGTTATATACAAAATCACCTGCTTTTAATACGCCTGAATACACACGGAAGAAGGTCAAATTGCCCACAAATGGATCGGTTGCAATCTTAAATGCTAGTGCGGCAAATGGTTCATCATCATCCGCTTTTCTAAGAGCGGCTGTTTCATCTTTGTCGCCCAATATACCCGTAATGGCATCTACATCTAGTGGTGATGGCATGTACATAATCATGGCATCTAACACAGCTTGTACGCCTTTATTTTTAAAAGCAGAACCACAGAACATTGGGATAATTTCACTCTTAATGGTTTGTAAACGAATACCTTTTTTAATCTCATCATGGTTAAGTTCACCCTCTTCAAGGTATTTTTCCATTAACTCATCATTCGCCTCAGCAGCAGATTCAACCATGAATTCACGTTTTTCTTCTGCCAACTCTTGTAATTCTGCAGGAATATCTCTTGTTTCGTAAGTTGCGCCCTGATCAGCTTCGTTCCAAAAAATAGCTTTCATGCTGATTAGGTCTATCACGCCTTCAAAATTTTCCTCAGCACCAATAGCAATTTGCATGGGTACTGGATTGCCACCTAAGCGTGTTTTAATTTGCTCGCAAACACGTAAAAAGTTTGCGCCAGCACGATCCATTTTATTAACAAAACCAATTCTTGGTACGTTGTATTTATTCGCTTGACGCCAAACCGTTTCTGACTGAGGCTCTACCCCACCAACTGCGCAAAATACAGCGCAAGCACCATCTAATACTTTTAATGAGCGCTCAACCTCAATGGTAAAGTCAACATGTCCCGGTGTATCAATAATATTAATACGGTGGTCTTCAAACTGCTTATCCATGCCCTGCCAAAAACAAGTGGTTGCTGCAGAAGTAATGGTAATTCCACGCTCTTGCTCTTGCTCCATCCAGTCCATAGTTGCACCACCATCATGCACCTCACCAATTTTATGGGTACGGCCTGTGTACAATAAAATACGCTCTGTCGTGGTTGTTTTACCGGCATCAATATGTGCCATAATACCAACATTACGATAACGATCAAGTGGGGTTGTTCTTGCCATTTTTCTTGTGTCCTGTGTATGTTACTACCAGCGAAAGTGAGCAAATGCTTTGTTTGCTTCTGCCATCCTATGGGTGTCTTCTTTCTTTTTAAATGCGCTACCACGATTTTGCACAGCATCTAAAACTTCACCTGCCAGTCTAAGTTTCATACCTTTTTCACCACGCTTGCGTGATGCTTCAATAATCCAACGCATTGCTAAGGTAATTTTGCGTTCAGATCTAACTTCAATTGGCACTTGATAAGTAGAACCACCAACGCGACGAGATTTAATTTCAACCTGAGGGCCAATATTATCTAATGCTTGCTTAAACACTTCAATTGGTTGTGTATTGCCCTTAGCTTCAATGGTGTCTAAGGCTTCGTACACAATCTTTTCTGCCACTGATTTTTTACCATCAAGCATTAAAATATTAACAAACTTAGCCAATACTAAATCGCCAAATTTAGGATCTGGCAGAATTTCTCTTTTAGGTGCGGATCTTCTTCTCATTGTATTTTTCTTGTTTTAATTATTGTCATTGCTTATTTCTTTGGCTTTTTAGTACCATATTTAGAGCGGCCTTGCATTCTACCATCAACGCCCGTTGTATCTAATGCGCCACGAACTGTGTGGTAACGAACACCAGGTAAGTCTTTCACACGACCACCACGAATAAGAATCACTGAATGTTCTTGTAAGTTGTGGCCTTCACCACCAATATAGGTCGTTACTTCATTGGCGTTGGTGAGTCGAACACGGGCAACTTTTCTAAGTGCTGAGTTAGGCTTTTTAGGAGTTGTGGTATACACACGAGTACAAACACCGCGTTTTTGAGGGCAGCTGTCTAATGCTGGCACGCCACTTTTGACGACTTTCTTTTTACGTGGATTACGTACCAATTGATTAATCGTTGACATATTGCAATTTCTCTAAAGTTTATAATGTATATTAAGTTATTAAATCGTCCTTTGGTTTTTCTTTAAAGACAATCAAAGCGAGGCATTATACTTTGTTAGATGTTCCTATGTCAACAAGATTTACAGAGATTTTTTTAACAAGCTTTGCAATAAAAAACCACTGGCACAATCTAGCATTTCAAATACCTCATCAAAGCGTCCTTCAAAGTAAGGGTCGGGCACACTTTCGCCTTGATTATTGGGAATGTTATCCAACATTAATGAAAGTTTAGTTTGGTACTCGCTTGGACAAATAGATTGTAAAACGCTCAAGTTTGAGGTGTCCATAGCAAACATATAATCATAATGATAAAAGTCGCTCTCACGTACTTGCCTTGCCCGCTGATAGGATAAATCAACATGGCATTTATTAGCGGCTAATTGCGAGCGTGAATCTGGCCGCTCACCAATATGATAAGCATGAGTGCCTGCAGAATCTATTTCAAACAAGCGCTCAACACCACGTTTTTCCATTTGCGCCCTAAAAGTACCCTCCGCTGTTGGCGAGCGACAAATATTACCCATACAAACAAATAAAATTTTTGTTTTTTCTTTCACTCACCTGCCTTATGTGTTGATAAAATCAACACTCATTATACCAATGTGTTTATTAGTCATGTCCAACTCACTATTACAATCTGCAAAAAAAGTCATTTTAACTGAAGCACAAGCTGTAACAATGCTGGCTGATGGCCTTAATCAAAACTTTGTTGATGCTTGCCAATTAATCCAAAATTGCACTGGCAAAGTAGTATTAATTGGCATGGGAAAATCTGGACACATTGCAGGCAAGATTGCTGCAACACTTGCTTCTACTGGCACCCCTTCTTTTGCTGTTCATCCTGGTGAAGCAGGGCATGGCGACTTGGGCATGATTACACAAGAAGATGTGGTGATTGCTATTTCTTACTCTGGCGAATCTGACGAAATTATGACTTTAATACCGATTATTAAACGCCTCGGTGTATTAATCATTAGCATGACAAGAAGTGCAAACTCCTCAATTGGCAAGATTAGCGATGTACATCTTGATGTCAGCATTGAAAAAGAAGCTTGCCCGCATAACTTAGCCCCAACCTCTTCAACCACAGTGGCCTTAGTCATGGGTGATGCGCTAGCAATCAGCTTACTAACCAATAAAGGATTTAGTGTGGATGACTTTGCCCGCTCACACCCATCAGGCGCACTAGGTCGTCGCTTGCTAACCTTTGTCAGCACCATTATGAAAACAGGCGATGATATACCCATCGTCAATGCTGATACTAAATTGCTAGACGCCTTATTGGTAATGAGTCAAAAAACTTTAGGCATGGTATTAATTACCGACAACAACATTTTAAAAGGTATTTTTACAGATGGTGATTTAAGACGCGTACTTGAAACACATTCAAACATCCAAAGCTTAACCATTGGCGAAGTTATGACGTCTAATTTCCAATCAATCTCAAAAGACAAGCCTGCTATGTCAGCAGTGCAAATGATGGATGAATTTAACCTAAACTCATTACCTGTCGTTGATAATCACAACCAAGTCGTTGGTGCGATTAATACCCACACCCTGATGCAAGCAAAAATTATTTAGCCTATTAACCGGTCTATACCCCACCAAATTCCAATTAAAGAAATAACAATTGAGATTGGAATGATAACTATTTTTTTATAATCTAAATTCAGTGATTTTATGAAAAATAAAAGTAATACCACGCCTAATACAATCACAATTTGTGCCAACTCAACGCCGACATTAAAACTGATTAATGTGGTCAAAAAATTGTCTGACGACATTTTAAAACTTTTTAACATGCTAGCAAAACCTAGTCCATGCACAAGTCCAAACAAGAATACAATGATACTTTTTCGCTTAATAGACTGATTGGGTAATAAATTTTCAATTGCCACATAAGCAATTGAAAAGGCAATCAGCGGTTCAATAATTCGCCCTGATATTTGTACGATGCCAAGCATTGCCAAACCCAATGTTAAAGTGTGTGCTAGCGTAAAAGCGCTGACCAATAATAACAATCGTCGCCACTTCATTGAAGACAATACCATACCAATAATAAATAGAATGTGATCCCAGCCTAATGGAATAACGTGGTCAAAACCAATGCTTACAAATTGCAGTATCCTTTGCATGGTTGTTATTGGTTCTGGATGGTTGATATCAATCATACCACTTGTTGCACCATTACGTAACCAACGCCACTGACTCCAATTATATTCACCCTCTTTATATACTTGATAACGTAATGCGCTATCCCCATAGGTTTTATTGTATTGCCATGACAGGGTCTTTGGCCATTTTTTCAGTTGGGTTGAGTAAGTCAATAGGGTTTTTCTAGGTCTTTTCTTATAGCCCACAATATCAATCTTTGCTGAAGTGAGTGTTAGCTGTTGAGGTCTTTCATTGATTGTTAATAAAATATAATTCAAAAATTCAGTTTCAAAAGTCTTGAATTGCTCTCTCAAATCATCTGCTGTTAATGAACGAAGTGTATCGTATTGTGCTGAGTTTGGTGCATCTGTGGTATTTTTATATTGAGTGCCAATGCCAGTCATTAAAGTTTCAAGACTTAAATCAATTACAACTGTGACTTTTTTATCAGGATAGATTGAGATTTCCACCAAAGCAGGCTTGACCACATCTGCTATTGACACACCAATCAACAGCCAAAATAAGGCGATGATCTTGATCAAATATGACATTTATTTTTTATTTTTCTTATCTAAGCGCTGTTGTTTTTTACGCTTAATCTCATCCCAATCAATGTTCTCACAAGCCTCACAATAGCGATTAACAATGCCTATTTTGACTAACAGCGCATAGATTTTACAACCTGCACAAAAACCCACAATTGCCTCTAGCCACATAAATAACAAGCATATCCACACCAAGTTAAGCGCCAACCAGGAAGGTACATAATTTTCATCAACAGGAATACTAGTACCTAATAGATTGTTAACCCAAAGTGCGACTGCGTCTGGATTAAAAAAGACAATACACACAGAGATAAAACTCGCCCCTATTATCCAAGCACAACGCTTAGGGCCGATAGGCTTCCATTCGGGCTTTCTGCCAATCACCAAAAAACTGGCCAATAAAATTGTGGGGGAAAATCGTGCGCCAATAATTGACATACCTAGTAGCATTTCAATCAAAGCATAAACCAGTAATTTGGTTTGAAAAGAATAGTCAAACACTCTTTTTGTTGCCTCTACCTGATAAATAATATGATCATCCCAATCAGTTTCAAAGGTGTCCACTGAGGTGGTATTGAGAACCACATTCCAAGTTGGGCCATACACCACATCAATCAAGGTGAAAATCATATAAATTGGAATAATCAACAAAATACCTGCACGAACGCGTACAGCAGTATCATTAATATGTATAGGGTCCTCACCTAAATCACGAAACCAAAGGTTTTTAATGATACTTTTTAGTTTATCTAACACGTTAAAACCAAAATAATATTTATTAAAAAATCTAAATCAGCTCACCATCATAGTTTTCAATACCAGGATTGTTGTTCACGCCCTTAATGGTTGGGTAATTAACTTTAGTCAAATTAAGATGCTTTTGTTTGCGCAAATAATCTGCTGCCACATCCCACATTAAACGACCACTACCAACACTACCTACCTGCGCCCAACCTGATACTTTATAAGATTTATTCGGATCAATAGGCGTACCTTCATCATCTTTCATATTGCTAATACGCTGACCAAGGCCTAAAGCTGGGTCAATCGTATAATCCATACCACCCATACGCACCATATCGCCACCTGACTGCAAATATGGATCTTGTACAAACAAGTTCTCAGCAATACCTTCTAAGATTTCTTTAAGTTGTGCCCCTTTAAACTCACTCACATAAGTTTCACCATAGGTCATTGAGGTGTTGCTCATTAAATCTTCCATCGTTACGTCGTACCCTGCTAGCACGCTTGTACCCCAACGTACACCTGCTGACATGGCAAAATCTGCATTGTGCTCCTCACGTAATGAGTTAACCAATACTTGATCCCAAGTACCTATAAAATTACCACGGCGATAAAGTGTTTGCTCGGTCATACACAGTTTTTCTGTCAAAATTGCATCATAAGTTTTGCCAACACGGTCAGGATTGTTTGACATCTTAGCACTACGCGCTTCCACCACATTTTTGTCATATTTAGTAGCCCGCATTTTTTTAATAAACGACACCATAGCTGCATCAGGCTTAATAAAGTCAGTCAAAATAGGCAGCATTTTGTATTCATAACCCATGACTTTATGGTCTTTAATGTTCAAATCCATCACACCAATATACTTACCTGAACAGCCTGCATTAGTAACAACAGTAACGCCACCTGCATTTTTAACCTCAACTGGCGTAGGCATGCCATCATGCGTATGACCACCAAAAATTGCATCAATACCACTAATACGTGATGCCATTTTGATATCAACATCCATACCATTATGAGAAATTACAATGACAGCATCTGGTTTTTCATTTTTACGAATATCAACAACCAACTCGATCATTTCATCCTCACGCAAACCAAACGACCAATCTGGGAAGAAGTATTTTTGTGGGTTGGAGTTTGATGTTCTTGGAAAAGCTTGACCAATCACTGCAATACGATGACTGCCAACATTTTTAATCACATAAGGTTTGAATGGTAGCCCTTCATCCTCATTAAACAGGCCGTTACCACCATACTTTTCAGTCATGGTGATGTACTCATCACCCATTAATGCATCTTCTATAATGCGTACATTTTGACCTAAGAAGTCACCTTTAAAAAAGCCAATGTTTTTTAGTGTTTCTTCTTCTTTGTAAGTAAACTCCCAATGGCCAACCATGACATCTACCCCTAGAATATTACAAGCTTCAACCATATCAGCACCACGCGTCCAAAGTGACGTACCTGAACCTTGCCAAGTGTCGCCACCATCTAAAGTTAGTGTATTTTGTACGCCGCCTGCACTTTCACGTAATGAGTCTAGTACGGTTTTAATTTGACCAAAACCGCCCGTCTTGCCATATTTAGCCGCTAAATCTTCAAAGTTGTTGTAAGTAAAAACATAAGCATCGGCCGAGCCCGCCTTAACGCCAATTTGCTTAAGTAGCTTGTTGCCCACAACATGTGGCAACTGCCCAAAGGTAGGACCAAAACCTAGATTAACGTTTGGCTCACGAAAATAATTAGGGAGTAAGTTACCATGAGTATCAGTGATATGCAAAATACGGGCATTGCCTGTTTTTGCCACCTCGTATCTATTGTCTTGAGAAGACAACTTATCTGCATCGTTCCCACAACCACTAATCAAACCTGCTGCCGAACCAGCACCCAATACTTTAATAAAATCTCTACGTGTTAACGCCGCCATACTCTCTCCCTAGAAAACTATTTGTTAAAAACATAACCAAAATTCTAACTGATTTTTTTCGCCCAAAAAGATGCACTAAAAAAATAACGCCTTTGTTCAAAATCAAGAAAAAACATTAGGATTAGTGTGGAGTATAACGAAAAGTGGACAATTTAAAGATAATTTTATAAAAAAATTTACAGTATCACTATATAACTTGTAAAAAATCTTATAATATCGATATGAATATTGCCCAACTTTTAGCCAACATTGTACAAACTAAAATAGACATAGAGATAAAAGGTCTGTGTCTTAATACTCAAAACGCACAACCTGGCGATTTGTTTATTGCTCTTCAAGGAGCATCGGCACACGGCGCTGATTATATCAATCAAGTGATTGATAAAGGCTGCGTTGCTATATTAGTTGACTCAAAAGAGATAGAATGTGCCATTCCATCTATTCGTATTGACAACTTATCTCAATATTTACAAACACTGGCAAGCGCCTTTTATAGCAACGCCACAAAAGTTAATATCACAGGTATCACAGGCACAAATGGCAAAACTTCTGTCTCCTACTTTATCTCGCAATTACTAACCAAACTTGGGGTTAAAAATGGTTTAATTGGCACTTTGGGTATTGCTCATAATGAACAGCCATCTTTTAATACAACGCCAGACATTTTGACACTTTACCGAGTGTTGAATGATTATTACCAAAACGATATCAAGTACGCTGTACTTGAAATCTCTTCACACGCACTCGCTCAAGATAGAATTGCTGGACTGACTATTAAACAAGCAATATTTACCAACCTTACTCAAGATCATCTTGACTATCATCACACACTTGATGAATATCAAGCAACCAAACAAAAACTATTCGCTCTTGATTGTGTTGAATTCGTTATTCTTAACCAAGATGATAGTTATTACAAGCATTTTCTAAATGCTGCTAAAGGTAAAAAACAAATCAGCTACTCTCTAAGTGATTTTGACTCAGTCAAAATCACTGAACAAGGCTTTTTAGTGCGATTAGACCATTATGTTTTTGAAATCCCATTTTTAGGTACGTTTAATTTGCTGAACGTTTTAGCAGCATTAAGCAGTGTTGAAGCGCTTGGATTTAAACGCGATGACATTATTCCGCTACTTTATCAACTATCGCCACCACCTGGCAGAATGCAAAAAATTGCCTCTCATTTTGCTTGGATAGATTATGCCCACACGCCTGATGCCATTGAAAACGCCATCACTACTTTGCAAAAACACCATCCAGACTTTAAAATTCGCATTGTCTTTGGTTGTGGTGGTAATCGAGACAAAGACAAACGTGCAAAAATGGGCAAAATTGCCTCAAAACTAGCAGATACCATTATTTTAACCAACGACAATCCTAGGTTTGAAGACCCAAAGACCATTATTAATGACATTTTAAGTGGTATTGATGATAGTTATGAATTAGACATTATTGAAGACAGGCAGATCGCCATTGAGACAGCAATGACAACACTCAAAGAAAATGAATGCATACTAATTGCTGGTAAAGGACATGAAACTATACAACAGTTCTCTGATAAAAAAATCCATCTGAATGACTTAAAAATTGCACAAAATAGTATTAAAGCTACTTAACTTTCGGCTAGAAAAAAGCCTTATTTGTTGATTTTTATTAGCAGATAAGGCTTTTGTTTTGTTTAGAAAACAAAAGCCAATGCCAATATTACCCATGTCCACATTACTACCTACTTTCATTTTCATACGCTAAACGGTATTTTACCATCTACACCAACACTATAAAACATATCAAATCCATCATCCTTTCCTGTTACTCTTTTATCGTCTAATTTTAGATTGGCTTTAATATCCCAATAATGCATACCAAACTTGACAAATGGCGAAAATGCTGCATTCCGGTTAAAATGATATAATCTTGCTACACCAATACTCCTGCCAGACTGTGTCGATGACAATTGGACTCCGTTTACTGTTATTCTCTTTTTATCGTTGAAAGTTATATCGCCTGTAGAAAAATCAGCGTATTGTATTTCAATAGACATACTGTCAGAAAGACGATTACCGATTAATAACTTGTAATTTCTTTCAGTATACTCTGATTTTACGCCGCCATCATCGGTTTTACTAAACGATGACTTAACAAACCCAACACCAAAATATATAGCATCTTCTGCCACAACTATCGTTGATGACGGGCTCGTTATTGAACAGGATTATATCCTAAAAAATAAACTACTTTAATAAATATTACGATAGGAGTTTTTTTTGGATATAAACATCAATCAAGCCCATTTAATTATTGGTAATAATGTCAAAAAACAGCACATGAAAAAAGGCATATCACAACTAACATTGGCATTGGAAATGGGTTATAAATCAGTAAGTATCGTATCTATAAGCGAAATCGGAATAAACAGCAAGCATTTCAACGTTGAGCGCTTATTAAAAATTGCTAAAATTTTGCAAATAGATGTGTGTTGTTTCTTTGAAGACGTTTTATAATGAAGCGAACTAATCATAAGCCCTCATGCTACAAACTACCACAAACACCATTGCCCAAATATTAAAAACAGCTTGTACTGCCGATGTTGAATTTAAAGGCGTTTGTACTGACACTCGCAAACGTATGGATGGTGCTCTGTTTTTAGCTTTAGTTGGTGATAACTTTGATGCGCATGACTACATTGACCAAGCACAACAGATGGGTGCAGTGGCAATTGTTGCTAGCAAATCTGTAAATAGTCAACTGCCAACATTAGTGGTGGATGACACACAAATTGCACTGAGTACAATTGCCAGTTGGCATCTTAAAAACATCAAACCTATTGTGCTTGCTATTACAGGTAGTAACGGCAAAACCACCACCAAAAACATGCTAGCAAATATCTTAAATTTACAAGCACCAACGCTAAAAACTCAGGGTAATTTGAATAACCATCTGGGTGTGCCAATGACCTTATTGACACTGGAAGAACAACACCAATATGCAGTGATTGAAATGGGCGCTAACTATTTGGGAGAAATTGCACATCTTTGCTCCTTAGTTAATCCTGATATTGCCATTGTGACCAATACGCTTGATGCGCATATTGGCGAATTTGGCGGGTTTGATAATTTAGTCAAAGCCAAGGGTGAAATTTACTCAAATAACTCGCAGAATATTGTTAATACTCAAAGCACTTTTACGGGTGATGTTAGTTTTGGTAAAGGTGGTGATATTTTTGCTAGCAAACTTGTTAATAACAAATTTGATTTAAATATTCATCAGCAAAAAATATCAGTCACACTTAACTTAATTGGTGCGCATAACATTGAAAATGCCTTAGCGGCTAGTGCTTGTGCTTACGCCCTAGGAATTAATATCAATTTAATCAAGCAAGGCTTGGAAGCGACGAAGGCAGAGCATGGCAGATTAGAGATTATCAACACCAAAAAATTTAGAATCATTGATGACACTTACAATGCTAATCCATATTCTACAACTGCCGCCCTTAAAGCGTTACAAGATTTTTCTGGAGAAAAAATTGTCGTACTCGGTGTTATGGGAGAATTAGGCAGTGATTCGGAAACGCTCCACCTTAAAATCGGACAATTAGCCAAAAAATCTGCCGATACTTTTTATAGCTATGGCAAACTGGCACAACATTACTGTGGTATTCACTTTGACAGCAAACAGCAATTAGCCGACCACCTGTTAACCAATCATACCAATGCTACTGTACTAATAAAAGGCTCTAGAACGGCAAAGCTGAATGAGTTGGTTGATTTACTAAAAAAATAAACTCAATTGACCTTGACCTTTAATGCAAATATAGCGATAATAATGCCCTTAATGCGCTCGTGGCTCAATTGGATAGAGTACTCGGCTACGAACCGAGCGGTTGCAGGTTCGACTCCCGCCGAGCGCACCATATATTTTTTTCAACACTTGTCATAACAACCAACCTATGACCACAATTCCAAACATTCTAACCCTGTCAAGAATTTTTCTAATTCCAGTGTTTGTAAGTTTGTATTATTTTCAACCTGCCTACTCTATAACGCCTGCGTTTACTTGGATTAATTTCCTACTTACAGGTACTTATGCACTCATTAGTGCCACGGATTATTTTGATGGCTACCTAGCAAGAAAGCTTAATATGACCTCACAACTTGGTGCTTTTTTAGACCCTGTTGCGGATAAACTCATGGTCTCCACTGCGCTTATCCTTTTAGTGGACTTCTACCCAACTGACACACATTGGTATGTTAGTGTTTGTGCGCTTATTATTATTTCACGTGAAATTCTAGTCTCAGCACTTAGAGAATGGATGGGGACTATTGGACAAAGATCAAATGTCAGTGTTTCTTGGATGGGCAAAATGAAAACCTTTGTACAAATATTTGCCATTTTATTTTTGTTATATCAGCAACCTTTTTTTGGACTGCCAAGTTTTGAAATCGGTGTTGTTTTATTATTAATAGCAACTTTCTTAACCTTATGGTCTGGGTTTATCTATCTAAAAGAAGGGCGCAAAACTTTTAATAATTAATGCCAAATCTGACTTGACTATTATCTAAAAAACACTATAATTCATCACCTATGCGGGAATAGCTCAGCTGGTAGAGCATCACGTTGCCAACGTGAATGTCGCGAGTTCGAATCTCGTTTCCCGCTCCAAATTTAAAGGCCTGGTTTTTCCAAAAAGGATGCATACAAGTCTTTTTATTATCGGCCTTTGCAAGTTTTCACATGGCTGGGTAGCAAAGCGGTTATGCAGGGGCCTGCAAAGCCTTACAAACCGGTTCGACTCCGGTCCCAGCCTTCCACACACCTCATTTGATTTTTTTATTCTAAATCAAATATTTACAATCTAATTTTGCTTAGCCCAAGAAAACATATATTACTTTAATGCCTTAAGGCGCAAACGCAATGCATTGAGCTTGATAAATCCAGCAGCATCTTTTTGATTGTATGCGCCTTCATCATCCTCAAAAGTGGCAATTTTTTCGCTGAATAAACTATCCTTAGATTGTCGACCTACAACAGTGACATTACCTTTGTAGAATTTAAGGCGAACAACACCATTAACTGTTTCTTGAGTATTGTCAATAGCAGCTTGTAGCATTTCACGTTCTGGCGCAAACCAAAAACCGTTATAAACCATTTCGGCGTATTTAGGCATAAGTTCATCCTTAAGATGTGCTGCTGCACGGTCAAGGGTGAGTGATTCCATGGCGCGATGCGCCTTTAGCATGACAGTGCCTGCAGGTGTTTCATAACAACCACGAGATTTCATACCCACAAAACGATTTTCCACAATATCATCACGACCAATGCCGTGTGCACCTGCACGTTTGTTTAAATCTTCCATCACTGAAGCGGGGCTCATTGCTTCGCCATTGATGGCCATAATATCACCTTTTTTGAAAGTAATTTCAACGTATTCTTCCTTATCAGGTGCATTTTCAGGTGAAACTGTCCAACGCCACATGTCTTTTTCAGGCTCTGCCCAAGGGTCTTCTAAAATATCGCCTTCATAAGAAATATGCAGTAAATTTGCATCCATTGAGTAGGGGGATTTTTTTGATTGCTTTTTATAATCAATCTCAATGCTATGCTTTTGTGCATAATCCATTAAACTTTCACGCGAGGACAAATCCCACTCACGCCACGGCGCAATCACTTGGATATCTGCGTCCAATGCATAAGCATTTAACTCAAAACGAACTTGATCATTACCTTTGCCTGTTGCGCCGTGGCTGATTGCATCCGCACCTACCTGATGAGCGATTTCTACTAAGCGCTTAGAGATAAGCGGACGAGCAATGGAGGTGCCTAATAAATATTCACCTTCATAAATAGCATTAGCACGAAACATCGGGAATACAAAATCACGTGCAAATTCTTCACGCAAATCTTCAATGTAAACCTCTTTGACACCTGCAGCTTTTGCCTTAGCACGTGCAGGCTCTACTTCTTCGCCTTGACCCATATCAGCGGTAAAAGTCACCACTTCGCATTGATAAGTATCTTGTAACCATTTAATAATAATGCTTGTATCCAGTCCGCCTGAATAGGCAAGAACCACTTTGTTTATATTAGTTTTGTTCATTTTTCTTTTAAGGCAAATATAACCTTATTCGCCTTTCTTTTTATATGTGAATGTTTTGGTTAATAATATTTCATTTTGTTGGTTTAAAACTTTAACTTTCCACCCCCCTGTCGTCCATGTGTGCCAAATATTTTTACTCGACCACACATGCTAACGTTTTCCTTTAATGTTAAAACTAATTTCAGCTTTAACCTTGTCCTTATAGCGCCAACGATGCGTAACTTTATCATCCGTTAAATTACGAATATTGGTAAAAAAGTAGATTTTACCTAGAGAGCTATCAGCTTCTGTAATTATCTCAATGGGCGTTCTATCTTCAACTGATTTGGCAAAAAATGGCCGTTGATATATACTCATGTGGCCAACTTGCTAAAGCAACATTAGCCAAAAGTCCTAATAGGAATAAGGTATATTTTTTCATTATTTCACCCAGTTAATTATATGTAAATCAATTTCCTTTTCGTTCACTTCGTCATCTGAAAAAGTACGCCCACGTACAGAAATACCCGCCAAATGCACAGTTTCTACATCACCACTAATCAGTGGATGCCAGTCAAACAATGGCTTTTTTTCATGTAAAAGTCGATAAGCGCATGTACTGGGTAGCCAATTAAATTTATCACCCCAATTCGAATCAATCGTTAAACAGTCTGGCACCAGTTGTTGGCGCGCCTCATAATGTGGACATTGACAACTTTGTTCATCTATATAGTGACAAACCACATCAGTAAAATAAATATCACCCGTATCCTCGTCCTCAAGCTTATGCAAGCAACAACGCCCACAATTATCGCATAAAGATTCCCACTGCACATGTATCATGTCTTCTAATGCTGTATTTTCCCAAAAATTTAAAACATCAACTGTCATAAATTAGCAATTAAATATAGCAAAATGCGTTTACCCTGTTGACTGCCCTTGCGCGTTGTTATGCTTGCCCAATAATAAGCCTTATTGTAATCTGTCTGAATGCCAATACCATTCATATACATTATAGCCAAGGTATTTTGCGACTGAGTAATACCTTGGTTAGCAGACTGACGCATTAATATAAATGCCGCTCTATTATCCTTGCGTACAACTTCACCTTTATAATAAAGCGCACTCAAATTATATTGAACAATAGGATTGCCCTGTTCAACATTAGCAAGTAACGTTTCCAAATTAATATTTGATTTAATATGATGACTAAGCGATTTGGCAATCTCATCCTGATCAGGAATAAGACTAGTTGTATTGTCAAATAATTGCTCATTTAGATTAGAATCAATAGCAGGAGCAACAGACTGCTGAGGCGTCTCTGCTATAACTGGCTTAATAGCAACCACTGGCTTGGCAATATTGGTAACAATTTGAATAATGTTTTGTTTCTGTTTAGATTGCAATCTTTTTAACAATCTAACCGCCGATGCGTTGTTTTGATTTGCTGCCAATTCTAAATAATGGGCAGCCTCTTTAACCATATCTTGATTAAAGAAACTTTTACCTAACTGGTATTGAGCTTTAACATACCCCGCCTTTGCAGCTTTAAGTAAATAAGTCTTGGCCAGTATTTCATTCTTAACCGTAACATCACCTTTGTTATAAATCAAATACAATTGATATTGTGATACTTTATGACCCTTAGCTGACAAATCAAATAACGTGGCTAAGGCTTTCTTAACATCTTTATCAATTCCATTTCCTTCCAATTGCAATAATGCTAAATGATAACGCGCCTCCAGATGTTCTTGTTCAGCTGCTTTTTGATACCAATAAGCAGTTTGCTTCATGTCTTTTTTAACACCTTGAGCTAATTGGTAACGCAGTGCCAGTGAATATTGTGCCAACTTATGCCCTGCCTGAGCAGCTTTTAATAACCACTTCACTGCCGCTTGATGATTTTTTTCAACACCTTCACCAAGCAAATATCTAAGCGCTAAAGAATATTGTGCATTTGCAAAGCCTTGTTGGGCAGATTTTGTGTATAAATCGATAGCTTTATAGATGTCTTTCTCAATATTATTACCATTTAGATACAAGATTGCTAAGTTATATTGCGCTTGTGTATGGCCGTTCTTTGCTGCTTTTTTATACCAAGCAATTGCACTAGGTAAATTGCGCTTAACTTTGGCGCTTTTTCGATAAATTACGCCTACTAAAAACTGTGACTGCGCATCACCTTGATTGGCTGCCATTAACGCCCAATGTAAGGCCTTAACATCATCTTGTTTAACCAAATAGCCAATTCGATACAGCATTGATAATCTAGCCTGAGCATCAACAAAACCCTGATTTGCAGACTTTTTATAATAATCTAATGCTTTATTAGAATCTCCTTCACGCTCATAAAAATCAGCCAAGTAAAATTGTGCTTCAGGGTCGAATTGATTGGCTGCTGCTTCATACCATCGCTGTGCTAGCGTTAGGTCTCTATCGACACCAATACCCACCTCGTATAACTTAGCAAGATTAAGTTGTGCTGCCCCATATCCCAATAATGCTGCTTTTTCATACCAAGATAATGCCTGAACATTATCAATTGGCGTACCCTCGCCACGACGGTACATCATTGCCAAATTATATTGCGCATTCACAAAATTTTGTGTGGCTGATTTTTCATACCAATATAATGCCCGCTCTAAATCTTTACCAACCCCTAGTCCATAGTAATAACTATTAGCCACATTAAATTGCGCACTTACATAGTCCTGTTCAGCCACCTGTAAGTACCAATAAAAAGCTAATTTATCGTCTTTTGTTACATTAATACCATTATGGTACATATTGGCCAAACTAAATTGCGATCTAGCATCGCCACGCTTGGCTGATGTTTTTAATTTGGTCAATAACTGTTCAGCAGACAATGGCGTATTTAATTGAGGCGTGTCTAATTGCTGTTGGATAACTTGGTTGTCATTAGTAAGCTGTAAAATCTGCAATGCCTGTATTGGTAAAGAAAATAAAAGAACAAGGTAGATAAATTTAATCATGATTTTTTGTTTTATTGGCTAATATAATTAGCCCTATTTTAATCTGAGTTTAACTAATTTGTGTTAATAATCGATTAATACCTATTGCCACACCCGCACATTGAGGCAAAGGATTGTCAAGTTTGGATAAAAACGATACATCAACTGGCGATATAGACTTACCAAGCTGCTTTCGCTTAGTAGTTTCATGCATAAAAACTTGCTCATATTCACTCTTAATTTGTAACTCATCATAACCATTTGCCACTTCAACACCATTTGAATATAATTCAAAACGGTGTGCTACTTGACCTTCTACTTTAGCAAGTGCAGATTGTGATTTAGGGTAATCATAAATAAAACACAAAGGCAACTCTTTTAACTTCGGCTCAACCAAGTGCACAAAAAGCAACATTTGCAGCTCTTCAATCCAAACAAAATCAGTACTCAAGCCTAATTTTTCAGCGAGAATTTTAAGCGTATCAAAATCAGTATTTAAAATATCAATATCAGCATATTGACTAAAAACTTGAACATAAGAGAACCGCTGCACTTTACCTTTAATACCCAATACTTGCAATAAACTAACCATATCATCCATTAACTGATAAATATCAAAGCCCAAGCGATAATATTCAAGCAGAGTAAATTCATTAGAATTGCGCTTACCGTACTCATTATCACGAAATACTTGGCAAACTTGGTAAATATCTCCACTACCTTGCGCCAGTAGCTTTTTCATTTCTAATTCTGGGGAGGTGTGTAGATACTGGGTGCTTTGCATGCCGATATCAGCGTTCACACTCAATGAAATACTGTCAATATAAACATCACTTGTCGGTGTGTTTAGCAGTGTTGGTGTTTGAACTTCCAAGACTGCTTGTTGTTCAAAGAACTGTCTAATTTTTTGAATAACTCGCTGTCTTTTAATAAGTGCATTTCGCATCATAAGCAAAGAAACAAGCAAGACTCATTCCAAAAAATAGATAGTGAATAACTAAGATAATACTATGCACGCCCTGCATATTCATTAGTGCGCGTATCTACTTTAACCTTATCGCCAATACTAACAAAAAGAGGTACTTGCACCACAACACCTGTATTCATGGTTGCTGGTTTACCGCCTGTACCTGCCGTATCGCCTTTTAAACCTGGGTCAGTATCAAGCACTTCAAGAATAACATGATTAGACGGAGTAACTGAAATGGGGTTATCATTCCAAAGTGTCGCCGTGCACATGTCCTGTTCAACCAAATAACCCTTGGCATCACTCATCGCAGTGCCATCAATGGCATATTGCTCAAATGAGTCTGGATCCATAAAATTCCACGCACTACCATCGTTATAAAGATATTGTAAATCCAACTCCATCACATCAGCACCCTCTAGAGACTCACCAGACTTAAAGGTTTTAATCAGTGTTTTACCAGTAATTAAATCTTTAAATTTTACTCGATTAAACGCCTGACCCTTACCAGGCTTAACAATCTCGTTATTCACAATCGAACAAGGATTGCCATCTAACATGAGTTTTAAGCCGTTTTTGAATTGGTTGGTAGAATAATTTACCATTTTTTAAAAACCACAAAAATAAAACGTCTCATTTTACGCAAATATCAAACCATGCCAAATTTTGTTTGTAAAATAACTAGGTAATAATAAGGGATAAAAGTTATATCCTCTTAATTAAGAGGCCTTTGCATAAATATGAAATCGCCAAAAATCAAAGAGAGCAACACAAGCTATAAACTTCGGGATGTATTGATAAGGCAAGAGAAATTATCGCCCCTTGTTAAATGGGCTGGTGGAAAAACTAGGGAGTTAAGATACATCCACCCAAATATACCTAAGAAATTCAATAGATACTTTGAGCCCTTTCTAGGTGGTGGTGCCTTATATTTTTCAATCGATGGTGATGTGGAAAAAATAGTCAATGATTTTTCTCATGAATTAGTCTCACTATACAAAAATGGTAAAGAAACAAGACGAGAAGTTTTTGGATAGCATTGAAGAAATAGCACATAACTGGGAACTATTGAACAAAATTGCAAAAAAGCACGAACACATTATTATTTCAACATACAAAAACTATTCTAACAATTCTTTATCAGGGCAAGAATTAAAAGACTGGATTACTGAATTTATTTTAAAAAACTCCATTGAATTTAATGGCATGTTGAACTCATCGTTTAATACCAATATTAAAAACTTTATAAAAGAAATCGAAAAAAGTATTTTTAATAAAATCAAACGAATGAAAAAAATTGAATTTGAAAAAGGAAAACTCCCAGATAACGACATCGTTGATAATTTTGAAAGCGCTTTAAAAAGCGCACTATACATTCACTTTAGATATTTATACAATAATATAGATAAATATTCTTTTAATGAATCATTTGCGACTGCGCTATTCTTTTTTATTAGAAATAATACTTATTCTGGCATGTTTAGATACAACAAAAATGGTGATTTCAATGTTCCTTATGGAGAAATAGGTTACAACAAAAAATGCTTATTACAAAAATACAATTACTTTAAAGAAGATACACTGAAAAGCCATCTTGAGAGCACAATAATCGAAAACAAAGATTTTGAGAATTTTTTAAAAGATAATAAACCAACAAAACACGACTCCATATTTTTAGACCCTCCTTAATAGTAGTGAGTTTTCAACATACGCTGAAAATGAATTTAATAGAAGTGATCAAACAAGATTGGCTAACTATCTTATAAATAATTGCTCTGCAAAATGCATTATCGTTTAAATTAAAAATACAGATTTTATTTTTAATTTAAACGATAATGCTAAGCTCAATTTATCATCTTTTGATAAAAAGTATTTAGTAAGTTTTCAAAATAGAAATAATAAAAATGTTAATCACCTAATGATTACCAACTACTAACTCAGCATTAAGGATAATTATGACTGAAAGAATAACAGAATTAGAATTGGTGCTTCCTGCACTACTTATTATGAACAGAACTGGCTTTGTTGACACTTCAACACTACAAATAAAGTTACCAAAAATCTTCACTGTAACTGAACTGGCAAGGATTTAGAAATTTTAAAAAATAGGAATAACAGTAGATTTTCTCAAAAAGTGAGAAATTTAAAATCCCATGATAAACTTGAAAAGCTTAGATTTGCTATTTATTCAAGAGAAAATAGTCGGTTTGAAATAACAGAAGAAGGGAAAAAATATTCTTAAGCAAAACAAAAGTTCACTGGATTATCTAATTGGAAATAATTTTGAATGGCAAGATGCTATTGTAGCACTAAACAATCTCACGAGTCATTTGGGAAATTTTGAAGAATTTGATGAAGATATAGTTATAACAGAAGGCGGTAGTAAATATACTTTATCAAAGACATAAGCAAGATCGCATAAATTACGAAAGCAAGCCATTGAATATTACTCAGAAAAGATTAATGGTTTATTTTTTGATATCTGCGATTTTGATTTTGAAAAAACTTATGGGGAGCCTGCAACAGGGTATATCGAAATGCACCGCCTTGATACATATATATGTATCAAGGCGAAGACGAGCAAAGAACTATAGATAACGCAATATCAAATCTAATTCCAGTTTGTGCTAGTTGTCATCGTGTTATTCATAGAGCCAGACCTCCTTATCAAATGGAAGAAGTGAAAGACTTCTATCAAGCACAATTAGACAGTAGTATTTAAAAACACATTAAAATAAAACCTTATGCACATACACGAATACCAAGCTAAAACATTATTTAGCCATAGACACATTCAAATTCCCAAAGGTATTCTTATTGATAGCACTGCCAAGGCTAACGATGCTTGCAAGGCTTTGGGGAGTGATGTTTGGGTCGTTAAAGCTCAAGTTCATGCTGGGGGGCGTGGCAAGGGTGGTGGTGTTGTTTTGTGTCATAGCGTTGAAGAGGTTGAGCGTGCGTGTAGTCAATTATTAGGCTCGCAACTGATTACGCCACAAACAGATGCTAAAGGGTTGCCAGTGAGTCAATTATTAATTGAAGTAGGACAAAATATTGAGCGTGAATTGTATCTTGGTTTGTTGATTGATAGGCAAACGCAAAAAATAACTGTTTTGACCTCTACTGAGGGTGGCATGGATATTGAAAAAGTTGCCAGTGAAACGCCTGATAAAATTATTAAATTTAGCATTGATCCATTAGGTGATTTGTCTGTACAAGATTGTACTTTGATGGCAGAAAAACTAGGGCTTAATGCTGAACTTACCAAGCAATTTAACAAAACCCTTTTGGGCTTGTATGAAATTTTTACTCAAAAAGATGTTAATCTGATTGAAATTAATCCACTTATTGTTACTAAAGAAAATCAGCTATTAGCACTTGATGGCAAGATTGATTTTGACGATAATGCACTGTATCGCCATGAGGATATTGCCACGTTGCGTGATATTTCACAAGAAGATGAAAAAGAAAGGCTTGCCAGTGAATATCAACTTAACTATATTTCACTTGATGGCACAATTGGTTGCATGGTGAATGGTGCAGGACTGGCAATGGCAACAATGGATTTAATTGAGCATTTTGGTGGCTCGCCTGCTAATTTTTTAGACGTGGGTGGTGGAACCACTGCTGATAGGGTTGCTAAAGCCTTTGAGCTGATTCAAACTGAGACAAATGTTGAAGGCATTTTGGTGAATATTTTTGGTGGTATTGTACGCTGTGATTTGATTGCACAAGGCATATTACAAGCCATCGAAACGGTTGGCTTAACCCTGCCAATTGTGGTGCGTTTGGAAGGTACTAATGCCCCAGCAGGGTTAAACTTGCTTGGTGAGTCTGGATTTAATATCCATGTAGAATCTGATTTAACCAAAGCCGCTATAAAAATTATGGAGCTGATTAAATGAGCGTTCTAATTGACAAAAATACACGAGTAATCACCCAAGGCTTTACAGGTAAACAAGGTACATTCCACTCGCGGCAATCCATTGCCTATGGCACACAATTTGTCGGTGGGGTAACGCCAAACAAAGGTGGGCAAAAGCACCTAGATTTGCCTGTTTTTAACACAGTAGTACAGGCAATGCGTGAAACGGGTGCTAATGCCAGCATGATTTATGTGCCGCCCCAATTTGCTTACGCCTCAATACTTGAAGCCATTGAAGCACAAATACCCGTGATTGCTTGCATTACCGAAGGCATTCCCGTGCAAGATATGCTTAAAATTAAAGCCATTTTAAAAACATCAAACTCAATTTTGATTGGCCCTAATTGCCCAGGTGCCATTACACCTGATGAGTGCAAATTAGGCATTATGCCTGGCAACATTCACCAAGCTGGTAGTGTTGGCGTCATATCACGCTCAGGCACGCTTACTTATGAAGCTGTGCATCAAACCACCCAAGCAGGCTTAGGACAAAGCACCTGTATTGGCATTGGTGGCGACCCCATTCAAGGCATGAGTTTTATTGATTGCTTCGCCCTATTTGAAGCAGATCCACAAACTCAGTCTATCATTATGGTAGGTGAAATTGGCGGTTCAGCTGAAGAGGAGGCGGCAGAATACATTCAGTCTCACGTGTCTAAACCTGTGATGTCTTATATTGCAGGGCTAAGCGCACCAAAAGGCAAGTGCATGGGGCACGCAGGTGCAGTGATTAGTGCTGGCACTGGCAAAGCAATCGATAAAATCAATGCCTTAAAAAAAGTCGGCGTGGCAATTGCGCCCACACCCGCAACCATGGGCGCAACCTTACTCGAAGTATTAGCATGAAAAAACCCATTGTTGTCTTAGGTATTGGCGAGTTAGGGAGTGTTTTCTCTCGTGCTTTTTTAAAGAATAATTACCCTGTTTACCCCATCACCCGACAAACTAATATTGATGAGTTGGCAAATACCATCAATCCAGAACTTATCTTGGTTTGCACAGCAGAAGCCGATTTACAAAATGCCCTTCAATCTATTCCTAAGCAGTGGAAAGATAGAGTTGCCATGATGCAAAATGAACTCCTGCCTCGTGATTGGCAAACGCACAATTTTACAAACCCTGCTGTGATTTCAGTCTGGTTTGAAAAAAAGAAAAGTATGGATTCTAAAATATTAATCTCATCCCCTACCTATGGCAAAAAAGCACAAATCCTAGTTGACTCTTTAGCTTTGATTGACATTCCCGCCCACATGCTTAACTCTGAAGAAGCGCTATTATTTGAATTAGTTTTAAAAAATCTTTACATTCTAACCACCAACATTGCAGGGCTGGCCATTGAAAAAGGCGCAACAGTTGATGACTTACACAATCAATATCTAGACTTAATGCTTGATATATCAAGCGATGTGTTAAAACTTCAAAGCGCACTCACAGGTAAAACTTTTAGTGAAAGCGATTTAGAACAAGGCATGATAAAAGCCTTCCAAGGCGATTTAGAACACAAATGCATGGGCAGATCCGCACCCGCAAGACTAAAGCGCGCACTTGAATTGGCAAAAATGTTTAATCTATCTGTACCGACACTAAAAAAGATTGGAAGCAAACATTTTTAACTATTCATCTTGGTAAAAATCTTCCCAATCTTTTGCTCTAAAGCTAGCAAACTAAACTCCCGAACTTCTTCGATAAATTTTTGCCCCATAAAAAATACTTGAACCATGGGTAGGGAAAATACACCATGTTGGGCACAGACTTCTTGCAGCTGCTCGCAATCAATATAAACCATGACTAAATTTGGAAATTTAGCCAAAAATTTTGTCTCAATCTGTGGCTTAATGGCTTGACATACGCCACAACTGGCACCGCCAAATAATACCAATACTGCTTCTTTTTTATGCTTTAAGACACTTAGTTGAGTTTGGCCCTTAATGTTAATCATAGCTTTTCTTTTAACTGGGTAAAAAACACCTCGAAACTGGGTAAATCTAGTTGAGATTGTCTTTGTTTTTTGCCCCACATTGGCTCAGGAAAATAACTATCTGTTTTAAAACGCGCCATAATATGCCAGTGAACTTTTGGCAATACATTACCAAAAGAGGCGATATTAACTTTATCGGCATTGAAATAACTTAACATTAACTTTTCAGTAATGTCAATAATTCTAAAAATTTCAGTTTTTTCATCCAATGTACATTCGCTGAATTCTTTAATATTGCGCTTGGTGAATACCTTAACCCAAGGAATTTCGCTAGGTTCAATTTCTAGGGTGATTAACGTATTTTCATAAATCATTATTTTTCTCCAAAAGCATCGCATCGCCATAAGAGAAAAATCGATATTTTTGATTACTGGTATGTTGGTAAATATCCATCATTTGTATGCATCCGATAAAGGCATTACCAACATTAGTAATGAGGATTTTGGTAAATGGAAATTGATAGCCACGATAAATAAAAATATCAGTTTCATCTTGCTGAGCGGTGAGTTTACCATTTTTAACACTGGACTCTAAAACCCGCACAGCAGTTGTGCCAACTGCAATAATGCACCCACCATTTAGCCTTGGTTTGGTTAATTTTATCAATGGTTGCTTGGTTAATCTTAAACGTCTCACTGTGCATAACATGGTCTTTAATGTTGTCAGTTTTGACAGGGACAAACGTACCTGCACCAACATACAGTGTAACAAATGAGTAACCAATGCCTTGTTTTTTTAACTCTGTTAACAATTTATCATCAAAATATAGCCCTGCGGTTGGCGCTGCCACTGCGCCATTTTGAAATACGTACACGGTTTGGTAGCGGCTTTTTAAGTCTTGGGTATTATCTGCTCTTTCGATATAAGGAGGTAATGGGATATGGCCAATATTATCAAGTAAATCAAGTAAAGAATTGGTTTCAAATATTAGCGTATAAAAGCCGTTATTCTTTTGCTGAACTGTGACGTGAACGCCATTTTCTAAAATAATGCAACTGCCGACTTTAGGCGCCCTGCTGGCCCTAATCATTGCCAGTGCTTGCTTTTCATCTAAAAGGCGTTCAATCATAATTTCAACTTTACCGCCTGTTGTTTTTGTGCCAAACAAGCGTGCTGGAATAACTTTGGTATTATTCATTATCAGTAAATCACCTGATTGAAGAAAACTGCCTATTTGATTAAATTGTGTATCTATAATGCTTGATTGTTTGATTAAAAGCCGTGAATCTGTTCTATTTTTTGGTGGATTTTGGGTGATAAGTGAGGTGTGTAAGTCAAAATAAAAATCTTTTAATTGCATGGTTTTTTGCTAAGTAAGCAAGGCTTGTTTAGTAGCTCTAAAACTTGATAAGTAGCAGTAACAATAGCACGCGGGGTAATGGTTGCACCAGTAAACGTGTCAAATGTACCGCCGTCTCGTTTCACTTTCCAATTTTTCTTGCTTGGATTTGAGAGTGAAAGCCCAAGAAATTGCTCAATCCAATTTGATTTTTTGAGCTCGATTTTATCACCCAAGCCTGGAGTTTCTTTATGTGTTATAATGCGAACACCTAAGAGTTTTTTATCAATACCCACGCCTGTTAATAGGCGAATATCGCCGTTATAACCATTGGGATAGGTGTGTTCAATCAAATAGGCAAATATTTTATGATTCTTTTTTACTGGATAAATATTAACAACTTGTGTGACGTTGTGTAATTTAAGCGTTTTAGTGTATTTATCTGCCAATATATCATTACTATAATCACTAACCAGCTCACCCAAGCGTTGGATTAATAATTGCTTTTCATTGTAAGTAATGACGTCTTTGGTGTTGGTTTGTGTCAGTGAGACAAAGAATACACTCACCACTGTGAACACAAACAACAAAACCCCTGATTTTAAAATAGCGCCTAACATTATCGCCCAAATACCTTGGGTTGCGTAAAGCTATCAATAAGTGGCACGGTCATGTTCATTAATAATACCGCAAAAGCAATACCATCAGGATAGCCGCCAAAAGTACGGATGATAACAATTAATACGCCTATCAAAAAGCCATAAATTATTCTGCCTTTGGGTGTGGTGCTGGCAGACACTGGATCGGTTGCAATAAAAAATGCGCCTAACATCGTACCACCAAGCATAAGATGATTTTGAGTGGGCAAGTATAAATCAGTATTGCTAACAGACAATAATATTGAGCTAATCACAATGCCTGCTAAAAAAGCCGCCGGAATTTGCCAAAAAATAACTTTTCTGAATAGTAAATACAAACCACCCAATAAAAACCCTGCGTTAATCCATGCTTGAGAGGGTGAATGCAGGTCTAATTGCTGAATTGACCCTGCGAGTGATAAGCCGTTTTTTACCTCATCCAGTTTTGTTGCGCCACTGATAACATCAATATTACTTAAATCAAACACCACGTCTAAAGCTTGACTAAGGCTTAAAAAATCAATCTGCCAAGTGCTCATTTGTAGCGGATAAGAAATCAGTAAAAATACGTAGCCTAGCATGGCAGGATTAAATGGGTTATTACCCAAACCGCCGTACAACTGCTTGCCAAAAATAATGGCAAAACTCACACCCACCACAATCACCCACCACGGCGCAATACTAGGAATGGAAATGGCGAGTAGGATTGCTGTGAGTACTACTGAGCCATCACTAATTGAGCTGATAACATCACGACCTCTAAGTGCTAGAAATGCTGATTCAACTGCAATGGCTGTAACTACGCCCAGCACTATTTGCAACAAAACACCCCAACCAAAGAAATAATAAGCCGCCATCACACCTAATGCTAAGGCATAAATTACTTGGCGCATCATCCATGAAGTTGAGTTAAATATTGGTGTCATTTTTTTTATCCTTCGCTTGTTGTACTCGCTGCATTGCCTTAGCAATTTTTTGTTTTTGAGACTGCTCTTTTGCCATTTTTTCTTTTAAAGCTTTTTTCTTATCTGCCATCATTTGCACGCGCTCAAGTTTATTACGCTCCAGACGATATTCTCTAAACTCAAATCTTTCTCTGGCAATGTTAATTCTATCCTGCTCACGAGTTTGTTGCTTGTTAAGCGCCTTAGCAAAAGAAAAATAGTTTGCTAGTAGTATGTGGCTTGGACAGACATAATCACAACAAGCACATTCAATACAATCAAATAAATTATAATTTATAGCTTTCTCAATATTCTCACTTTTAGCATGCCAATAAAGCTGCTGAGGAAGTAACCCCACAGGACAAACTTCTGAACATTGACCACAACGAATACATTCTTGAATGGCGGGCTTGTGTATGTGATTGTTCACAAAAATAGCATTGGTAATCTTGCAAATAGGAGCTTGGATATCAGCCACATCAACACCCATCATCATACCACCCATACGATAGTCATGCGCTTTTTGATTAGGGCTGGCCATTGAAATAAGGCTTTTAAACGATGTGCCCAAACGCACCTCAAAATTATTAGGCTTAACACCACTACCCGTAACCGTAACAATACGTGATACTAATGGCTTATGATCAACCACTGCATCAAATACTGCCTTAGTAGTGGCTACGTTTTGGCAAGCAATACCCCTATCCACAGCAAAACCTCCTGATGAGATTTCAACACCAAGTAAAGCCTTAATGAGTAGTTTTTCAGCACCAGAGGTGTATTTAGTTGGGATTTGGCTAATGCTAATTCTGTCATTATGATTAAACATTAATAATGCCTGGTAAGCCGCTTGTTTATCATCCTCAATAGCAATAATCGCACGCTTTGCACCACAAATATGCAGCAAAATTTCCACACCACGAATAATTTCTCTTGGATGAAGCTGCATCAAAGCATCATCGCACATAACCCCTGGTTCGCACTCAGTGCCGTTAATAATTAAGGTATGGCATTGTTTAATTTTGCCAAGTTTGGCGTGTGTTGGAAACCCTGCACCACCTAAACCTACAATACCTGATTTTTGAATATAATCAATCATGGTCTGTGCTGAGCAATGCAAAAAATCAATACCGCAACCTGAATTATCTATCCATTTGTCTTTACCATCAGATTCAATCGTAATACACTGAGATTTAAGCCCTAATTTATGCGGTATCACTTGCTCATTAATACTTAAAACCACACCAGAAACTGAGGCATGAATAAACACACCAAAACTGTCTTTAGTACTGGCAATTACTTGTCCAGTAAGCACATAATCGCCAACACTCACACAAGGTTTAGCCCGCTCACCAATACGCTGTTGTAAGGGTATGGTTACTTTTTTTGGTAATGGTGCTTGGATAATCTCCACCTTATCCACTGGATAAGGATTGCTAATCACAATACCACCATTAAATGAATAATCAGCCATGGTTAGCCTTGGATATATCGGGTACAAATGTGGTTAATGTAGGCTCAATTTCCTGCATATGAATACAATCAACAGGGCACACAGGAATGCACAAATCACACCCTGTACATTCATCAATAATCACTTGGGTCATCACCTTAGAAGCACCCACGAATGCATCCACAGGGCAAGCCTGAATACACAAAGTACAGCCAATACAAACAGCCTCATCCACAAATACCACATGGCTAGGTTTGGTCTCACCATGCTCAGCATTCAGTGCTAAAGTTTCAACCCCTAAAAGCTCTGCCAGTGCATCAGCCCCTTCTTGTCCACCAGGCGGACATTGATTAATTTGCACCTCGCCACAGGCAATTGCCTGTGCATAAGGACGACACCCAGGATAATCGCATTGACCGCATTGGGTTTGTGGCAAAATCGCATCTATTTGGTCAACCAAAGGATTGTCCTTTAGCTTGAATTTAACCCCAGCATATCCCAACACCAAGCCCAACACCAGTGTCAAAACCGAGAAAATTAGGACTGAATCAAACAACTCAAGCAAGCCCAATAAAGCCCATAAATGCCATCGACATCAATCCTGCTGTAATCAGCGCAATGGGTGCGCCTTTAAAAGCTTCTGGCACATCCGCCACGTCAATCCGCTCACGTATAGCTGAGAACAACACCAATACAAATGAAAATCCAATGGCAGCTCCAAAACCATAAACACCCGATGCTAAAAATCCATTATCCTGATTAACATTTAACAATGCCACACCTAGCACAGCACAGTTAGTCGTAATCAAGGGCAAAAATACACCTAAAGACTGGTGTAGAACAGGGGAGATTTTATTAACTACCAACTCAGTAAAGCCAACCACGCCAGCAATAGTCACGATAAAAGCAATGGTTCTTAGATATTCCATTTCAAATGGAACCAAAATATAGGTGTTAATTAAATAACTAGAAATACTCGCCAAAGTCAGTACAAAAGTCGTAGCAAACCCCATACCAATTGCAGTGTCAATCTTTCTTGAAACTCCCATAAATGGGCACAAGCCCAAAAACTTAACCAAGACAAAATTATTAACTAAAATCGTACTCACTACGATCAAGACATACTCATTCATAATAAATCACACAAAGCCTGACGAATACCATCTAACTCACCGCTTGTTATATTGCCAATTTTGGCGCTCACTCTGCCCTTTGACAAAGAACGGATTTCATAAATACAAGCGTCTGAGTCCTTTTTGAGTTACTGTCTTTTATTAATAAAATAACGATAAGGCTGGTTATTCTTAATCACCAAGCTTGAAAGCGGCACAACCACAACAGTTGTAAATAGCGCTAAATCCTGATTATCGCTTAGAATAATAGCAGGTCTTAATTGTCCAATTTCGCCCATCTGCGTAGGCTCAAAATCAACCAGACAAATATCGCCTTTATTAAGTTTGCTCAATGTCATCTCCTGCCGTTCCATCTCCTATCGGATCAAGTATTTGGGCTTGCGCTGCACGTTTGGCATTTTCAAGGCGCTCTTTGTTGTTAAGTTCAGTTAAAAATTTTAAAAAATCAACCTTGAATTTACTAGGCACAAAATAGCCAATTTCCTGCTTCTTTCTACCATTAATGATATTAATCACTTGGTCAGTTTGGAAAAAATCAACCGATTTACGCATATCTGCCATGGTCGCCTGAATCATTACATTCTCCTATTTTGTCAAATCACTATGTAACATTATAATGCAATATTAAAATTGCATAACTACTTTTGCAACCCCAAACGAACTAACCAACAATAATGCACCACCCACCCAGCGCTTAAATAAATCGTCATTCTCTATAATTCTTTGGTGCAATTTAAGCCCGATAATATGCCCAACTGCAGCTATAGGAATCAAACTCAGAGACAATTGCCAATCAATCATCACGCCAAATGTCACAAAAGTGCTCATCTTAATACCCACCAAAATAAACCACAATACAAACAAAGTATTACGCAGATATTCCTTCGCCACATGGCGCATATACACAACCACAATCAAAGGCGCACCAGTGAGCGAAATACCTGCCACATAGCCACCCAATATGAGTAGTAATTTATCCGCCCACGGTCGATGTGAGGTAATTTTTTGGTTAGAAATCCAAATAATTGAATAAAAAATCGTGATTGAATACACAAACACAATCATCACCTTATCAGGGAGTGATAGCAACCCAAATACCCCAATCAAAGTCGGAGGAATAATCCATAAGAGTGATTGCTTGAGGTAACACCAATCCACTTGCTTAATAGACTTAAACAAAGTCAATGAAGAGAAAAACAACAAATGAAGCCCAATTATAGGCAACCAATAAACAGGTGATGCGCCCACTAGCAACATCAGCGGCAATCCAAGTGCCGCACCACCAAACCCAAGCCCCGTGCGCACAAACCCTGCCCACATAAAAATCAGGCCCACTAAAAATAATTCTGTATTAGAAAAGACCATATTCTTAACTATTTACCAACACTACAGCCTATCCAACGGCGACACCACCTCTTGTCCGCCTTGGCGTAATACATGCGTATAAATCATCGTTGTTTGTATATCGCTATGCCCTAATAATGCCTGAATGGTGCGAATATCCGTACCTGTTTGCAATAAATGCGTGGCAAATGAATGCCTAAATGTGTGCGCTGATACTTTTTTATCAATACTTCTACATTTTTTAACCGCCACTTTAATGGCTTTGTTCACCGCTGATTGGTCAATATGATGTCTTCTCTCAACACCACTTCTTGGATCAGTTGCAATATTTCTACTAGCAAATACATATTGCCAGCCAAACTCCTTATTAGCATTCGGATATTTTTTAGCCAAAGCATTCGGTAAATAAACACCGCCATAACCCTCTTTTAGATCCATCAAGTGCCTTTCTTTTCTTTGCAACAAACAGGCTTTTAATAACGGGATTAATTTATTAGCAAGTGGCGTCACCCTATCCTTTTTACCCTTGCCATCCCGAATAGTTATTTGACAATATTCAAAATCAATATCCTGAACCCTCAAGCGCACCAACTCAGAAATTCGCAAACCACCGCCATATAGTAACTGCACCATTAAAATATTTGTGCCACTAAGTTTCGACAACACTTTTTTTACCTCTTCGATACTTAACACTGCAGGAATGCGTGGTTGTTTCTTGCTACGTACCGCCTGCACATTTTCGAGTGGTTTGCTTAGCACCTTACTGTAGAGAAAAACCAACGAATTTAACGCCTGATTTTGAGTGCTTGCTGCCACATTTTGCTTTACCGATAAATCCGTTAAAAAATGCTCAACCTTATGTTCAGAATTCTCAAACAGTTCCTGTTTGTCCCTCATTTGTGAAAACTTAATAAATCGCTTAACCCAATCGCAATATGTATTTTCTGTTTTATAAGCATAATGCATCCGCCGCATCAGCTCTCGCATTTTCTGAATGACGAGTTTATTTTCTATTATCATGATAATTAGATTAAATTATGTAATTAATTTTTTTACTTAAATAGCACATATTAAGTAAAAATTTATTTTAGACCAAGAAAGTGGCAAGAATACAACATTTTTTACATAGTATTATTTTTAATAGCGTGTATAAAGGAATATGTCCTTATACTAAATAGTTATGCATTTTCCGTTGTTAGGATACACCCCAAAATTCTCAAAAAACTTGGGGGGATATATGGGTCAAAATTAGCAATGGTGAGAATTATATTTATCGAATTGCTTTAGAAGCAAGACCATCCATTGGTTTCACAATGAAATCAATGGAAATTGATTACGACTCACATTTAGAATTAAGGCAAAGTGTAGAGTTCCAGCTAAAATGTGAAAATGGTCTTTATTCGAGTGCATTAAGAGTTCAAAAAGCTGGGTTTTTCGGAAAATTTTTAGCCCATTGGAAGCGCCCTGATCCAGATTACAGAGTACCAATGCAATTAGGAATTGTTGGTTTCTTACTTGGTCTTATTCTTGGAATGATTGGTTATGCATAACAAATCATTCCAGCCGACCGCTAACGCGTCGGCTGAATTCAAGCGTTGGCCATTATTGATGATTTAGGTGCAATTGTCATCATAGCTATTTTAATTATGTTGAATTTTTTCGGTGTGTCGAAAAAAAAGCAGCCTACTTTATTGTTGGTACAATATTATGGATAGGTGTTTTTAAAATCAGGCGTTCACGCTACGTTAGCAGGTGTTGCGTTAGCGTTTACAATTCCACTCAATGCAAGGGATGAAAATAAACAACCATTTTCTCCTCTTAAGGAGATAGAACATAGCCTTCATTCTTGGGTTGCTTTTTTTATTCTCCCGTTCTTTGCTTTTGTAAATACAGGGGTAAATATTACAGAAATATCAATTAGTCAAATGTCTGGAGGCGTGCCACTTGGCATTATGCCAGGTCTTTTTTTGGGTAAACAACTTGGTGTATTTGGTTTTAGTTTTTTAGCCATCAAATTAAAGTTAGCAAAACTGCCTAAGGGTAGCAACTGGATACAACCATATGGTGTGTCTGTATTAACTGGCATCGGATTTACTATGAGTTTATTTATAGTTTCTTTGGTATTTGAAGATGATAGTCTTTTTCAATACACGGATAAATTGGCAATACTTATTGGTTCATTCGTATCTGGTATAGTTGGGTATCTGATTCTTAAAACAGGAAAAACCACATAACAAAGCATTAAACCACGCCTTACACACCCAAGGTTAAAGAATTAAAAATTCCTAACCCCTACCCTCCACCTCACATCTACCATTGTATCTGTATAATTCTTGCCAAGAATAACATTAACACCTAACCAATAAACACCCTTAACCAAACTAAATGAAAGACTCCCTAAAGCACTTACCTAATAACAAAGCAAATCCACTTAAGGCGAATTCTCCAAGTTATTCGTGAGGAGTTTGACTCGGTTGTGGGTACGGCTTCGGGCAAAAGGAAAACGGGTAAGTTGATTAAGGTTATTCTGTTTGGTTCGCATGCTACGGGTAAGTGGGTGAATAAACCAGAGATTGGTTATATCAGTGATTATGATATTTTGGTGATTGTTAATCAATATGACTTAGTGGCAAAGCTTGATTTGTGGAATACGATTGAGGATAGAGTAAGAGTCTTTTTGACACCACCTTTTAAACCAGAATGTAACTTGACTGTACATACGCTAGATGAGGTTAATAATTCGCTTAAAGAAGGATAATACTTCTTTACTGATACAAAGGGATCAGGGAGTTGTGTTGTATGAGTTTAATAGGAAAGAATTGGCTGTACCGGGGTACTTAACCCAAAAAGCATGCAAGAAAATGGCAATAATAGACTATGAAGAGTGGTTTGGTGGCGCTAATGAACTCTTAATTAGTTATAAGGCAAATTTTAAGAGAGGAAGTTACAAACTATCTGCGTTTGAACTCCACCAAGCTACTGAATACTATTACTATTACTCTTGCTTGTCTTTGGTGCTAACTCAATACAAATCATAATTTACAACAACTTGGCTCAATGGCAGTCCATCAAGATGAAGCATTAATGGCTGTCTTCCCACAAGACAGTAAGTTTATAAACACCGTTGTTTTTAACTACTCAAAGAAGCCTATGTTAAAGCACGCTATTCTAGGCATTATAAAATCACCGAAGAAGAGTTAAACTATTTAAGTGAGAGAGTCGTTCACTTGCAAACTCTAACCAAGCGGCTTTGTGAGGAAAAGATTAAGTCGTTTGGTTAAAAACCAGCAAGTTTATGACTATTAGATTAATGAAGCAGGCTACTTCTTGCAACACTAAATACCCATAGGTATTCCAGAAAAATTTATGCCTAAATAGCCTGTTTCTTTCAATATAAAGAGAAAATTCAATTATTAGAAAGCAAAGATTTGGAGAATTTTACAGATGGAGATTTTAAAAAATACAGCACTCTTCAAAAACAAAATCCAAACAGAACAAGAGAAAAGTATTAAGCAAAAACTCTCTGAAATTCAGACTATGCTAAAAAGCAAACAGTAAGAATAATTTATGCCAACTATATCCATGTTTTATGGTGTTCTTATCAGAATATTTTTTCATGATACGGGCAGACACCGCTCGCCACATATTCATGCAGAATATCAAGGAGAAGTTGGCGTTTATGCGATAAAAGACGGTCAATTGCTTTCAGGTAATTTACCCCCTAAAAAACATAAATTAGTCGTTACTTGGATTGAAATCATTATGATGATTTAAAGGCAGATTGGGGCTTGCTGTTAATGGTAAAAAGCCCTTTCCTATTAGAGGACTTGACCAATGATAATCACTCAAATAGAACCACAAGTAAACCACAAGTTACGTATATCTACAAAAGATGGTCGGACAGGTTTATTTGATGTGTTACCCTATTTGAACTCTGAAGCATTTGTAGATCTACAAGATAATGATAATTTTATAAAAATCAGAAATGGAAAATATTTTATTGAGTGGGATTGTGGGTCGGACTTATCAGCAGACACAATCGAATCTGAGTGGAAAGTCATCTAACAAATCATACCAACCAACTGCTTACGCATCGACTGAATTCAAGCATTAAATGCAAAAGCTGCACTAGATGCTGTTGGAGCCAAACCACATGATGTCGTCATTGCGCGTATTTACATGATTAACCTTACACCTAAAAGATTAGAAGAAGTTATACCTTCGTTTTTAGCCACTTTTTAAGGCGCTCAACCTTGTATCACTGGTGTTAGTATGGAGGTACTTGCTGCACCTGATTTACAAGTTGAGATGGAATTGGTTGTAAAACTTCCAGATTAATCCTCATTAGGTAATTTACTAGTTCGTCGAATTCAAGCGTTATAATTTTTAAGAAAAGAAAAATCGTAAAATGAAGCAAATCAACATTCAATATTACAAAACAAAGATTGGCGAATTAATTCTTGACTCTTATGATGACAAACTTTGTATTCTTAATTTTAAATACCGAGGAATGAGAACAGCTGTTGATAATAGAATTAAAAACGGATTAAAGGCTAAATTTAGAGAAGAATAACAATTCAAGATGGGTTATTTCCAAATAATATGCAAATGGATTGTATTTTTTACTCTATTTGAAAATGTTTGATAGTTTTTCAGCACCTTGTTGAGCAATAATTTTATCTTTAGCTTCAACCATCACTCTAATAAGTGACTCTGTGCCTGAAATGCGGATTAATACTCGACCCTCATCACCAAGTGTTTGCTCAACTTCGAATTGAGTTTGTTGTAGTTTGGTGTGATTTTCAAGATTAATTCTTGTTTGGGTTTTAACATTAATTAAAACTTGTGGATATTTACTCATTGATTGCTTTAACTTAGCAAGGCTGGATTGGCTTTTTGCCAGTACTTCTAATACTTGCAAAGCAGAAACAATGCCATCGCCAGAGGTGGTTTTATTCAGGCATATAATATGCCCTGAACCTTCGCCACCTAATATTGAACCGCTTTTTTGCATTTGCTCCATCACAAAGCGATCACCCACATCAGTTTCGATAAATTTAATGTCTAAATCTCTTAGTGCATGGTGCATACCTAAGTTACTCATTTTTGTACCGACCACTGTGTTATTAACTAGCCTGCCTTGAGATTGCCAAGCTTTGGCGATAATAAATACCAGCTCGTCGCCATCAACCAACTCGCCATTTTCATCAACCATCATTAAGCGATCGCCATCGCCATCAAAAGCAATGCCCAAATCTGCTTTTGACTCTAATACAACTTGTTGCAGATGTTTGGTGTCGGTTGCACCACAATGCTCATTAATATTAAAGCCATCTGGTGTGTTGTTGATGATATTAATATTTGCACCCAGCTCTGAGAACACGCTTTGGGCAATGTGATAAGTAGCGCCATTTGCGCAATCAATGACGATATTAAGCCCTAAAAGACTTTGTGCTCGATCAAACGTTGATTTGCAAAATTCGATATAACGCCCAAGCGGTTGTTCGTGTCTATGGGCTTTGCCAATCTTGTCAGCACCCACACTAACCATAGGCTCGGCTAATTTTTTCTCAATTTCGCTTTGGTCTTGGCTGCTTAATTTAAGGCCTTTGGCGGAAAAAAACTTGACACCATTGTCTTGAAAATGATTATGTGAAGCGCTAATGACTACGCCAGCACTGGCATTATAAGTTTGCGTTAGGTAAGCAACTGCAGGTGTTGGCATCGGACCTAGCAAGCCAACATCAACACCGGCAGATAAAAAACCTGCCTCAAGTGCAGATTCAAATAAATAGCCAGATACGCGAGTATCTTTGCCAATAATAACACTGGCTTTACCTTGTTTGGCTAGTACCGAGCCAACTGCCCAACCTAATTTTAAGAAAAAATCAGCGGTAATAGGCTCAACACCCACCTTACCACGTATGCCATCAGTACCAAAATAATTACCCAATTTACTCTCCTGCTACGCTTTGTAAAACCTTAAACGCATCTTTAGTTTCTAAAACATCGTGCACACGTACAATATTTGCACCGTTTTGAGATGCTATTATAACGGTTGTTACACTGCCAATCATTCTTCCGTCTGTGTTTCTATTATTAAGCATACTACCAATCATTGACTTGCGTGACATGCCAACCAAAATTCTCAAACCAAAGCTTTTAAACTCGTCAAGGCGACGTAGAATTTCAAGATTTTGATTGAGTGTTTTGCCAAAGCCAAAACCTGGGTCTAGAATAATCTTATTTTGGCTAATACCGACACCAATGCAAGCTTCAATTCTTTGATCAAAAAAGTGTTTTATTTCATCAATGACATCTGTATAAACAGGGTTATTTTGCATTGTTTTAGGTTCGCCTTGCATGTGCATAAGGCATACGTCCTTAGCAGTTGATGCTGCCACTTCAAGGGATGATTTAGTCTGCAAAGCGCGTACATCATTAATCATACTTGCCCCTGCCTCAATGGCAAGTTGCATGATTTGTGCTTTTGAAGTGTCAATGGAAATTGGCACACTGATTAACTTAGATAACGCTTTAATAACAGGAATAACACGGCTGACTTCGTCATCAATTGACACTTGTGGGGCATTTGGTCTGGTTGATTCGCCACCAATATCAATCATATCAGCACCTTGGTCGACCATCAGTTGAGCCTGATTAATGGCTTTATCAATGGCAAGATATTGCCCGCCATCTGAAAAAGAATCGGGCGTGGCATTAAGCACACCCATAATCATTGTATTAGGAGATTGCATCATGATGTGGCGGCAATGTTCAAAAACAGGACAAAGAAAACTAAGCGACTTGTTCGGTAGAACCTCCACTTAATGGCTTTTCGTCAGAATCTTTATTACCGTTATCCAGTTCAACACCCGAACCCAACTCGGTAGAGGCAACATCAGAATCAACAATTACGGCTGATTCACGTATTGGTTTCCTGTTCATCAAATCGTCAATTTGCTCTTTGTCAATGGTTTCAAACTCCATTAAAGCTTTGCTCATTTCAATTAAGATGTCTTTATTGTCTTTTAAAATTTTTGCAGCTATTTGATAATTGCTATCAATAATTTTACGAATTTCAACATCAATGGTTTTAAAGGTGTCTTCTGAAATATGCTTATGCTTGGTAACTTGTCGACCTAAAAACACTTCCCCCTCATCTTCGCCGTACGCTAAAGGTCCTAATGTCTCAGACATACCCCATTGTTTGACCATTTTGTGTGCAATTTCTGTTGCGCGTTCAATATCATTACTCGCACCAGTGGTGACGCTATCTGCACCGTAAATTAACTCTTCTGCAATGCGCCCACCAAAAAGCGAGGCCACTTGAGAATTTAGCTTGCGCTTAGAAATGCTATAACTGTCTTTTTCTGGCAAGAACATCGTCACACCTAATGCTCTACCCCTTGGAATGATGCTTACTTTATACACAGGGTCATGCTCAGGCACTAACCGACCTACAATAGCGTGACCTGCTTCATGATAAGCAGTCATTTCTTTTTCGGCCTCATCCATTGCCATAGATTTGCGTTCAGAGCCCATCATAATTTTATCTTTGGCTTTTTCAAACTCTTGCATACCAACTAATTTTTTATCCTTACCCGCTGCAATTAACGCAGCCTCATTAGTCAAATTAGCAAGGTCTGCGCCAGAAAACCCTGGTGTGCCTTTGGCAATATTGATTGATTTAACATTTTTTGCAATAGGTAATTTGCGCATGTGGATTTTTAAAATCGCATCACGGCCATTAATATCAGGCAAACCTACCGTAACTTGACGATCAAAACGACCTGGTCTTAATAAAGCAGGATCTAACACATCTGGTCTATTGGTTGCAGCAATGACAATCACACCTTCAGAACCTTCAAAACCATCCATTTCAACCAACATTTGGTTTAATGTTTGTTCGCGCTCATCATGACCACCACCCATACCAGCACCACGTTGGCGGCCTACAGCATCAATTTCATCAATAAAAATAATACAGGGTGCGTTTTTCTTTGCTTGTTCAAACATATCACGAACGCGTGACGCTCCAACACCAACAAACATTTCTACAAAATCAGAGCCTGAAATAAAAAAAAATGGCACATCGGCTTCACCCGCAATCGCTTTAGCTAATAAGGTTTTTCCTGTGCCTGGAGGACCCACCAAAAGCACACCTTTGGGGATTTTTCCGCCTACTTTAGTGAATTTTCCGGGGTCGGATAAGAAATCTACCAGTTCACTCACATCATCTTTAGCTTCATCAACACCGGCTACATCATCAAAAGTAGTATCAGATTCGTCCTTGGTAATTAAGCGTGCTTTGGATTTACCAAAACTCATTGGGTTTTTTCCGCCCATTGCACCGCCAATGCCCTTCATGGTGTAAAGAACGACACCAATTAATAATAAAATTGGTGCTAAAGAAATGATTAATTGCTTGAAAAATCCGTCTTTTTCAGGCGGTTTAGCAACCACGTTAACGCCGTTGTTCAATAAATCGCCCATCAGGCCTAAATCACCTGGGCTATAAGTTGAAAATTGCTCACCACCAGCGCCCACACCAGTAATATTACTACCAGCAATCGTTACTTTGGATACGTCGCCTTGCTTAATGCTTTGAATAAACTGAGAATAAGTAATATCGTTTTTTTGATCGCCCACTTGGAACTGACTGAAAATCGAAGTAAGGACACTACCTAAAACCAACCAAAGTAATAAATTCTTAAACATAATGTAAAAAATATTGTAAAAAAAATAAGAGGATGATTATACCCTATTGCGTACTTGTATATGGTCTGATGGCGTTTTTTAAAGGTTTATCTACAAATGAATTCAAATTCTGTCATAATTCTTATCTTAATTAATAGATACTATTAGAATCGTGTCAAAAATCAACTTATTAGCCGCTACTATTATCATAACACTCCTTAATTCTTGCGGGTTTCATGCGCCATATAAAAACTCAGCCATGAATGCCTCTATTGCCAGTAGCCGTCATAATGCTTTTGCTGATGAATTACAAAAGCGTTTTAATCAAGACATGCCTCAAACTCTAGTTGTTCAAGTGGGTGCTGAAAATCAAAATCAACGCACGGCTTCATACACCTCAAGCAATGAAGCCAGTAGTTACACACTAAGCCTAAGCGTGCCTATTAAAGTCTTTAATCAGCACAAAAAACTATTACTGTCCCAAACTTTCAGTGCTAATACGTACCTGAATAAGATGGGCGCATCCCAAGCAGACAGACTTCAAATTGAAGAGGGTTACCAGCAATTGCGCCATTTAATAATCAGGCAGCTGTTAAGAAAATTATCCAAACTTAATGAAAATTAAACCGCAGCAACTCAACACCCAATTAGCCAATAAACTTGATACTATTTATTTTGTTTTTGGTGCCGAAATTTTACTCATTGAGCAAAGTCTAACACAAATAAACAAAGCAGCAAAACAAGCTGAGTTTGACGAACAAGTAAGCTTTGAGATTGATGCTAATTTTGATTGGAATCAAATCTTTGGAGAAATCTCAGCCGCCTCGCTTTTTTCACCAAAACGCATTATTAAATGCCGATTAAAAACAGGAAAAATTAGCATTAAAGGCGCCAAAGCATTGGCTGAAATTGCCAGCACTCTACCTGATGATATTTTGTTGATTGTTTCCACTGGCAAACTGGACATGGCACAGCAAAAGAGTAAATGGTTTAAAACACTAGAACAATTTGGCAGTGTTGTCCAATATTTTGAAGTGCAAAGCAATCATTTAGTTGGCTGGATTGCAAATCACATGGCAAAATTAGAGCTTGAGGCCAATACAGAAATTGCACAAAGTATTGCTTTTTGCACAGAAGGCAATCTGACCGCCTCTATGCAAGAAATTCAAAAACTAAAAATGGCCTATCCAAATGGCAAAATCAACACACAAGAATATCTTGAACAAGCCAATCAGCAATCTAAATACACTGTTTATGGCTTAATTGATGCAGCTTTATTTGGCAATAGCAATCAGGTTAATAAAATTTATCAAACCTTAATCTCTGATATGGCTATGCCAATTCAACTAAGTAGCTCCTTGTACCGAGAAATTAAATCAGTGATTGAAATGTCAATTGAGCTTAAACAGGTGAAAGATATTAATACAGTCTTACAAAACCATCGAGTTTTGAATAAAAGAAAACCTGTTATTACTAATGCACTAAAACGCCATCCTTATCAGCGTTTGCAAAAATTATTATTATCACTAGGTCGTATTGACCGCTCAATCAAAGGCATGGATAATCTTAATGTCATTGATGAATTGCACACATTATTACTAAGTTTGGCTGGAAAAACACAATGGGCTCAATAAAAAATTTAATCACTACACTGGGTGAAAATGCAAAAAACGCTGCAAAAACACTACGTAGTGCCACAACAGTAGCTAAAAACAGTGCACTAATCAATATTGCCAATCAAATTGACCAAAATAGGACGAACATACTTAAAGCTAACGAGCAAGACCTTACCAATGGCAAAAATAAAGGGCTGGAAGTGACGCTATTTGATAGGCTCATGCTTGATAATGAGCGTCTTAATGGCATTATTGAAAGTCTGAATCAAATTGGCAATCTGCCAGACCCTATTGGTGAAATTACAGACTTAAAATACCAACCAAGTGGTATTCAAGTGGGTAAGATGCGCGTGCCACTCGGTGTATTGGGGATTATTTATGAATCTCGTCCTAATGTTACTATTGATGCTGCAGCACTTTGTTTAAAATCAGGCAATAGTGTTATTCTACGTGGTGGGTCAGAAGCCATACATTCTAATCATGCGCTTTATGCCTGTGTCAAGCAAGGCATAACACAAGCAGGCCTTAATGAAAATTGCGCACAACTCATTGACACTCAAGATCGTGAAGCTGTGATTGAGCTGGTTAAAGCAAGTGATTATATTGATGCTATTATTCCTAGAGGCGGTAAAGGCTTGGTTGAAGCTATTAGTAACAGCGCCAAAGTGCCTGTTATCAAACATTTAGATGGCATTTGCCACACTTACATTGATAAAGATGCCGATACACAGAAAGCCATCAGCATTGCCTTTAATGCCAAAACGCGCCGTTATGGTGTGTGTAATGCCACTGAAACCTTGCTAGTTCACAGATCGGTAGTAGGTAGAATATTACCCGAACTGATCGAGCAATACTTAGTAAAAGGAGTGGAATTACGCGGTTGTGAAGAGACTATAAAGCTGTCAAATAAAATCATTGCAGCCACCGAAAAAGACTGGAATACAGAATATTTAGATGCAATTTTATCCATTCGGGTTGTTAACTCAATGAGTGATGCCATTAAACATATTGATAAATATAGTTCAGGTCACACTGAATCAATCGTGAGTGAAAACTACACTCGTTCACGCCGTTTTATTACCGAAGTAGATTCTGCCTCAGTCATGATTAATGCCTCCACTGGCTTTGCCGATGGCTTTGAATATGGCTTGGGTGCAGAAATCGGTATCAGTACTGACAAATTCCACGTGCGTGGCCCTGTTGGCTTGGAAGGATTAACCTCACAAAAATTTATCGTCCTAGGTGACGGACACATCAGACAATAAAAAAACATGGACATAGAACAAGCACTGGCTATTTTTGTGCATGGCGCTGATGAGATATTGCCACTTGATGAACTCAAGGAAAAACTTAAAAAAGACAAACCACTACGCATCAAAGCAGGTTTTGATCCAACCGCGCCTGATTTACATTTAGGGCACACGGTTTTAATCAATAAACTCAAGCAATTACAAGGTTTGGGGCATGAAATATTGTTTTTAATTGGTGATTTCACCGCCATGATTGGCGACCCAACAGGCAAGAATAAAACTCGCCCTCCACTCTCACGACAACAAGTTCAAGAAAACGCCAAAAGCTACACCAAACAAGTATTCAAAATCTTGGATAAAGACAAAACCACGGTCGTATTTAACTCGCAGTGGATGGACAAAATGACATCAATGGCATTTATCCAACTCGCTAGTAAACAAACGGTTGCTAGAATGTTAGAACGCGATGATTTTTCCAAACGCTACAAATCAGGGCAAGCTATTTCTACCCACGAATTCTTATACCCTTTGGTTCAAGGCAATGATTCTGTTGAACTAAAAAGCGATGTAGAAATCGGTGGCACGGATCAAAAATTTAACTTATTAGTGGGCAGGGAACTACAAAAACAAGCAGGACAAGAGCAACAAGTTATTCTCACCATGCCGATTTTAGAAGGCTTGGACGGTGCGCAAAAAATGTCAAAATCCTTAGACAACTACATCGGTATTGATGATGCGCCTGATAAGATGTTTGGCAAAATTATGTCAATTTCTGATGAATTAATGTGGCGTTATTTTGAGTTGTTAAGTTTCCAAAGTTTAGAGGCCATTGCTGATTTAAAACAAGCAATGGCGCAAGGTAAAAATCCAAGAGATATTAAATTTATCCTGGCTGATGAGATCATCACCCGCTTTCATAATATTAGTGCTGCCGAACAAGCGCAGCAAAATTTTATTGATCGCTTTAGTAAAAATAAAATGCCTGATGAAATGGGTGAATTCAGCTTTAAAGTTGGCATAAAAATTGCCAATTTACTTAAAGATGTTGGACTTTGTCCCAGTACCTCAAACGCCTACCAAATGATTAAACAAGGTGGCGCTAAAATCAATGGCGAAAAAATCATAGACAAAAACCTTGAGCCAGAAACTGGCACAAACGTTTATCAAGTAGGCAAACACAAATTCGTAAGAGTGACAATTCAATAAAAAAGTGTTATAATGACCCTGGGGGATGACATGGCTTCGACGAGGAGTTGGATCTCAAGAACGCATGCCGAGGATAAAGACAACTCGTAAAATACGCTTTAAAAAGATAGTTGCAAACGAAAACAACTACGCTCTAGCTGCATAGCTAGCCGTTGCTTAGAGGGTGTCTGTACTTTTAGGATGACGGTCGCTTACAGACTCGCTAGAATTATTTTTTCCACGTAATTCGGTTAAAACTTGTTGGAAATCGCTACTTACGTCCCTGATGGTCGGGTGGTAGGCGGCTAACTAAAATAGACCAAGCTAAGCATGTAGACTTCTTGTTTGAAAGTTTTCGGACGCGGGTTCAATTCCCGCCATCTCCACCAAATTAAGCCATTATTGGCTATTTCTAAAACACGTCAATTAATCGTTAATCGAATAACAAGCCACACCGCCCTTTTGTGAGCCTGCTGCAAATAGGCAACGCGTATTGGGATTATCAGCAGGTGTCCATTCGTATACTCGAACATTCCAGCCTGGTGTTTCAATTAAATATTCTGAGGTTGGCGTGACTGTTTTAACGCCCATTGTAGTTATTTTTTCCCACAACCCAGCATGAGCTGGGGTTAAAAGTAGTATGACAATAAATGCGATTAACTTAATTCTCATGTTGTTTTCCTTGTAGATTTTTTATTGTTTGATTTGTTTTCTTGAGAAAAGCTATTTTTGTTGTATCTAGGCTTATTACGACTCTTATTTTTTTTTGGTTTTTTAGTTTTTGGCGGTAAGGTTTTTTTGCCCGATTTTGGCAAATTGTGTTCTGGTACAAATCCTTCTACCATTACGCGATCTAATTTATTTTGAATGAGGTGTTCAATATCAAATAATTGCTTAGCTTCATCAGCACTAACTAATGAAATCGCCTCGCCTTTTGAACCAGCACGACCCGTACGACCAATACGATGCACATAATCTTCTGGTACATGTGGCAGGTCAAAGTTAACGACATGTGGCAATTGATCAATATCAATACCCCTTGCTGCAATATCAGTTGCCACTAACACATTCACCTTGGCATTTTTAAAATCTGCCAAAGCTCTTGTGCGAGCGCCTTGGCTTTTGTTGCTATGAATAGCAGTTGCACTAATTTTTTTCTTTTCTAATTGAGTGGCAATGCGATTTGCACCGTGCTTAGTACGACTAAATACCAGCACCTGGTACCAGCTATGTTCTTGAATAAGGTGTGTGAGTAGTGCTTGTTTTTTGGATTTATCAACAGGATGAATCCACTGCTTTACCGCTTTAACGGTGGAATTTCTCGGGGTAACTGATATTTCCACAGGATTATTAACCAGACTCTTTGCCAGTGTTCGAATGTCATTAGAAAAAGTGGCTGAAAACATGAGTGTTTGTTTTTTTGGTGGTAGAATCTTTAGAATTCGCTTAATATCATAAATAAACCCCATGTCTAGCATTCTATCTGCTTCATCAAATACAACGATTTCTAGCGTGTCAAATTTCACTGTATTTTGAGAATATAAATCCAACAACCGCCCTGGCGTGGCGACTAAGATATCAACGCCACCACGCAACTTTCGCATTTGTGGATTAATCTTTACACCACCAAACACCACACTTGATTTAAGCGGTAAATGCTTGCCATAAGTCGTTACACTATCGCTGACTTGTGCGGCTAATTCACGCGTGGGGGTTAGAATTAGTGTACGAACCTGATTGGATTTTGTGGGGCTACCTTTTGATAATATTTCAAGAATAGGTAGAGTGAATCCTGCTGTTTTTCCCGTGCCGGTTTGAGCGGCGGCCATAACATCTTTGCCTTTTAAAATAGCTGGAATAGCTTGAACTTGTATTGGTGATGGCTCGCTGTATCCTTGCTGCTCGATGGCTTTAAGAATTAAATCAGACAAGCCTAATTTTGAAAAACCCATATTAGAGAATATTTTAAATAAAGACAGGCATTTTACATTAGCATCCTATAATGGATATATAAATAAATATCAGACTGTTAAAAGTCCATCTGAGGTGCTGTATATTGTCAGCCCCCTTATAAAGGATCTTAAAGAGCGAAATATCGATGAATAAATGCCAACAACAAAGCGTCCAATACCCTTATTGTGGCGAGTTAATTGAACTGAACATTGATTGTTCGGCACCTAATCAAAGCTTCACCACATAGAAGATTGTTCAGTTTGTTGTCATCCAATTAATATAGACTTTGATCAACAAGTACATTTACAAGTGACCCATGAAAATGAATAAGCTTTAAAAGTTTTTAGGTGTCTTCTTCTGGCGTACGTGTTTTGATACTGAGTGCATGAAGTGTACCATTGGTAATTTCTTCATTCATAACAGCAAGTACCATTTTTTGCCTAGCCAATAGTGACATACCCTCAAAAATTGGCGACACTACTTTTGTTGAACAACTACAACCATCACCCTCCATAGTAACTGTTGAATTTTCTATTCCTGCTTGAATTTTTGCTTGAATTTCTTCTAATATCATCACCTATACTCCAAACGTGCCTTTAAGTGCAAAGAAAAATAAAATAGACATGATTGCACCTGCGGGTAAAGTAATTAACCAAGATAAGAAAATTGTATTAATAACCCGCATGTTAAGTGCTGCCACACCTCTAGCAATACCAACACCCAATACTGCCCCTACCAAAACCTGCGTGGTTGACACAGGAATGCCTGTTGATGAAGCCAAAACTACCGTTGTTGCAGCAGCCAATTCAGCGGCAAAGCCACGAGAAGGGGTAAGTTCTGTAATGCCTTTACCAATGGTTTTCATCACTTTAAATCCATAAGTCACCAAACCAAATACAATACCACCACCACCAACCAGCAAAACCCACGAAGGTACGGCACTTTTTGAAGCAATATCGCCACCAACTTCCACAATACTATAGACCGCAGCCAGCGGGCCAATGGCATTAGCAACATCGTTAGAGCCATGTGCAAATGCCATGGCAGATGCGGTAATTACCATAAGCACAGCAAAAAGCTTTTCCATATTGGCGTAATGGAAATCTTTGTCGTCCTTAGGGTCTATCTTGATACGCCTCATAATAAACGCAGCAATCACAGCTGCCAAGATACCAACTGCAACTGCAATCATCACACTTAAGGAGGCATCTTTAGAGATATATTTTAAAGCCTCGACATGTTTGAGGCCTTTAAATAGCGTGACCAATGCAATGATAAAACCAACAAAAAATACATAAAATGGTAAGTATTTTTTAGCATTGGCTAGTGGGTCTTTGGTGTCAATCACCAAGGATTGTAAACTTTTAAAGATAATAACAGCGAGCGTACCGGCAAGCACTGGGGATGCCACCCAACTCATCACAATTTTAATCACTTTATCCCAAGCAACTGCATCAACGCCTACGCCTACTGCACCAAAACCAACAATAGCACCAACAATTGAATGTGTCGTAGAAACTGGCCAGCCTAAAGATGAGGCAATCAACAACCATGTGCCTGCCGCTAAAAGCGAAGCAAGCATGCCATATACTAATAAGTGCGGGCTATCGGTGAATAATGTTGTATCTAAAATGCCTTTACGAATAGTGGCGGTCACCTCTCCACCCGCAAGAATTGCACCTGCAAATTCAAAAATAATTGCAATAACAACTGCTTGCCTAAAGGTAATAGCGCCAGAACCCACCGAAGTTCCCATGGCATTAGCAACATCGTTAGCACCAATACCCCAAGCCATAAATAACCCAAATCCAATCGCCAACATAATAAAAATATCAGCATAATTTGCAATAATATCCATGACAGTCTCCTTATCTTGCTAGTAGTACTTCTAGTCTTGAACCAACTTTTTGCGCAGCATCTGCAAGCTCACCCAACCATTCCACAGCACGATAATAAAACATAACATCAACAGGTGGTAAACTAGACTCTAGTGGAAATAATTTAGCACGAATTTCATGCTGAATTTTGTCAGATTTACTTTCAAGCTCATTCACATCCTTAATAATAGAACCAACAACTTTACGCTCACGACTACCAAATGCAGTTTCTAGCAACTCATCCAACTCATTAACGGCTTTAAGCGCCATGGATGATGTTTTGATACAAACCTTAGTCAGTTCTATAACATCATCAAAAATCTCATCTGGCAAAGCCATCTTACGATTAATCATCAAACCCGAAACATCCTTAGTAATGTTGGCAATAGAGTCTTGAACCAGCAATAAATCAAGCAAGTCTCTACGTGAAAAAGGCATCATAAATGTTGAAGGCAAACTCAAACGCAACTTCTTTTTAAGAATGTCTGCCTCGCCTTCTTTGGTACCGATATCGCTTCTAATTTCTTCAGCTTGCACCCAATCTTGAGCATGGATGGCGACCATAAAACCGTTGAGCTCTGAAATGCATGAGTGCACTTGTGTCATATGTTTTTGTAATGGACTAATGGGTGATTTACCAAATAGGCCGTCAATTATATTTTTAGCCATTTTATTTACCTTATTTTTTTTAATATCTTTAAATGCAAATTTTCTATCAAAAAGATGAGTTGTTAACCTTATTTTTCATATTTTTTTTAAGTTCTAAGTTTGTCTGCTCTTCGTCAAATAAAATGCGCCACCCCTCTCCTTCTAAATCGTCAAATTGACCATTTTTAATGCTTATCATTAAAAGAATAACAAGAACAACGCCAACAAAAATCATACTGGGAATTAGCCAATAAATTACATCCATTTTTCTTCCTTTTTTACTAAAAAACAACATTAATGTCTTTTATTTTTTTAACCATTAGTAAGAATTTTGCATTAATTTTCTCATAATTAACAAAAATGTATCAAATCTTACTCATTTAAATTGCACAAAATGTCTATATAAATTTTACAAAACTAACTCAAATACATTCAAATAACAAATACAAAAGTGACAAAAGTGACAAAAGTGACAAAAGCTAAAAATACCAGTGTTTCTGCTATAATTCTAAACATTGATATATGAACGAATTTTAAACCAGAGTATGAACTTAGATTATCTTGATTTTGAACAACCCATTGCCGAGCTAGAGGAAAAAATACAAGCGCTTGACAATATTAAGGACAAAGCAGACATTGTTAATGAAATGAAGGCGCTTAAAGTCAAGAGCAGTGCTTTAACCAAAAAAATATTCTCCTCTTTAAGTGATTGGCAAATATCCCAACTAGCACGCCACCCTAAACGTCTTTATACACTTGATTATATTGCTCATGTATTTGATGAGTTTACTGAATTACACGGCGATCGTGCCTATGGTGATGACCATGCTATTATTGGCGGCATTGCAACATTAGATGCCCAGCCAGTAATGTTTATTGGTCAGCAAAAAGGACGAACCACTCAAGAAAAACTCAAATACAATTTTGGCATGCCTAGGCCTGAGGGCTATCGCAAAGCCTTGCGTTTAATGAAACTGGCTGAAAAATTCTCAATGCCCGTTGTTACTTTTATTGACACGCCTGGTGCCTACCCTGGTATTGGTGCTGAAGAGCGAGGTCAAAGTGGGGCCATTGCTAAAAACCTATTTGAAATGTCAACCCTTGCAACACCCATTATCTCGGTAATTATTGGTGAAGGCGGTTCTGGTGGTGCGCTAGCAATTGGTGTGGCAGATACAATCATGATGTTTAAATACAGTATTTACTCCGTGATTTCCCCAGAAGGCTGCGCTTCCATTTTATATAAAGATGCCACCAAGGCTAACCTTGCAGCTGAATCCTTAAAGTTAACCTCAACCCATCTTAAAGAAGAAGGATTGATTGACATCATTATTGATGAGCCATTAGGCGGCATCCACCGCGACCCTTCGCAAGCAAAAGTGCTACTAAAAGAGGTGTTAACACAACAACTCAATAAGATTAAACAACTGCCAATAGAGCAGTTGTTACAAAACAGACAAGAAAAACTCTTAAGTTTTGGAAGATTTAAAGACTAAAGATTTATTTCTTAAGGGTAAGCAAATTATCCTTGGTCTTAGTGGTGGTATTGATTCTATCGTACTGTTGCATTATTTAAACACGCACTATCCCAATAAAATAAGCATCATTCATTACAACCATCATTTGTCTCAATATTGTAACGAATGGGATAAGTTTTGCGAAAAACTATGCTTAAGCCTTAATATTACCTATTTAAGTATTGATTTATTTTTTGATAATACATCTAATATCGAAGAAAATGCACGCAAAAAACGCTATCATTCGCTATCTAACTCATTAAAAAAAAATGAGGTGCTTTGCACGGCGCACCATCAGAACGACCAAGCAGAAACCCTACTTCTACAACTGTTCCGTGGTAGTGGCGTCAAAGGATTAGCCGCCATGCCTAAAGAAAAACCTTTAGGCAAAGGTGTTCACTATCGTCCTTTTTTAACAATTAACAAGTCTCAAATTATTGATTATGCTAATAATAACAAATTAAACTGGTTAGAAGACGATAGCAACAAAAATACCGATTTTAGGCGTAATTTTTTGCGCTTAGAAATTCTACCTAAATTATCTGACGTGTATAAAAATTTAACCAGAACACTTGCCAGAAGCGCAAAACACCAATCAGAAGCCTTAAAACTTATATGTGAATTAGCTGATATAGATATTAAGACACATCACATTATCAATAATACCAATCGCATCGATACAAGCAAACTTATCAAACTTGAAACCCACAGAATTAAAAATATTCTTCGTCATCATCTAAATTTGCTTAACTTTTTAACACCTAGCGATAAAATAATGCACCAAATTATTGAACTACTACACACAAAAGAAGATGCCAACCCTTTGGTGTGTTGGGATAAATATGAGATTAGACGTTACCAAAATGAATTATATTTCATCAATAAAGCCCTACTAAGAAAAAACGAATCTTGTCCATTTTATGAAGAATTTAAGAATTTTAAAAAATTTTCAATTCGTTATCGACAAGAAGGTCAGCGCATTAAATTACTAGGAAAAACGCACACTCAATCACTAAAAAAAGTCTTACAAGAGGCTAGTATTCCGCCTTGGGAAAGGAGTCAGTTAAAAATGTATTACATTGATAATAAATTATGCGCTATTGAGCGTATCGGTAAAGTATCTAATGCTTAGAGAAATAAATCTTGCTTATTCCAAGTGAATAGTGATGTTTCTTGCTAGCTTAGTAAGGATTGTTAATTCCAATTTTTGCTAAAATTTGCACCTCTAGGCTTTCCATTTGCTGCGCATCTTTAGTATCAATATGGTCATAGCCTAATAAATGCAACGTACTGTGAATTGCCATATGAGTTAAGTGGTCATTAAAAGATTTATGCTGTTCAATAGACTCTTTTAAAACAACCTGCGTGCAAATTACCACATCGCCTAAAATCGCCTCATCAATTTCAATCGGCAAATCACTTAGGAATGACAATACATTAGTGGGCTTGTCCTGATGACGATAAATTTTATTAAGATTTTGAATTTCTGCTTCATTAACCAATCGAATCAACAACTCGCTTTCACCCTTACCCAGCTCTTTAATTACTGTCTGCAAAGTGCAGCTTAAATCATGCTCATTAATAGATAAATCATGAATACTATTTTGAATAACCACCATACTTAATCTCGGGCTTAATGATATTTGTTGATAAAATAGCTTATTTTATCAAAAGTCTATTATCTTGTCATCAATCGTTGAAGTTGCTATACCCGTACCACTAAATAAAACTTTTGACTATCTATGTGATGATGAGGTGCTTGTGGGCGCGCGCGTTAAAGTGCCTTTTGTGCGTAAAAAAGTAATCGGTATTGTACTAGCTATTAAGGATAAAAGTGATTTTGATAAACTTAAATCCGTTGAAGAAGTGTTAGACAAAACACCAATTTTAGACAAACCAACCTTGGATTTCTTATTTTGGTCAGCCAATTATTACCATCATCCAATTGGTGAGGTGATTTCAGCTGCACTGCCTAAGAGTCTGCGTTTAGGTAAAGAAGCAAACATTAAAAAAGTCATAGGCTTGCCAAATAAAACACAGGAACCAGACTTTAAGCCCACAGATGAACAAAACATTGCCATCGCGCAAATCTTAAAATCGACCCATCAATATCACGCTTTTTTACTCCACGGCGTGACTGGTAGTGGCAAAACTGAGGTGTATTTACATATCACCCAAGCAATGCTTAACCAAAAAAAACAAGTACTAGTATTGGTGCCAGAAATTGGGCTAACGCCACAAATGATTACGCATTTTGAATCACGCCTAAAAACACGTGTAGTGGCAATTCATTCACAACTCAACGAAACTCAAAAACTAGATGCTTATCTTATGGCTAAAAACGGTGAGGCTGGTGTGGTACTCGGCACACGAAGCGCCATTTTTGCACCGATGCCAAACTTAGGCTTAATTATTATTGACGAAGAGCATGACAATTCGTTTAAACAACAATCGAATTTTCGATATTCTGCTAAAGATCTAAGCTTTATCCGCGCTAAACAGGCCAATATCCCACTAGTTTTAGGCACAGCAACACCTTCATTAGAATTGTTAAAAAATGTGATGGATCAAAAAATCGCACGCATCACACTCACCAAACGCGCAGGTAGTGCCACCTTACCAAAGGTCAGTTTGATTGACATGCGCAGCAACACTGATGGCGCATTGTCTAAAATGCTGGTTGAAAAAACCAAACAATATTTATCCGCCGGTAAACAAGTCATGTTGTTTATTAACCGTCGAGGTTATGCGCCTGTTTATTATTGCACACAATGCGGCTGGAAAGCGCAATGCGACCATTGCGATTCGACCATGGTTTATCACCGCCATATCAATCGTCTTAAATGCCATCATTGTGGTGATGAGAAAATGCCAGAACACACTTGCCCAAACTGTTCTGAGCAAAGCCTTGAAGTATTAGGTTATGGCACAGAAAGATTAGAAGAAACACTATCTTCACATTTTGTAGATACCCCCATTATCCGCATTGATCGTGACACCACACGACGTAAAAAAGCTTTTGCACAACACTTAGAGCAAATTAACGCTGGCGAACCTTGTATTATTATTGGCACGCAAATGTTAGCTAAAGGGCATGATTTTTCCAACCTTGCAATGGTTGGTATTTTGGATATTGATGCTGGATTTTTATCCCTTAACTTTCGGGCAACTGAGTATTTAGCTCAATTACTCATTCAAGTATCAGGCCGTGCTGGCAGACATAAAGAAAAAGGCGAAGTCGTTATCCAAACCCGCTATCCAGACCATCCAATCTTTAACTTTGTTTTATCATCCCGCTACACGCAATTTGCCAGCCAACTCCTCAAACAACGCCTAAGCGCAATGATGCCGCCTTTTTCACACCAAGCGTTATTATGTGCCAATGCAAAAAACAAACAAAATGCTGAGGATTTCTTGCGTGAAGCAGCCGTTTTATTAAAAAGCATACAAATGGATTCAGTAGAAATTTGGGGACCAGTGGCTAACACCATTGAAAAAAAATCAGACTACTACTACTTCAACTTGTACCTACAATCCAACAACCGAGCAACACTCCACCAAATGCTATCCACTTTCAATCAACATATCAGCACACTTAAACTCAAAAACAAAGTACGCTGGTATTTAGATATTGACCCAGTTGAATAATAGGTGACTTATTATCACCTAACATTCGCCTATGCATTTTGCAATATCAATATACCAATGACCTAATTTTGGGGTTTTAGACCAATCTGATATTTCTTTACCATTGTCGTCCAATCGCCTACAAGTTAAGACACCTTGTAAGCACCAATCTTTAACACGTTTGTGAGGAATACCAGTCATATCAGCATATTTTTCAAATGAAATTTCAGTTACTGGAGATACTGCCATAGTAATAAATATATTAACATAGCATCTGACAACCGTCTCTATATATTCTTGGGTAAATCCATCTACTAACATGCTAAAATTATAGTATATTTTTGGTTTAATTTGGTTTTAAACAGGCTAAATAGCCATACCAGCAAAGATACGGCTATATGGTCGCGTCAAGTGTTTTATGAAATTTAACGAAAAATTAAAATTAGTAAGGAAGATAGAGGGCTATACACAAGCTGAAATAGCAGATTTGTTAAAGATAAAAATAAGAAATGTGCAAAGATTTGAAAAATGAGACAAAAACTCAGAATAAACTAAGGAAATAAGGCAGAATGGTAAGCAATATTATTACTTTTGATTGTTTGCGCTCACAACATCTTTAATTATTCCAAAAAAAAAATAAGAAAAAATACAAATATTAATTATTAAAAAAATTAATAAAGCCTGTACTTGAGTGCTTTTTTTCTAGCTCCCACATTACCCACTCCAAATCACTAGCTGTTGAGCATTAAGTGATGTTTTTTGTATAAAATAGAACTTTTTTACAACATCATTATGAATTTTAATCCAAACCTAAAAGGAGTAAAAATGTCCAAAATAACAACGCTATTTATTTTTAGGAGGTTGTGCAACAGCTCCTCTAAAAACTGTAAAAGAATCTAATAAAGCTAAACAGTTTAACCAACCATCAAAAGGGGATTCTGGATTATATATTTATAGAGACTCTTTTGTTGGCGCCGCTCTAAAAAAAGACATTTGGGTTGATGGTAAGTGTATTGGAGAGTCAGCTCCAGATATATTCTTCTATGAAGAAGTTGATGGTAATAAAAAACATGCTATATCTACAGATATCGGAATTTTCGCCGAATGATTTGGTTATAACAACAAAAACAGGGCAGAATTATTTTATACGGCAATATATAAAATTTGGTTTTTTCGTTGACGGTGCTAGGCTTGAACTTATCAATGCTAATAAAGGCATGAGGGCTGTTTCTAAATTAGAACTGGCTGAAAAGGGCAACTGTAGCAAATAGTAACAAGTAATTTCATTTAGCAGTCTATTGCACTAACTAAATTCAAGCGTTATAGTCTACTTGCTATAGTTTTAATAGCATTAGTAATTGTTAAAAGTTCGCCATCAGTAACTATAAATGGTGGCATGGTATAGAGTAATTTTCCATACGGTCTTAACCAAACACCCAGTTCGATTAAATATTTTTGAATTGTTTGTGTGTCAACTTCATGTGTGAGTTCTATTATGCCAATAGCGCCCAAAACTCGCACATCTTTGACTTGTGTGTGCTTTTGAAGAGGTAGTAATTCTGCACTCAATATTTTCTCGATATTGGCAATATTGTTTTGCCAAGGGCAATTAAGCAATAATTCAATACTGGCTTTGGCTACAGCACAAGCCAAAGGATTTGCCATAAAGGTAGGACCATGCATGAGCGTACCTACTGCATTTGAGACATCATCAGTGGTTAGTGTGACTGCTAAGGTCATATAGCCACCTGTTAATGCCTTGCCTAGGCATAAGATATCAGGCTTAACATTAGCATATTCAAGTGCAAATAATCGTCCAGTACGACCAAAACCAGTGGCAATCTCATCTAAGATGAATAAAACATGATATTGCTCACAAAGCGCTTTGGCTTTAAGTAGATATTGTGGGCTATATATTCTCATACCACCTGCATTTTGTATAACAGGTTCTAAAATCATGGCTGCAATTGAATTGGCATTTTGCTTTAATACAACTTCTAAATCTGATAATGCCTCATTCATGGATACGATAGACGGGCTTTTAACAAAAAAGTGTTGTGGCAATACACCTGAAAATAAATGGTGCATGCCATTGTCTGGATCGCACACGCTCATGGCACCAAACGTATCGCCATGATAACCACCCCGAATGGTGATAAATTTTTGCTTATTGGCTTGGTGCTTATTATGCCAATATTGGAGTACCATTTTGAGTGCAACTTCTACTGATACTGAGCCAGAATCGGTAAAAAATACCTTGGTTAAATGATCAGGCGTGATTTTCAATAACGTTTTAGTAAGGTCAATTGCAGGCTGATGGGTTAACCCGCCAAACATGACATGGGACATTTTCCCTAACTGGGTTTCAATTGCTTTATTAAGTACTGGGTGGTTATAACCATGAATGGCTGACCACCATGAACTCATGCCATCAATAACACGCTTGCCGCCTTCTAAAGTTAAATAAACACCCTTAGCCGATTCAACTAAATAGGTGGGAACCTCGTTAGGAATTTTGGCATATGGGTGCCAAATATGTTGGTTATCAAATGTATTCATATGAATACATTTTACTGATACTGGCTATAAACAATCTTTAAGTTCAGCCATTGAATCAATCACCAAGTCTGGATTGGCATTTTGAATATCCTCGCCGTGATTGTACCCATACGACATACAAATAACTTCAAATCCAGCAGCACGTGAGGCGACTACATCACTGATTGAATCACCAAGCATTAAGCAATCTTGTGGATTGATGTTAAAAAATTCAGCACTGTGTAATAGTGGCAACGGGTCTGGCTTTTTCTTTACCAAGGTATCACCAGAAACCACCAACCCAAAATAATCAAAAATACCCAAATCTTTCAAAATTGGCAAGGTGAATTGTTCAGCCTTATTGGTTACGCAACCTAGTATATAACCTTGTTGTTTTAGATAATCCAAACCCTCTTTTACACCACTATATAAACATGAACGCACAGAAGTATTAACGCTATATAGTTCTAAAAAAATTGGATAGGCTTTGTCAAAATCTTGTTTATTAACGCTGGCTTCAAGCTCGCCAGTCAGTGACCTTTCTACTAGTTTTGGTACGCCATTACCAACCCAATGACGCACCTTGGCCTCGCCCCATGGCGCTCTATTCATCGCTTTCATCAATTCATCAACACAATAAGCCAAATCTGGAACACTATCAACCAAGGTTCCATCTACATCAATCATAATTAATTTTGGGTTAAAATTTTTCATTGTCATCCTTGTATTTTTTAACAACACTATTTTGGTAGAATATACATTATTATGTTCTTCAAACATTCATTATGCAAAACTCACTCATCGGTTTTATCGGCGCTGGCAACATGGCACATGCTATCATTTCTGGGCTTATTAACAATGGTACTAAGCACAATCAAATCAAAATTAGTGACACCAATGAGGCGTTATTATCCCTTCGAAAGGTTGAATTTAACCTTGAGGTTTTTACGGATAATACCAAACTCGCAACACAGTGTAACGTTATTGTTCTTGCTGTTAAACCACAGGCATTATCTAGTATTTGTAAAGACTTAAAAGACAAACTTACAACCAACACGCTCATTATATCCATTGCTGCAGGCGTTAGATCACGTGATATTGAGCGCTGGCTAGGTGATAGCCAAGCCATTGTACGCACAATGCCCAACACACCTGCCTTACTCAACCAAGGTATCACAGGTTTATTTGCTAATAAGCAAGTATCAAGCAAGCAAAAATCCTTAGCAGAGAACATACTCAACTCTGTGGGCAAATGCTTATGGGTAGACGATGAAGGTTTGCTGGATGCAATCACGGCAGTTTCTGGCAGTGGCCCTGCGTATTTTTTCTTAATGCTTGAATCGATGACTAAAGCTGGTGCGGCATTAGGGCTGGATGAGGTAGTGGCACAAAAATTAAGCATTCAAACTGCATTGGGCGCAAGTATGATGGCAAGCAGCTCTAAGGATTCGCCCCAACAACTTCGCAATAAAGTCACCTCAAAAAATGGCACAACTCAAGCAGCAATTGAGTCTTTCCAAGATCAGGATTTTGAAGTGATTATTGCCCATGCAATGCGTGCTGCTTTTGATAGAGCAAATGAGATAGGTATAGAACTGGGTCGTGATGAGTGAATCATTAAACATCAAACTTAAACCCTCAAAAAGTTATTTTATTTTATCAACGCTGTTACATCTATTAACTTTGTTTACTGTTTGGCAGTACGCATTTAATTTATATACTAGTCTTGTTATTAGCTTATTGCGCATTGGTATTATTTGAGTAGGCAGATTTTATTACTAACAAACAATGCCATTAAAGAAATTAACCTTACCAAAGGCTCAATTAAAACAATAAATAACCACCATCAGACTCATAAATAACCTCAAACTTACTGTGCATATCAATCTAGATTTTTAGTGATAATCAACATCGGTAAACAGTCTCTAGTTATTTTTAAAGACTCTGTTACCAATCACTCATTATCACAACTCAATAGACTTTTAAATGTTAAGCGCTGAAGATACCCTTAAACTAAATGTTCTTATTGCCACCTCAATTGCAATTCGTATTGATACTTACAAATTGGTCGTGGTTGGACTCAATGCACAATTCAAAGAACAAGTGATTAATTTAAACCCAGTGGGTGATAGCGACGCCTATATTAAGGCAGTCAAAAAACTTCTGATTAACCAAATACTAGGTGCAACGGGTGGCTACCCGTCATATTTAAAACGCTGGTCAAGAATGGGGCAAGTGGCATCATCAAACCTTGCATCATTACTCAAACTGGGTGAAGTTGAAGCAGTTGTAGCGGTGTCAAATGCAACCAACCTTGATAAAGATTTACTAAAACTAGCTTGGTGGTGCGCCACCAATACTGACAATCAAGCCGAAATTGGGCGTTTCTTACTTACCAAAGGCTTATGTATTAATACCGAAGTTGGCAAAGATATTGCCCACTATTTACTAGAGTTTTTGCCATTTACACAGGATGTAGAACAATTAATTGATACTACCAATTTGATATTACAAAAAGATTTGATTAACAAAGAAGAAAAGGCTAAATTATGGAAACAAGGCCAAAGGAAAACAGCAATTTTAGTTGGTTTTATTGAGCGCATGAAAAACAATCTACCCAGGAAAATTGACATAATTCCGCTTGATTTCAAACATCAAGATCTGCAAATCGTTTCTAGCGAACAGGCGCAATTACTACTAGCAACTTTAATTCACATCTTAAAAAAAATCAACCAAGAAACTATTTTGTATCGCACATTGGACGTGCTTGGACGATATCTATCTCACCCCTTAATGACTTGTAAAGAATCTATTGACGATATTATTAATCAAGCCAATGTCATCACTCGTGATATTAAAGATGAAAAAGAAAAACTCTTTGCTAGAATGTTATTAGCAGGCGTGAGTGAACGCTTAGTCGTCAGCACCATTTCAGCGCACAATTTAACAGGCTCTGCCATTCGTAAAAAACTTATCAACGTATTAGAGCCTATTCAAAAAGCCTTAAACATATTAACCACCCCATAACAACTACATATTGGCAATGGCTGCTAATGAGGCAGTTTCAGTTCTTAATACTCTTGAGCCTAATAGCAAACTTTGAGCGCCTTACACATTTGCATTTGCAATTTCTTGGTTACTCAATCCACCTTCTGGTCCGATAATAATAGTTACTTGATTTAACCTTGTTCATTTCTAATAATGAGTGCTTAGCACGATGCTGGAGCACAAACCCCCATCGCCAAACTCAGTGTTAATAAAATCCTCAAAATTCATTGCTGGTGCTAAACTTGGCACGATAGATCTACCTGATTGTTCGCAAGCAACAATGATGATGATTTTTTTGCCAATACGCCATACGCTTTTGTAATTTTTCGCCTTTGAGTCGAACCACGCAGCGCTCACTAAAAATAGGCATGATTTTATTCACCCCCAATTCAACCGATTTCTGCATTAAAAAATCCATCTTTTCACCTTTGGCAATACCTTGAACCAAAGTAATGTCCAATCTAGACTCAGACGTATTTTGAGTGCAAGTGTGCACTTCAACCTCTCAATATTTTTTTACTTGCACAAGTGTGGCTAAATAGTTCTTGCCATCACCATTAAATAAAGTAATCTCTTAACCTTATGGAAAACGTAATAATTTTTCTAAATGGCGTGATACATATTCATCAAGCATTAATTTCTCATTAATTTTCAAGGGGGATTTTGCTACAATCGTACGTGTTTCATGGTATCTTTGTGCGTAATAAATAGTGAATAGAAATGTTCATACAATTAAGCCATATTTGATAAAAAATGATACATCAAAAAAGACGACACGCACTGCTAAACCAGCTTGACGGCAATGCAATTGTTATTATTAGTACCAATCCTGAGCAAAATCGCTCTGGTGATGTTAATTATCCTTTCCGCGCACATAGTGATTTTTACTATCTAACTGGCTTCCAAGAACCTGAGGCTCTGGCAGTTTTTTCTAAAGACAACTACACAATATTTTTACGCCCTAAAGACAAAACACGTGAAATTTGGGATGGAAAACGTTTAGGAGTTGATGATGCACCCCATGTCTTAAAATCAAATCATGCTTTTTCTATAGATTTATTAAAAGAAAAATTACTCCAAATAATCCTTAATAATCAAATTTATTTTGATGCTAAAACTTGCCAATTAGACAACAACATTGCACGCCTTTTATCAAACCATCAATTGAAATCACTTGCCCCAACTTTGCATGAGATGCGCCTTATTAAAGACAAACTTGAGATAAGCGCCATGCAAAAAGCTGCTAATATTTCAATCAAAGCGCACCAATTAGCAATGCAAGCAATCCAGCCCAATATGTTTGAATTTGAAGTGCAAAGTATTTTTGATGGACACTTTACCAAAAATAATGCCCAACATGCCTACACACCTATTGTTGCAGGGGGCGAAAATGCTTGTGTACTACACTACATAGAAAATAATAAAAAACTCAATAAAGGTGACTTGGTTTTAATTGACGCTGGCGCTGAAGTAGATTGCTACGCCTCAGACATCACCCGAACTTTTCCAGTTAGCAGTCAATTTTCCCGTGCACAGAAACAAATTTATCAAATTGTGCTTGATGCTCAAATCAATGCCATCAATGCCATCAAACCCGGTGTAAAAATTAATGAGCCCCACAAAGTTGCCACCAATACAATCGAACAAGGTTTAATTAACCTTGGTATATTGAAGACTGGTGGTGACTTATCACAGTTTTATATGCATGGCACAGGGCACTGGCTTGGTCTTGATGTACATGACGTGGGTCAGTACAAAAAAGACGCTCATCACAGAAAATTTGCAGCTGGCATGATAACCACTGTCGAACCCGGCATTTATATTCGTAAGGATGATAAAATTAATCCAATTTATCACAATATTGGCATCAGAATTGAAGACGATGTGTTAGTAACTACATCAGGAAATACAGTACTAACCAAATCCCTCGCTAAAGAAATCAACGACATTGAGTCACTTATGAGCCAATAACACTATGAACATACAACAAGCCATTAAACAAATTATTAAAAAACAAGGCCTTAGTGAAAATGAAATGCACGCCGTGATGAATGACATTATGACAGGCAAAACCACTGATGCGCAAATTGGTGGTTTTTTGGTTGGCCTTGCGATAAAGGGTGAAAGTATTGATGAAATTACCGCCGCTGCCAAAATAATGCGCTCTTTGGTCAGAGGTGTCGCCATTAAAAACACCAAACACTTAGTAGACACTTGTGGCACAGGTGGTGATGGACTGGGGCTGTTTAACATCTCCACTGCGTGTGCCTTTGTTGTAGCTACTGCTGGCGGGTCAGTTGCTAAACATAGTAATAGTAGTGTTTCTTCAAAATCAGGCAGTGCTGATGTCTTAAAGGCAGCAGGTGTTAATCTTGATATGAGTGTTGAAAAAATTAGCAAATGTATTGAAAAAATTGGCGTCGGGTTTATGTTTGCGCCTTTTCATCATGCTGCCATGAAACACGCCATTGGACCGCGCAAAGACCTTGCCATTAGAACTATTTTTAATGTCCTAGGTCCATTAACCAACCCTGCCAAAGCACCTAATCAGGTCATGGGTGTCTACGCTCAATCTTTAGTTGAACCCATTGCTCATGTTTTAAAAAATTTAGGTGCTAAACATATCATGGTTGTGCATTCTAAAGATGGTTTAGATGAAATTTCAATTGCTGATGACACGTTTGTGGCCGAATTGAAAGATGGTCAAGTTAGCGCTTACACCATCAACCCTGCTGATTTTGGTTTGCCACTGGGTGACTTAAATGATATTAAAGCCAACAATGCAGATGACTCATTAGCACTGATTCAACAAGCACTTGATGGTAAAGATGGTGTGGCTAAAAATATTATTGCACTTAATTCAGGTGCGGCTATTTATGTGTGCGGGCTTTCAAATTCATTACAAAAGGGTGTTAATAAAGCACTTAACATTTTAAACAGCGGTGCAGCCCATCAAAAGTTGGATGATTTTGTCCGTGAATCAACAGGTTGTTAATATAGGGTTTTATGATGAATAAAGAAGCTAACCTCATTTGGATTGATTTAGAGATGACAGGGCTTATACCTGAAAAAGATGTCATTATTGAAATTGCCACTATTGTTACTAATGCACAACTTCATATTATTGCACAAGGCCCTTCTTTAACCATTCATCAAAACGATGAAATTCTAAATAATATGGATCAGTGGAATACCGAACACCATACCAGTTCTGGACTACTTAGACACGTCAGAGAAAGCAACCTTTCTTGCAAAGAAGCAGAAGCCCAAACCTTAGAATTTTTAGAAAAATATGTTAACAAAGGCGCCTCACCAATGTGTGGTAATACCATTTGTCAAGATAGACGTTTTTTATACAATTACATGCCAACACTGGAGCAATTTTTTCACTACCGTCATATTGATGTTTCTACCCTTAAAGAGTTAATTATACGCTGGAAGCCTAATGCAAAAATGGTATTTGAAAAAGACTCTGCGCATTTGGCGCTTTCTGATATCCAAGACTCAATTAATGAGTTAAAACACTACCGAAACGTTTTTATTAATGTCTAGCACTTGGCTTGCCCCTGCAAAAATTAACTTATTTTTGCACATTAACAACAAAAGAGAGGATGGTTATCATAATTTGCAAACCATTTTTCAGCTACTTGATTATTACGATGAGTTAAAATTTTCTATCACCAATGATAGTGTTATTAAACGTATTAGTGGTAATGAAGATGTAGAGCAAAGCCAAGATTTAATCGTTAAAGCAGCCAAAGCACTTCAACAACACACTGGCGCAACACTGGGTGCTAATCTCTCAATCGTTAAAAATATTCCAATGGGTGGTGGTTTAGGTGGTGGCTCTTCAGATGCAGCAACTACGTTAGTGGCACTTAATCAACTTTGGGATACAAAATTAACCCAAGTACAACTGATGAAATTGGGGTTAAGTCTAGGCGTAGATGTACCCGTATTTATCTTTGCTCAAAGCGCTTGGGCGGAAGGTATGGGAGAGATTCTAAGTCCTGTTAAGACGCCTAGTCATTATTTTTTGGTGGTCTTTATTAACAAACATACTTCAACTAAAGAAATTTTTTCTCATTATGCATTGACAATGAGCAAACCTCAAGGGAAAATGGCCAAGTTCTTTGAACTTGCAAACACTCACAATGATTGCTTGCAAGCGGCCATAGAATTAGAAGCAGAAATTGGTATTGCGCTGGAATATCTTAACACACGTGCTAATTATATTGGGCAAGCTAGAATGAGTGGCACAGGTAGTTGTGTTTTTAATGAATTCTTAACTGAGAAAGATGCCTTGGTAGCGGCTAAAAAAGTGCCAAAAAAATGGATGAGTTTTGTATCGCGTGCAATCAATACTTCTCCGATTCACAGTTGGGCTGTCGCCAAGCGGTAAGGCAACGGGTTTTGATCCCGTCATGCGCAGGTTCAAATCCTGCCAGCCCAGCCAACTTCTTTTTATGTCTTGTCTTCTTATCGGCGTATAATTCGGCCACTTTAATAGTATTGATTAATCCTTTATGCCTCTTAACAAGATTAAAATTTTTAGCGGTAATGCTAATCCCGAACTTTCTGGCGAAATTATCTTTAGTTTAAACATTATACAAGGCAAGGCACTTGTAGGTAGATTTAGTGATGGCGAATCCCAAGTTGAAATATTAGAGAATGTACGTGGTTGTGATGTGTTTATCATTCAACCTACTTGTGGACCTTCTCCGGCTGAAACTCTAATGGAGCTTTTAGTTATTGTTGATGCGCTTAAGCGCTCATCAGCAGCACGAATTACCGCTGTTGTGCCTTATTTTGGCTATTCAAGACAAGATCGCAGATCACGCTTAACGCGTGTACCCATCACAGCAAAACTTGCTGCAAAAATGGTTGAATCTGCAGGTGTCGATCGAATATTAACCGTTGATTTACACGCAGACCAAATTCAAGGCTTTTTCAACATCCCAATTGATAATATTTATGCCCAACCCGTTCTAATTGAAGACATCCTATCTAAAAATTACCAAGACATCGTCGTTGTATCTCCTGATGTAGGCGGCGTAGTAAGGGCACGTGCCGCTGCAAAGCGCTTAAATGATGCAGACCTTGCCATTATTGACAAACGACGCCCAGCACCCAACATGGTTAAAATTATGAATGTTATTGGCGATGTTGAAGGTAGAACTTGCATTTTGATTGATGACATGGTTGATACCGCTGGCACACTTTGCCAAGCCGCTAGTGTTTTGAAACAACGGGGCGCTAAAGAAGTAGTGGCCTATGCGACCCATGCAGTACTTTCTGGTAATGCAATTAACAACATCAACAGTTCTGAACTGAATGAATTAGTAACAACTAATACCATTCCACTTAATGTTGATGCTGCCAACTGCTCTAAAATTAGGCAATTATCCATTGCACCAACAATGGCTGAGGTTATCAAACGAATTAGCGAAGAGCAATCTATTAGTACTATTTTTACATAATAGTCAGGTAAAAAAACACCACAGCACAAGGCTATGATTTTTAACTGATAACTTTGGGTATAATCCATCCTTTGGTTTGTCAAACGCATTAACTTTAATTTATGAAATCCACAACTAAAGCACACAAGCAAGCACTACAAAAACTCATCATGGTTGGTAAAGAGAAAGGCTACTTAACCTACTCTGAAATTAATGACATCCTACCAGAAGACTTATTAACCCAAGAGCAAGTAGAGCCCATTGTTACGATTCTTGAAGAGTTGGATATTACCGTTTCTGATACCGTGCCGGATGCAGATACCCTAGTAGTTGAATCTGGTGCTAAAGCACAATCAACGTCAGCAGAGGCAGCAATAGCAGCACTTGCAGCACTGGATTCAGAATTTGGCAGAACGACAGACCCAGTTAGGATGTACATGCGTGAAATGGGCGTTGTTGATTTACTAGAGCAAGAAGATGAAATCCGCATTGCTAAAGAAATTGAAGCTGGCGTGTTTGAAATCATGCAAAGCATTACTTTATATCCTGTGATTACTGACTTTTTCTTCAAAGCACATACCCGCCTAGAAGAAGGAAAATGTAAGATGACCGATGTTATTATTGGCTATCAAGGTGACGCAGAAGACTTTGCTGCAAAAAAAGCCGCTTTTGATGCAGGCGAGTTTGATGACGATGAAGAATATGAAGACATGGAAGAAATGGAATACACAGGACCCGATGAAAATCAGGTGTATAACCGTTTTGAAACCGTATCAAAATACTCCGAAACTTACAACAAGGCCAACGAAAAACTTGGCTTTCGTCATAAAAAAACAATTGAAGCACGTCAACAATTATCCAAAAGTTTGTCAGACTTGCGCCTAGCACCCAAACTGGTTAATGCCATGATAGAGGTTACTTGTGGTCGCGTGGATCAAGTTAAAAAACAAGAAAAAACTATTCAAAATGCCTGCTTAGATGCGGGCATGGATCGATTACATTTTTTCGAATCATTTTCTAACAATGAAACCAATTTTGACTGGCTTAGCACCATTAAACTAGATGAGAAAACTAAGGAAAAACTAAAGGTCAGTAAAAATGAGATTTATTATGCACAAAAAAATCTTCAACAATTTGAAGAGGAGATGCAACTCACTATTGCTGAACTCAAAGCATTAAACAAAATGTATCGCCGTGGCGATCGTCGTGCTAAAAAAGCCAAATCACAAATGATTGAAGCAAACCTTAGGTTGGTGATTTCAATTGCAAAAAAATATGCCAACCGAGGATTGCAATTCTTAGATTTAATCCAAGAAGGTAATGTTGGCTTAATGAAAGCGGTTGATAAATTTGAATATCGTCGCGGTTACAAGTTTTCTACTTACGCCACTTGGTGGATTCGTCAGGCCATTACTCGCTCTATTGCAGACCAAGCAAGAACTATCCGTATTCCAGTTCACATGATTGAGACCATTAATAAACTTAATCGTGTACGCCGCCAACTCTTGCAAAAGTTTGGCCGCGAGGCTTCTCCTGAAGAATTAGCAATTGAAATGGAACTACCAGAATACAAAATCATCAAAATTCTAAAAATTGCTAAAGAGCCGCTATCAATGGAAACCCCAGTTGGTGACGATGAGGACTCTAATATCGGTGATTTTATTGAAGACACTAACCTATCTTCACCCGTTGAGATAACCACCAAGGAAAGCTTAAGAGAAACCACAAGTGAGCTACTTTCTAACTTATCGCCTCGCGAGGCTAAAGTATTAAAAATGCGTTTTGGTATTGATATGAATACTGATCACACTTTAGAAGAAGTTGGTCGTCAATTTGATGTCACTCGCGAGCGCATTCGTCAGATTGAGGCTAAAGCACTACGCAAGTTAAGACATCCTTCTCGTGCGCATAAATTACAAAGCTTTCTGGAATAATCCTTTAGGGCCTATAGCTCAGTTGGTTAGAGCAATCGACTCATAATCGATTGGTCCTTGGTTCAAGTCCAAGTAGGCCCACCATTTTCATCAAAACTTATCATATCCAATGAGGTGATAATATAACCATGTTTGATTTGCTCATACCGCCACTAATTAGGCTAACCACTCAAGTTGGTGATATGATTATGTCACTTTATAAAAGTGGGCTTGATATTAAAATCAAATCAGATGAAACGCCACTGACCATTGCTGATAAAAACGCACACGAACTGATTATTGAATCACTCTCAAAACTCACACCAAATACACCCATTATTTCAGAAGAATCTGAAATAATTGAATTTTCTGAACGCTCTAAATGGCATGAATACTGGTTAATTGACCCGCTTGACGGCACACGTGACTTTCTTGAGCAGACAGGTGAGTTTTGTATTTGTATTGCCTATGTTAAACAACACAGGCCAATATTTGGCATGATTTATGCACCATTAAGCAAAACACACTATTATACAACAGATGCAAACAAAGCGTTCAAACAGCAAGAAGATGCTATTCAACCATTAAATGTACGCACTAACCATCACCCTTTAAAAATTGTCATTGGCCATTGGTCGTCACACAACGAACAATTGCAAAACCATTTAGGAAAATGCAGTACTTATGAAGTGTCTCAACTGGGTAGTGCGCTAAAATTTTGTGCTATTGCAGAAGGTAAATATGACTATTACCCAAGATTTGGTCCTTGCTCTGAATGGGATACTGCTGCTGGAGTATGCATTTTACAAGGTGCAGGTGGCAGTGTTGTTAGCCAAGATGGAAAACCTCTAAGTTACAATACTAAAGATGATTTAACCAGCCCAATTTTCTTTGCCTCAAACAAATCTTAAAGACAAATCTATTGCCTGAATATTCTTAGTGATACTGCCTGTAGAAATAAAATCAACGCCAGTATTAGCCACTGCCACAATGGTGTTTTCATTGATATTACCAGAAGCTTCTAAGGGTAATTTACCTTCGGCCATGTCAACTGCTTGTATTAAATCACTGATGGAAAAATTATCACACAATGCTCGGGTTACACCACTAAGTGTGAGCACTTCTTGTAATTGGATTAAGTTTTCCACTTCAACAATTAAAGGAAGATCTGGGCGTTGCTCTATTGCTAATTTAACTGCCAAGGTGATTGAGCCTGAAGCAATAATATGATTTTCTTTCAGCATGATACAATCATACAAACCCATACGATGGTTAACACCGCCGCCGCATTTTACTGCGTATTTTTGCGCCAATCTTAATCCGGGAATGGTTTTTCTAGTGTCTAGCAATTGTGCATTGGTGTGATTAATTTTACTCACTAAATCATGAGTTTTTGTCGCCACAGAACTTAGCATCTGTAAAAAGTTAAGCGCCACCCTTTCAGCACTAATAATAGCCTTGGAAGCACCCACTAAAAAACACAAAACCTGCCCTGAGGCAATGCACTCGCCATCTTTAACTTTCCAATCTAGTTTGATTTTATCATCAAGTGATAAAAATGCACTCTGTGCATATTCTATGCCACAAATAATACTGGATTCTCTTGATATAATCTCAGCTGTGATTGTTTTATCTAACAACAAATCAGCAGAAACATCACCAGTACCAAAGTCCTCAGCTAATGCCAGTGCCACACTATTAAGAATGTATTTATTCGTTAATAAATTCATAAATAATACGTGCTGACTCATCACTAGCATCCAAATCTAACTGTTGATGAATTGCATTAAACTCTTTGATCAATACTTTATTCTCACAACTCATGATTACCATAGCATGTTTAGCAATATTATTACCATTAGCATTATTTTGAATCAATTCTGGCACTAAATTTTTATTGGCAATTATATTTGGTAGACTAATATATTTGCTTTTAACCAGTCTTGAAGCAATAAAATAACTAAAACTAGACAATTTATAAACAACCACCATAGGTACACCAACCAACGCCAATTCTAACGCCGCAGTGCCTGATGCAACCAATGCCAAATCTGTATTTAACATATGTGCATGTGCACGCCCAAGAGAAATCTCAACTGGCATATTCCCCACCTGAGTAGTTGCCCAATCTAATAACTCATCATTCGCTAAAGCCAAGTGAAAGATTAGCGCTGGGTCTTGTATGGACATTATTTTAGCCGCCAGTAGCATCTCAGGCAGTAACAGCTTAATTTCACTTTGCCTAGAACCCGGCATTAGAAGAATATTTTTTGTCTTAATATGCGGCTTTCTAGGTCGCAAACTTTGTGCTAAAGGATGCCCAACAAATAGCGCTCTTTGATTATGCGTTTGATAAAAATCCACTTCAAATGGAAATAAGCACAGCACCAAATCTGTTGATTTTTTAATTTTTTTAACCCGAGATTGGCGCCAAGCCCAAACCGAAGGCGAAATAAAATGCACGGTTTTTACGCCTTGAGATTTAAGCTTTCTCTCAATTACAAAATTAAAATCTGGCGCATCAACACCAATAAAAACATCGGGCTTTTGATTAGAAAAATAGACAATAATAAATTTTCGCAAACGCAATAAAGACGGCAATTTTTTTAAAACTTCACTAAAACCCATCACATTGACTTGCTTTTGATCCCAGTGTTTTATACATCCAGCAGCCGTCATTTTATCCCCAGCCAAGCCTTCAATACTGACATTGGGGTTTTGTTTTTTTAAGGATTGAACTAACTTGGAAGCAATTAGGTCGCCTGAAGTTTCCGCCGCGCTAATTGCAATCCTCATTAGACTCTTACTTTCTTGGAAGAATAATTTGTGGCTCTTCATCAAAACCGCGGTAAATTACCACAATATTGCCAATTACTTGTACCAAGTGAGCATTAGAAGTATCAATAATTTTATCAATTATTTTTTGCTTTCCCTCTCTCTCATCAATACGTATTTTAATTTTTAGTAATTCATGCTTTTCCATGGTTACCTTAAGTTCTGCCAAAACAGACTCACTTAGTCCGTGTTGTCCTACCATTACAATAGGTTTTAGACTGTGGCCTTTTAATCTAAGAAATTTTTTTTGATTGTTGGTTAATTTAGTCATTAATCATATATTCTTTGTTAAATAAATCTTGAATGGTTTCACGTTCTCGCACTAGAGTGTGTTGATTGCCTGATACCATCACTTCCGCCACTTTAGGGCGAGAGTTATAATTTGAGCTCATGGTAAAGCCATAAGCACCAGCAGACATAAGTGCTAAATAGTCCCCTTCAGATAAGGAAAGTTTTCTATTTTTAGCTAAAAAATCACCTGTTTCACAAATGGGCCCTACCAAATCCCAATTGGCATTAACGCCCTTAGTATTTTCATTAATAGGCAATACTTGGTGATAAGCTTGATAAAAGGCAGGACGTAATAAATCATTCATTGCGCCATCAATAATTGCAAATGACTTATCTGAATTTTGCTTTAAAAATTCAACTTTGGTAATAAATATACCAGCATTGCCAACAACTGCCCGACCTGGCTCTAAAATAATTTTTAAATCACCCACTTTGTCAAGAATTGAGGCAATATAAGCATTAATATCAATCGTTTGTTCGTTGTCATACTTAATGCCAACACCACCACCTAAATCCAAATGAGTGATACGAATATTAATCTTATCAAGTTTGGCAACCAATTCAAGCACTTTATCAAGTGCGTCTAAAAAAGGAGACACTTCTATTATTTGTGAACCAATATGGTAATCCAGCCCTTTGACGGTTAAATAAGGTGAATCATGTGCCATTTGATAAATAGGAACAGCATCATCAATATCAACACCAAACTTATTTTCTTTAAGTCCTGTCGAAATATACGGGTGTGTTTTTGCATCAACATTAGGATTAACACGTAGCGAAATTGGTGCTTGCACGTTCATATCTTTTGCCACCTGCTCAATGCGATTCATCTCCGCCATGGACTCAACATTAAAGCAAAAAATACCTACTTCTAAAGCGTGTTTAATTTCAGCCTTTGTTTTCGCCACACCTGAAAATACACAGCGGGATGCATCTACTCCAGCAAATAAAACGCGCTCTAATTCACCAATAGACACAATATCAAAACCCGAACCTATTTTAGACAGAACATTAAGCACTGCTAAATTAGAATTGGCTTTAACTGCGTAGCAAACCAAATGTGGATGTGTACCAAATGCTTGGTCAAATTCATACCAGTTATTCTCAATATCAGTGCGAGAATAGACATAAAGTGGCGATCCATAAGTCTCCATCAAATCTGTAATATTGACAGATTCAGCATGTAGTATGTGATTTTGATAAGAAAAACCCAAGGTTGATTATGCCGTTTGAGTGATATTTGGCGTGACTAATAATGACGATTTAACACGTTCTAATTCGCCCATCTTACCACAAGCAGAAATACCAACAACAATAAAGGCTAATACTACAAATTTAGTTATTTTTTCCATATTGTCTCTTGACCTGTTTTTTTTTATTTAAATCACAGACTATTTTACAGTAATTCTTTTAATAGTTTAGTGAACACACAACGCCGTATATTAAAAGCCCCCAAACTTTTTAAATGCGGATTCTCAACTTGACAATCAACCAATTTATAAGGCATATTCATGAGCAAATACACAAAAGCAATTTTAGAAGCGCCTCGCACTAATGAAAACATAGACTCCAAAAACACCTGCCCTAAAACAACGCTATAAAGCCCACCTACCAATTTAGAATCTTCATACACCTCAACCGAATGTGCAAATCCTTGTGAGTGAAGTTCAGTATAAGCATGTACCATATCATTGTCAATCCAGGTGCTGTTTTGATTTTTACGCTGAATGGTTCTACAATAGTGAATCACACGTTCAAAGTTTGTATCGACTTCAATCTCAAACTTATCAGAACGAATTGTTTTATTAAGGCTTTTTGAAATATGAAGCTGCTCTAAAGTAATCACCATTCTCGAATCTGGAGAATACCAAAGCACTGTCTCTGACTCACCATTCCAAGGGAAAATTCCCTATCGATACGCCTCTAAAAGCCGATGAGTTGTTAATTCACCACCTAATGTAATCAATCCGTTAGATTCTTCTAACGCCAGCTCAACATCTGCAAAAGCAGTATCAACAGATGACAAAACAAAATTCTTAGGTATTTCAATCACTAGAACGTCATATCAACTAAATGCAATTTAGGGAATAAAAAAAATGATTATTATTTAGCAGTCATCAAAAATAGTAAGGAACGATTGTTGGTTATGTTTTCAGATTATTTTATCCATGCCGTCATAATCATAACCATGAGATTCATCTGTTATGGCATTATCAATATTGATAATGTTGTGATTGTCATAATTATAACTCATGTTGTTAATCAAATCACCGCCTCTACCGATTTCAATAGCACTTAGGTTGTTGTTACACTTGCTGTAGATGTTACGAGTGAGTAAGCCACTGCCATGGAGGATACTTTTTGGTCTGTTGTAAGCGTCATAACTGGTTGCTGTCCATAGGGCGACTTTAGTGGTGTCGTTGAGGCGGTTGTTGAGGGCGGTTTGCAATTCTTGCTGGGTGTTTTTTTGATCCTCTAACTCATCCATTATTTTGGATGAGTTCAGCGGTTTGCTGCGAGGCTTATGTTTTATAGTTATTGGCAATCTTTAGTGCGTTAGTTGCATACTGCTCATATCTATCGGAATACTCTTGGTAACGGATCGCTCCATTTGCCATAAATCTCGGAGTAGCGCTTATATCTCTTCGCTATATTCTCGTAGTAGTCTGCCCATTTATTATATATTTACGAGACATTGATTTTTCTTTGTGGGGTGTAGTAACAATGCCAATATCTGTTTTTACTTGAGCCTCTTCGCTCTCAAACTCTTTGATTAGAAATCATCCAAGTTGGGATATAGGCGTGGTAGTTATTTTGTCTTCTACAACTGCCTTTCCAGTTTTTACTGGTGCAGTCTGTGTTTCTATAGTAGTGTTTACCGTTAACTGTTCTAACGTAGCTTAGTGTTGCATTACCAAACATTCTATAATAGTAATTAGCCTCAGCTCTAAAGCTGTTTACTGTTCTTTGATAGGCTTGATAATACTGATAATATCTATCTGAATAATAGCCTAGTCTATCAGCGTAGCCTTCATATCTATTCAGAAGTTCTTTGATAATTATCAGCATAATGTTCATATTTACTAGCTTCTTTCAAATATTCTTGTGCTTTGGTTTCTAGTTCTTCTGCTTCCTTATTAAGCTATGCAATCCTTATTGCAGTTTGTGCTAGAGATTTTTCTAAAGAGGGGTAGTCCCATAATCCCAGATATCATTTTTAGGTACAGAGACTCTTTTTGTCCCACCACTTAGGATGTAGTCTTTATGTTCAGTAAAACCATCAAGGTAAGTGATGGTTTTAATTCTAGAGTTTTCATCGTATTTGTATTTGGTAGCAAAGTCTTGGGTGTTGTTATTATCAGTAACACTTAGCGTTACTTCGCTGAGTCTTGATAAACTATCATAGCTGTAAGATTTGCCAACAGTTTGGGTACTTGCTTACCGTTTTACTTTCAGATGCTAGTCCCTTAGCCCTTATTATCATAAACCCAACTAGAGGCCTAACCTGCTAAGATTTTTTTGATAATTCTACCGAGTTCATCATATTTAATACTGGTAATTTGTCCTTTACCATCGGTTTGTGTAATCAGCTCACCAAAGGCGCTATAAACATAAGACCAAGTGCCCATAGCCAGGGGCCGATGCTTTTGGTTTTGTTGCCCAAATCGTCGTATTTTAGGGTAATGATACTGCCGTCTTTATCGATTTAGTTAGGTTGCTAATGCCATCATAGTGATAGCTAATAGCTTGCTTATTATTTTTGACAATACTCTTATCATTACCATTAATGTCTTTAGTAGTTTTGGTGATTTGCCCTTGATTGTCGGTGGTAATAGTGTTTGCATCATAAGCAGTATTGATATTGATATATTCGCCATGTTCATTTGGGGTTTTAACTTGGACAATTTTGTTTTTATTGTCATATTCATAGACCGTCCAAGCCATATTACTGCCTGCAAACAAACCTTCAAAATATGGCAAAGATTGTGCTTTGATATTGCCATGTTTATCATAGACAATGTCAGTTACACTGTGTTTGTCATTATCAACAAGGGCTACTTCTCTAACTTTCTTACCAATGGCGTTATAGTAGGTTTTATGCCAGCTGTCAGTATTGCTACTGACAATCACACTATAAATACTGCTGTCTTTAAGATTAAATCCTAAGCTTTGATAATCAGCGCCAAGTGCTACGCCATCACTCCCAGTCGTAAGTGTAAGTAATGATTTCTCCTGCTACTAGAGTTTTGGTTTTTATTCGACATAGGCTATCATAGGTAAGGTTTGTTTTTAAGTTGTCATAGGTTTTAGTACTTGTTCTAGTGTTGCCTCTTTTGTCTGCACTTGTGGTTTTACTATTTCTGGTGTGCGTGACTTCTAGTGTGGTTGGTAGATTTAAAATCCAATTATTATAATCTTGTGTATATTCTCCCACACTAGTGGTTGCTAGATTTTGTCCAAGGCTATTGTTTTTAGTCTTAACAATTTTTTGTGCTTGATTATAGTTGCTGTACTGGTTTACAATTTGTTTGGCTAAAGTGCTGTTTTCATAGAAGGCTTCTGTAGTTTTAGTTATTTGAATATCTTTAACATTGTTATAAGGTTTGGCTAGTTGATATTCATATTGCTTTTTATAGGTAAGCACACCACCTACTGTAGTAGATGATTCAATAATACTGCCGATTAAATCTTCTTTATCTTGTTCGTATTTTATAGTAACAACCGTATTCTTACTTGGATTGGTAACGGATAGTAATTCAAAACCAAGTGAGCCGCCACCAAGATGGTATTTATAACCGCTATAGTGGTAATTGGCTTGGTTAGTCTCACCTCTTGGCGTATCAACAGTAATACTACTGACTAGATTTAATTGCGGAGTGACGCTAATAACAGGATAGTTACTGTTATTAGGTGTGTAGTTAGCATTGTTAAGCCTCTCATAGTTAATACTTGTACTAAGACCAAAACTATTGATCACTTTATTCAGTAAGGCGACGGGTTGTTTTTCTTCGTAAACACAATTTAGTCCGCCATATGAACGATAGCAAAAATCATTCCAACCATCATTGTTTAAGTCTGATATTGTTTTAAATGGCCCATATCTGGCATTAACTATCAGGGTGTGAAAGGTTGTACTTAAACCAAATAATTTTTTAAGTGGTCTAGTGTAACCACTAGTGGTTTTATTAATAGCACTTAAATCAACATCTAAAATTGTTTTGTTCGCATTCTGACTAAAACGGTTATTTACGTTATGATAGCACCATCTTTTATCAGCAATAATTATGCAAAAATCTGTAAGTCCATCTGCATTTTCATCACTAAAATGTATTGAATTATCATAATTACCCGAAAAACCATTACTGGTGTGAGCCATTTCATTGGGTAGTGTAGCCAAAGGGATTTATTGGCATAGTTACTGCCTGTATTTAAATGACAAGCATATTCTAAATTGGTTTTGTCTCGATAACATAGGTCAATAAGACCATCATTGTTAATATCTGAAAGTCTGAAAGTCTGAAAGTATTGTTAAGTCTTTCTAATTCTTTTTTACTGTAACTTTGCAGATTTAAATCACTGATAAAGTTAGTTGGGTTGTTGTAAACAAAGTTATTGCTGCTATTTTTATAACCGATAGCACATTAATAAGCGTTGTTTTTAAATCCACAAATATCTAATATGCCGTCCGCATTTGTATCTAGAAATCGTGGTTGTGGTATTTTGGTATCACTCAGTTCAATATCAAAAACCAAATTACTATGTTGATACTGAGTACCAAAACCGTTGTTATTGTTATTGGCGCAATAAACCCCGCCATCCCCAAAATAACATAAATCGACTAGGTCATTTTTGTTGATGTCAATAAACCTTAAGGCACTTTCAACATTGACGATAGTAGACCAATATTTATCACTAACAAATAAATTGTTTTTACTGTTTAGTCCACAAAATACACCTTTATCATCAACACTGCAATAATCTGTCCAGCCGTCATGATTAATATCAATAAAACTAAGGTTGCTACTGTGTTCTAATTTGTGCCAGTTGCTATCATTGAGTGCGTTTATCCATTTGCTAAAACCACTAAACTTACCGCTGCCGTTTCCTAATGCACAATTAAGACCCATATTGTCTAAATAACAGACATCATTATCACCATCGTTATTAAAATCAGCAACACCATAATTTAACACTTCATCAGCATTGGCAATAATATCACTAATATCTGGGTCATTATTACTCTTAATCTGCTTGTAACCAAAAACAAGTGGCTTGGTGCAAGTATCTCTGCTATCACAAAGTGTTATACTATCTATTCTGGAATAGGTAGTGCTTATGCGGTAATTTAGCTTATAAGTTTTAACGGGGTTGCTATTGGTGTTAATTGTGATATTGTCAAGTAGTTTATTGTGTTCATATTTTGTACTAAATCTATAGCTAATGTAGTGGTGTGGAGCATCTTTATAATTAAAAGTGATTTTGTTATTGTTATAACTAATGGTATTAATATAATGAATGTTATTATCTATCGTATAGCTGTAGTCAATAACGTTGTTAAATTTATCTTTGGTAGTGGCAAGGTTCCAGTTTAGTGTTTTACTATTGTAGTTGCTTGCAGATGTAAATTTTTTGTTAATGCCACTAGGATAGTTAACCAGCCAAGCGTTATTATTTAATGTTGGAATTATTGACTAATTTATATTCATAGCCGCTTACTTTTATAAGCCTTATGCCATTCAAACAATAAGCGTCTTCTTCATTTAATAAAACGCCATGTTGTATGCCATCTATTTTTTTGGTCTTTGCGCAACGACTAATGGAGGATAGACCAGAGAGCTTAAAACCCAAACTCAGTGGGGAGCTACCAGAGCCTTGCACATAATTAATACTTAAATTTGGGGATAATTTATTAATGCCTTGAGGCAGTGCCAAAGGCGTAGCGTATGATAAATAACCATTATTTACCTTGGCTTCGCCCTCTAAGTTTGCATAAAAAGAAAAACTTGTGATTGCAATAAGTAGGGCAAATATCTTGTTAGTTTTTAGCATTGTTTGACTCCGTATTATCATCTAGTATGCCTAAAGACTGCATTGAGTTCTTTTTCTATTTTTAAAGAGGGTTTGCTGGCAATTGGTGCATTGAGTACGGTATTAAAAGATTTTTCTATGGCTTTATTATCAGCGCCAGCCTGGGCTGCAAGTTTTAAAATTGCCTCAGCTTTTTTTAAATTATCTACATCTGAGGTTTGTGCAATAACTTATGCTTTTTGCGCCTCCAAGCCTTTTAAATCTTTGTCTAAACCTGTATTAATCGTTTTGATTTCTTCTTCTACATTTTTAAGGGTTTTTGGGATTGCGCCTTTGATAATGGTTTTTCCACTAACATCTTGATATTCATTCACAGAAGCATTTAGTTTTTGTAAGTTGGTTCTAGTATTTGATAAATCTTGTCTGCTTATATCATCAGTATTATTACTCGTGTTTGTTAGAATAACAATACTAGATACGGTTAGTATAAGGGCGATGCTACTCAATAATTTTGTTCTTTTTTCCACGACGAAAGGCAAATATGCTAAATAAAATCGTTATTGCACCCAATAATGGATTATTTTTGTACTTTGTGTAAAAAGTCGTTCCTTGTTGTGGAATGATGGGTTGATTAATGAGGTAAGTGCCTTGATTAGTTTGCTATTTTAAAATATTACCTCTGTGGTCAATAAACGCAGAATTACCTTTATTGACGTTATAAATAATCGGCTTAGAGGTTTCAATAGCTTGCATTCTAGCTACATTAAGCAGATAAGCTATTGCTATGGCATTATCAAACCAACTTCAATCACTAATGTATAGTGTATATTGGCTTCTTTTGACCTATCTATAATTTCAGTTGAGAATAGAATTTCAAAGCAAATAGAACCAAATACTTTGATGTTGTTAATGGTAAAAATATCCTCGTTACTACTAACAACTAAGTTGTCCATATTAAAATCTGGCAACAGCGACCTAAGTAGATTGAACCACCAAGGTGTATACTCCCCAAAGGGTATAAGGTGTTCTTTATAGTAAGCGGGCTTATTATTTAAAAAACTAAAAATTGTATTTTTACTGCTGTCTTTCTCTTGATAGTAAACCCCTGAAAACACATTAGTATTTAAGTCATTGACACCAATATGCTTTTCAATACCTTAATAATCAATACTAATAGCTGGACTCAGGCCAAATAATAGTTGGCTGTGTGTTGCTTAAAGCTTTGTATTTATTAAACTGACTAATCACTTCGTAACGATTGTTTTTTTTGATTAAGATCAAAATCACCTGTGATTATCCTGACATCTGTTTTTTCTATGTCTGTTGTCCAGTTGAGATATTGCAAAAATAAGTAGTAGTAAACACGATAAAAGTGCCAAATAGGGTGTGTTGTTTTTAGGGTTTTAAATTAGGTAAGAAATGATGCCTATAAAAACATAAAACACAAGCCTAAATATCCAATAATTGGCAACAGCTGTACAAATCAAAAATATCCAAAGAGTCGCTACTTGCATACCAAGGAAAGCCAGTAAATAGCCACGACTTTACCCATTCGTAAAGTGTAAAGATAGATGAAGAAAACAAGGCATAATAAAAAATGCTATTACTAAAGAATCTTTTAATAATGTATGACGATAGTCCTAAAAGGAAAACAATTATTGTGATAATGCCCAAGATGATAATAGACATTACGATTTGGTAGTTAATGTCATAACCCTCTACAATAGAGAACATCCAATAAAATCCAAGCAGATATTCAGACAAACCAAATACAAGCCCTAATTTAAAAGCATGTTTAAAGCTTTTGCTATTAAATATCAGCAGAAACAAAATAATATGTCCAATAAAAATAGTTGGAACGTAGTTAAAGGGTGCAAAGGCAAAAGGTGTTATAAGCCCTGCAAATATGGTTAATATATAATTAATCATACTTTTTAAAAATCAAAGACGCATTAGTGCCGCCAAAGCCAAAACTATTGCTAATCACAGTATTAATTTCCATATCTTGATTGTGTTTTAGAATAGGCACATCATTAAACTCATCATTTAGTTCGTATTCATGATTGCCAAATACAAAACTATTTTGTATCATCAATAGACAGTGAATAAGTTCGTGTACGCCACTGGCGCCAATTGAATGTCCTGTGAGTGATTTTGTGGAACTCAGTAGCGGGATAGCATTGTCAAAAACCGATTGAATGGCTTTGATTTTAAATAGGCTTGCTAAATTAGCACTGGGAGTTGAACTCATAGTTTTCAAAATACAGAACGAGTCAATGCCTTTAATACCTTTTTTGCTTGAGCGTTTCATAGGCATTAATGACATTATCATTTAAAGCACTGCCTGAGCCAACGATAGGCCCTGTATTTTTATTGGATATGTCAGCTTCATTTAAACCTGACATTTCAACAGCCTATCGCATGGCAATGACACAAAAAGAAGCAATAGGTGATAAAAAACGCAATTGTTTGCGTGTTAGATATTGAGTAGCATCAATATCAATATTACCAATGACTTACGAGCACAGGTTCAGTCCTTTTAGTTCATCTGAAAAGATAATTCCAGATTTTTTATTTTTGATTTTTTATTTTTGATTTTTGATTTTTGATTTTTGATTTTTGATTTTTTAAAGATGATAGAACAGACTCCATATTGTTATCAATACCCGTTCCTGTAATAGCAACTCTATTCAAATTTTATCCTTGGCTAGAAACCACAAAATTAAGCACTTATTTTAAACCTTTATCATGCATAAAAATATCGAGATTTTACACAGCCTAAAAATTCAGACAACACCTTTTTAAGTGTTGGCAAATGCTTTTAAATTTAAACCCAAATAGATTCTGTGAAGTTTAATTTCCTCTACAAAAATAGTAAATAATTTTTGAAATGGTGGCAAATCATAAGTTCCATAATTTTATAATGGTACTTTTCAAAGAAATTTTTAATGTTGTTCTTTCCACAATTAACAATAACAAAACCACCCTGTCACTCTTACCGCATCTTTTTAAAACAAGTTTTCTTCCAGTTTTTTCCTTTCAGAACGATCCAACATGTGGTTAACTTCTTTGATATGCCTATGATAAACTTTGGAATAATCAATGCTAAAAATAGCAACAAGACAACGAAACTCTGGCTGTTGAGTTTTTAAAGTGAACAAATGTTGTTTTGTAGATTTCATAAGTTGTGTTTAATTGGCGTAGTGTTACTGGCTGTTGACCACATCTCTTGCCATGTATAAGGCTGCAATGCTTCTGGCTTCCGTTAAATCCTCATTGTAAACCAAGTTTTCTAAATCAGCCATCTTAAATGCTGCTACCTCTAATGGCTCCGGTTCATCGCCTTGTGCACTCGCTTTATACAAATCTTGCGCTAGTACAATGTAGGTAATACTAGATTGATAGCCAGGTGCAATGGTCATTTCTTTGATGAAAGTTAATTTGTTAGCACCATAACCAATTTCCTCAATTAACTCTCTATTAGCGGCTTCAATAGGTGTTTCGCCATCATCAATCTTTCCCTTGGTTAATGCAAGTTCATATCGATCTGTACCGCCAGAATACTCATAAACCATTAACACAGTTTCAGTATCTAACATCGGTATGACTAATACTGCACCGTTGCCTGGTGGTTTTAAACGCTCGTATACTCTCTTTGAACCATTTGAAAACTCAATATCCATTTCCTCAATATTGAAAAAACGCGTTGTGGCAATGGTTTTAATATTTAATACTGTGGGTCTCTTACGCATGGTTGGTATTATGCCATTGATTGATACAATAACAGCCAAATATAAAGCTAGTTTTTACGATTTGGCAGCCTTATTAAAACATACAGCCCAGACACAATCATAGCAACAGATGCTAATAAAAATGGTGCTGTTAATGCTTGGGTCATTTGTGCAACCATGCCTAGTGTTAATACTGCCACAGCATAGCCAAAATCACGCCAAAATCGATAAATACCAGTAGCGTTCCCGGTGGTTTCTACCGGTGCAAAATCAGCAACAGCAGCGCCCAATGTTGGATATAACATAGCCATGCCTATGCCCATTACTCCAGCTTCCAATGTCCATAAAAAATACATTATTCGTATATGGAATGCTTAACAAACCAAGCCCGCATAACCACATACCACTAACACTAACACTTTGTGTCCAACTTTGTCAGATAAAGGCCCCATAATCAACTGAGACCCTCCCCATACAACGCTATACATAGACACAATCACATTCCCTTCTATTAAAAGTTAAATTCTTTGATAAAAAGAACACAGGTAGAAATATCCAAACCATAACATCTGTAAACTTCTCAATCAATCCTGCCTGATTCAAAGACAACACATGCCAACTTGCTTGAATAAACAACTTACGAAGACTTTGATGCGTAATAGGAGCTACACCAACTTGATGTAACTTCGCCCACGGCATGGTTTCTTTAATCGAAAATATAGAGGAAACTAGCCCTAGAAAAATAACCACTACGCCAAAAATGAACAAACCTTGTCTTGCGCCTAGAAAGTCAACAATATAAGCAACAATTGCAACAGCTGCATAACCAAAAAACTCATTAATACCATTTACTAATCCTTTTTGATTTAGTCGTGCCAGGTCCTAGCTTGCTGTTAATGGTCATCGACCAACACAGGCCTTGGTTTACACCTAATAATAAAGTTGCTGCTACAATCCAATTCCAACTTGGCGCATATAAAATCATAAATGGAATAGGAATGGCAATAATCCAGCCAGTAACCAATACTCGTTTACGCCCATAAATATCTCTCAATCTTCCTGCAAGTAAATTCATAATAGCTTTAACGACACCAAAAACAACCACAAACAAAGTAAGTAGTAAGAACTGTTGACTTCCTAAGCCAAATTCTGTATCTGCCAAACCTGGTATAACAGTTCTTGTCATACCAATTGTCAAGCCAACTAGAAATACTTGCATTGTATGCAATAATTCAATCATTCAAATGAATATATGAATAAAAATACATAATGCCTTCAATAAAACACTTATTAAATGAACAACTAGCACTCATTGCTCAAAGCTTAACATCGCCACAACGATTAGAAATATTAGAATACTTATCACAAGCAGAACGTAGTGTTGACGAACTAAGCCAATTAGTAAGTTTAAGTGTTGCCAATACTTCTCACCATCTACAAGTGCTAAAACAAGCCGCCTTAGTCACTGTACGTCACGTGGGGGAAAAACGATTTTATAAGTTAACTGGAAATGATATTACCAACCTAATCTCCAGTTTTCGTAATACAGCTGAAATCCATTTGACTGAAGTTGAGCGCTTAATGCAAAGTTATTTAAATAAAAAAGATACGTTAGAGGCTATTGATGCACAAGAATTGCTCGAAAGATCAAAGTGTAATGAAGTAACTATTTTGGATATACGCCCAAAAGAAGAATTTAATTCTGGTCATTTACCCAATGCAATTAACATTCTTCCTGATGAAATAAATGAGCGAATTAACAACCTTAAAAAAAATAAAGAGATTATAGCGTACTGTAGAGGACCATATTGCTTATATGCTTATGATGCAATCAAAGCATTGAGAGACCAAGGCTTTAGAGCGAAACGTTTAGAATATGGTTTTCCAGAATGGAAAGCTGCTGGTCATCCGGTACAACAAAATTTAATACAAGGAGAATAAAATGTTTTTAATTCAAAGACAGATTCCAAGCGACGCCTCTTCACTTGCATATTTATATGAATGTGGTGGAAAAGGAAAAGCCATTGCAGTTGATGTTCACCAAGAAGGTGTGGACTGGTTTATTGAGCAAGCTAAAATTAAGGAAGTTGAGATTAACACTGTTATTGACACGCATATTCACGCTGACCATGTCTCAGGTGGTCGTGAATTAGCAAATAAATGTGGTGGCGCCTATAAGTGTGGGATATAGGTAGTTTTGAAAAGTAGAGAAACTTAAAATTTGAGTAAATCCTTTTAAGTGTAAAGACTTTCAGAGATTAGAAACAATCAAGTTTTAAGTTTGTTTTGAAAAATAATTGTTAGTTTCGATACTTTTTTGTATAAAAAAAGTAGCAGTTAATTAATTAATAAATATCTATTAAACATCAATTAATCGCTAATTTTATTACTTTAGTAATTGGTAATTATCAATTCTACAAATTTCTTACCTTCTTTTTTTCTACTAGGTGTATATTTCAGTTCAGTAGTACTAATATTGAATTCAGAAAATATGTCCCTCATTTCTTTGCAATCATTCAACATGATAATCATCTTACCTTTAATTGTCCGTGCAAACTTATGACCTTCTATTCTGTCACCAAATAAGTGCTTTTGCAAATAAAAAAACCGAACAGAACGATGAATATCAGTCGACGCTTTCCTCCTATCCATAGGATGATTGGTTTATGCATTATCTTTACTCCTATATAATGACACACCTCTGTGATCGCAGGGGCGGGTCTTGGTCATAATTGCATAAGAGTGATTATACGGTTTTGGCGTTTGATTGTTGTTTCAGCAACAGTCATTCACCCGTCTTAATAGAATTTATTCAAATACTACCATTCAGTAAGCATAGAATCTTCAAACTCTACATCTTTTAAATATTTCTTATATTCTTTATCAGTCATGTTTTTAAGATGTTCCGATGGTTGATTTTTAACGTCTCTTGCTGAAAAATTATTTAAAACAAAAAAATCTTTGCCAACATTGTAATCCCAGCCAGTGTCAATGCCCACTGGCACTTTGCCGTAGACTTCACCAGTTTGCGTGTTGATGCGTTCGGTTTTTTCAATTTTTGGATGTTTACTGATGCCTGATTTTTTGGCTTGTGATTTGTTGAGTGTGCGTACGGTGCAACGACCCCCAGCCGTTCGGTGGATAGTGTGTATCCTAAAATTTATCATCAGCCTTGAGGCTGTGTACCATCCCATTCTTGATGTTGCTCGCGTGCGCGTTCATCGTCAACAGTTACATACTGCAGATATGGCCTGTCTTTTTTTGTTTCTTGAATTTTGTGCCACTTACCTGCGGCGTGGGCGGTGCGTAAATTAGTGTCGTAAATAACACAAGTGCGCCAACCGCGTTTACCTTTGTAGTTCCAGCCGTGCTTTTTAACCAATTTGTCAAAATCTTTTCGAAACTCGGTAATTGTTGTGCCGTTATCAATTGCCGCTTACACTGCAGTGCGTAAATCATTCAGCAAGTCTTGCTTGAGAGCGCCCGAAACAGTGAATGCTTTAATATGTGACGCACCAAGCAACTCGTCCCAGTGTTTCGTTGATACGCTAGCTTTTTTGCGCAGAAACTCAATTGCTTCTTTATATACCAACCCACCATAAATTACTTCAAACATCTTTACGACCCTTAATAAGTTGATTAAGGGTGGTTAAATGCATTGCTTCAGCCCAAGACAAGGATGACTAAATACGTTGATGCGTTAGATAGGTCTGATGATAATAATCTGAACAGTGCATGTCTGTTGGCAGTGGCTAAGTTTGCTGATGTTTTTGAGTTTGATAATTCAGACCAAGCGGCGGCTGTTGATGTAGTAGCGTTGATTAATGTGCATTTAAAAGATGCTTATAGTGAGATTAACAGTTATTTAAACGCTCGTTATCAGTTGCCCGTGTTTGGCTCAAAAGTGTCAGTAGCGGCAAAGTGATACTGGCAAGCTAATGGTGTAAATCAACGCAATAGTAGGCATTGGTTTTGCCGCAGGTACAAAAAGTTGACATTGAGGGTTAACTAATCGGCTGGCATACATATTGGGCTTAACCAAGGCGATTTAAAGTCAATACAGACAAAACTAAATACGCTTGCACATTTGCCTGATAATCTCAGACCAGTGCTGAGTGAAGTCGGTGATTATTTAGTATCTGAGACCACACAAAGATTTAGAGACTCAATCTCACCTAAGGGCGAAAACTGGCAAAGCGGAAAAGTAATTGCTAAGCAACACATTAGCAGTGCTTAATGGCTCGTCGTTAAGTCTAAAAGCTTTGCCAATTCGTCAGCTGTCTTTTGAGCAAATTTTAACCAGACAATTGGAAAAAGGCAACTTGAGTGCTTGGGTGATTCGTTGGCAGCATGATTTAAAGTACTCACACCTGTTGATGATAGCATTGCACCTGAGCAAGTGCTAGTTAGTCGTGAGCCAAATACTGGACATATGTATATTGATGATTACAAGGTGTTGTAATGGATGATTTAAAACAAAGAAAAGACATACAAGCCTTAGCAAATCAAGTACGTAATTTAGCACAAGTTAGCATTATTACTGAAATTGATTTTGCAAATGTAAAAGCCAGGGTTGAATTTGACACTGATTTTGTCAGCGACTGGTTGCCATGGACTGAGACACTTGCGGGCAATACACATACTTGGACACCCCCACAGGTTGGTGATCAAGCGATTGTGTTGGCGCACTCAACATACACGCAACGGGCAATATGGTTATTAGTTTAGATACTGATATTACAATCAACGCACCGCATGTGGGAGTGAACGACTGATGACTGCTGCAGTAGGCAGACTGGATGATAATTGTACTGGACACAGTTGCCCAAGTGTTGCTGGTTCAAATAATGTTACTGTCAATAGCATCAAGGTGCTCAGGGTCGATGATGGGTATGCATCTCATACTTGTTCAGCAATACCTGAGACACACGGTGGTTCTCAGGCAGTAGGTTCATCCAGTGTTACGGTTAACGGAAAGCCATTGGCTCGTGGTGGTGGTGTGAGCTGTGGCGGAACGCTCGCGCAAGGTTCAAACACTGTTACAGTAGGAGGTTAAATGCAGAGGCTTAATCGACAAACAGGGCAAACAATAGCGGGTGTTGATTGGCTTGAGCAGCAGATTGCTGATATTTTGACGACATCAAAAACTACCCGCACCATGCGCGCAGAATATAGTTCTAATTTGATTGATTTTTTAGACCGTAATATTGATGAGGATTTTGGTGTTGAGATTGTGACTGAGGTGAATTCTGCGTTGTCAGTATTATCTGATGTATTTAGACTTACAAGCGTTAATATGTTGCAAACAGGTGAGAAAATTCAATTAGAAATTATAGGTAAATATTTGGAAACTGGCGAAGAGATTAAGCTTAATTCAGTATTTGTTGCTTAATATAAGAAGGAGTAAGAATGACAAAGCTAACAAAAGCACAATCAGTAGAGACATTATCATTTGAAGTTATTTTGCAAGCTCAAAAAGACTGGCTGATTAGTCGTGATGCTAATCTTGCCGATGTGCTTAATATTGAGTCTGAGACAATCGCCAAAATGCTTGAAAATTTTTGCGTATCGCGAGCTTTATTTGCGTCAAAGAATTAATGACAGCATTAAAGCCACTATGGTTTCAACAGCAACAGGTTCTGATTTGGATAATTTACTGCTACTATTTGGCGTTAAGCGTTTAACTATTACACCAGTTAGTGACACACCGCCAGTAGAAGCAGTGATGGAGGCTGATGATAATTATCGTAGGCGAGGTTTATTAGTGCTTGAGCCATTCTCAACCGCAGGCCCAAAACTTGGTTATGAATATCATGGGTTGGGTGTTGTCGGTGTGCATGACATCGTTGTATCAGGCACAAGCACAAGCAACGGCGTAGTTGACATTAAAGTGATGAGTGCCACAAGTCAGGCAAGCGAGACTTTGTTAGATAAAGTAAGAGGCGCATTAAATGATGAAAAAATTAGACCTATGGCAACACAGCTCATTGTTGAAAGTGCTACTGCAGTTGATTATCAAATACAAGCAACATTAGCGCTTAATAACACGCCTGAGTCTGCACTATCACTTGGTGCTGCTATCAAAGCTGTTGATGAGTACGTTGCTTTAAGGTTTAAAATCGGCAAAAATACCCATTTGTCGGGTATTTATACAGCATTGCAACAACCAGGTGTTGAAGGTATTGAATTAATATTGCCTGCTTCTAATGTATCTGTAAATAATACTCAATTTGCAAATAATACAGCAATAAGTATTTCTTAAAACCACCCCTTTTAACTAACCATATCTGTAGCGATAATGTCGCATATGGATAGTTTATTACCACCAAATGCAACTGCACTTGAGCTCAATATTGATGCTCGATTAAGTGCGTTGTCCATTAATATAAAACATAATAAAAACCCTGGTTTAATTGATGTGTTTTTGCTGGATTTATTGGCGCAAGAACTTAGTGTTGATTATTGGAGTAGTAATTGGGGTGAAGCAAAGAAGCGTGCAACTATTAAAGCAAGCGTTGAAATTCACCGCCACAAAGGCACACTATACGCTGTAAGAACTGCAATTGAGCAAATCACCCAAGACTATCAAATTATCGAATGGTTTGTAGACTCTGCTCTACCGCAGGCCTTGCCTGCTGTGCTTGCGACAGGCTCAGGCGCTCCAAACACTGTAGAAGTTGTTTTATCAGTTAACACTTCTGCATCGGCAACTAAAGAAGTCTTAGCAGTAATTGACAACGCTAAACCGCTGCATGTACATGCAGCGGTTTCAATCTCACAATCTGTAGATGCGGAATTAGCACTTATTGCAGCAGGTTATTTTGAGACGCATTTAATGCTTGAAGGAATTGCCAAAGTTGGCTTTGGCAATACAGGATACACGCCGAGCGTAAACACTATTTCTTTGCAATCTGAACAAATTAAACTAGCACCTAGTTCTGCAATCGCTAAAGACAATAAAATTACATTAATTAACCAATTATCAGGTAGCCAAGAATTTAGTATTCGTGAAATTGCCATCTGCTTAGATGATGACACGCTGTTATGCCTTTGGTCATCTGTAACACAAGTAGCAGGCGAAAAAGTCGCTAACACTATTTTTAAAATTACCATTGTTTTAGAGCTTAGCGGTGTTGATGCTAGTAATGTGAGTTTTACAATTAATGACTTTGCTCATGCTGAACTTCACACGTATATTAATGATACCAACGGTCATGGCGTGGATGACCACAAGAACGATAAAAATAATCCACACAAAGTCACCGCTAAACAACTGGGTGCAGTTACACACCCAGAACTTGATACTTACAAGCTTCAAGTTGATCAAGCGCTCAATAATCTAAATCAATTAGTATTAAGCATCACCGCTAACACGGTAGCAGGCGTTGATTTTGGCGTTGTATCAAACATTGCTGCAAATAGCACAGATAATGTCGGCGTTGTACTTGTACTTGTACTTGCAGACCATTCTGATAATTTTGACAAACACACAACGAATACCATTATTTTACACCCCGAAGTTGCAGATAAGGATTATGTTATTACTAATACCAGGACGCAACTCAGTGCAAGTAAGGCTTATAAAGCCAAAGCATTTGTTGAGCATAAGAATAGCAAGGGTAGTAAATTACCAAAAATTTATTATTCCAATTTTGTTAACTTTACCGGCTCTGTTAATCGCAACTGGATAGTCAGTGGTGCATCAAATTTAGGAGCTGCTAAAGTGATGGTTACAAATTGGTGCACAGGCGACACAATTACATTCTCTTGGCAGTCTGCTTATCATATTGGAACAGGCAATGGTTCAGCAATTAAGTATAGAACCGAAACTAGAACGGAGACTTGCTAATGGAAAAGAATCGTAGATTCATTGTCTTTAATAAAATCTCAAAAGTATTTTGTGGAATGCTTGATGCATACGAGCATGACACATTGCCTGTTAGCGATTATTATAAGCAATTCAAAACGTTTATTGCATAAACATGATCAATTAACGATAGATACAAACAAGCCTATAAAGACAGTCCTAATCATCAATACATGTCAAAATAAGAGCAAGATGAAATCACTGTCAAACAGACGGAAGGCGGCGTTCATGAAATTATTGGTCCAAGACAGGTAAAAGCGCCGCGATTAAGGTTATTAAAGAATTGCTAACTAACAAGCGGGCAAAGACTATCTTAACTACAGTTGGCTTCACGCAGATGAAAGTATCTTACGGCCATAAATGCAAAACTGGTGCGCATGGGGCGTTGATAATTTGTCTAATTATCAGTATTTGCGCAAAGATAGATATTAATGCTAACCTTAATAAAGCCTGCGCTGAATTACTGCCTAGAGTGCTGTTTGATAACTACTTACAAATACACATATTACATCTACTAAAAAGTAGATTGCTGGACAAACAAACCACTTGGCAACAAGCCGACAATAACAATCATCTGCATGATTTGACGTCATCAATTACTAGCTTTCTTACTATTGCACTGCGTACTAATCAACTCTTTATTATTAATGATAAAAAATACACACTCAATATTGGTGATTGCGTAGTGTTTGATCCCGAACACCCGCATGAGATTAAGCCTGTAAGAAAAGACGAGACTTATTTGGTAGTAATACTGAACAAAACCATTGCTAAGGAGTTTGTAGATGAGCATTAAAGCTTACCAATTGATTAGCAAAGACGAAGCAAGCGCATTGCTTGCATTGGTTAAAGCGCAAGATAAAGCACGCTGGGTTGAGCATGAAATGAACTTTGCCTTAAATAGTGAGATGGGTGATTATCACGCACTGTTTGATAACTGCATGAGTAAAGAGTTGTGCAATGCGTTAATCAGCATTGCACCGAACCAATCTCCACTAAGGTTGTTAATCATTATCGTGTGAATGGTTTTATTCCAATGTACATTGATGCAGGCGCAGGTCTTGGTTGCGAGGTGCTGTGCTTAACAGAACACAACGGACAAGGTCTTGATTTTATTGATGAAAACGAGCGAGAAGTATTTATTCAAGATGTGGCTGGACAATGTAATAAATTTGAAAAATTAAACACGATTCATGGCGTGAAAAAAGTGGACAAAGAGCGCTATAGCGTTATATTTATTTACAGATAATTATGATTAAAACATTTTAAAAAAACGACAATATGCTTACTGCTGAACACATCAATAGATTAACGAATGAAATAACTGATGTGATTGAGCAAGCAGGTACTACACCAAACACTAACAACCAATTGTCAAGTGCAATTAGAAATATTGCTGTTCAACACACAACTGGGGTTGATAACAACTTAACAAGCACGGCGACAGACAGAGTGTTGAGCAGTAAGCAAGGCAAGGCACTCAAAGGTTTAATTGATAATATCAACACATTGCTCACTTCTAGCGATGTGTCACTTGATTCTATACAAGAGCTGGTTGATTTTATCAAAGCAAATAGAACAACGCTTAATGCTTTAGGTATCCCAAGCATCTCTGGATTGCAAACAGCACTAAATAACAAAGTTGATGATAATCAAGTGCTAACAAATGTACCAGTCAATGCTAAGTTTACTGATACAACATATTCAGTGGCTGATGGTGGTCTAACTGAGCGTAACTTTACAGGTTCGTTAAAAAACAAATTGGACGGTATGGAGGCTAATGCTAATAATAATCCAACTTGTTATTGGAACACAGCTGGTACTTACACAGTAACCTTATCGGCAGGAAAATATTTCATGCCCTGTGGAGGAGGCAGTGGTGGAAGGTCGCCATCATATTCAGGTTCATCAGGTGGCACTTCATCAATAGGCTCTTATATAACAGCAACAGCAACAGGAGGAGGAGGTGGCTACACTTCAAGGCGGAGCTCTAATTATCCTATTTCTGGCGCATCAGCTGGAGGTGCTGGTGGTAGGTCAGCAACATCAACAACGGATGTTGCACTATTAATTATGTTTGGTTATGGATATAGGTGTAGTTCATCAGGAATTACTAGTAATGGGGAAACATATTGCCCAACTATTAGTTGAAATCCCTGTCACTTTAATAGTGGATCCTAGTGGAACAAAAGGTGGTCACAACGATTTTCCAAATGGAACGTATTCATCAGGTGGTGGTGGCTATACATACATATCAAAACTAGCAGACTAATCATGAAAAAAGCTCTAATTAACAACAATAAAGTAATTCAAATATCAGACGAGTTTGAAGTTGCCGATGATTTTTTCTGGGCAAAATTGGCAGGTGGTGTAAGTGTTGGCGATACCGTCGGTGATGCTTATCCGAGCAAATACAAAATTGATGATAACAAACTAATTGTCACTAAAGCAACCAAGACACAACCGCAAGCAGAAATAGATAAAAATATTACCGACAAACTTAATGATTTCTCGAATCAACTAAAAACTGAAACAGAAAAAGAAGTTAAAAAGCACAAATTTTAGGATATTAACTCTATAAGGCTTTATGCGCTTAATAGTAACTTTATTTTAAACAATGTAGCAGTTAAGTTATCAAAATGGGAAGACGAGCAAATAAAGAATTTCATTAGCAAGGAAAATCAAGTTACAGATGGTGAATTAGACATAGATGATTTATCATTTGATAAAGCGTTTACTAGTTTTAAGTTGTAAAAAATTAATAATAAAAGGAGCAATATGCCATACAATCATGGAATAAGGTCTAAACAAGACTAAAATGATACAAGAGCCATTAAAGATGTGCCAATTAGTTTAATCTGCATTATTGGAACAGCAGCAGATGCAACAGATAAATACCCATTAGACACGCCTGTGTTAATTAGTGTTGCATCTAATGCGGCGTATGCTGCTTTAGGCACTGCAGGCACTTTGCAAAAAGCATTAGATGACGTGCGTGACCAAATTGGTGCGAATGTGGTAATTATTCGTATTGAGCACAGTGGTACAGCCGATGAACTGACATCACGAATGACAGAAAAAGTACAGTTGCTGCGAGGTGTTGAGTCGGTGGTGGGTGAGAAGTCAAAAGTGTTAATTACGCCAGGCTTTACTACTATCCAAAAAATAAAAGCTAATCCTGTGATGGCTGAGGTGCTAAGCGTTGCAGATGGACTGCGTGCGATGGTCATTGCTGATGGCACGAATATTAACAATACTGATGCTATTCAAGCGCGCTCGCATTACGGTTCTAAACGCTTAGTAATTGTTGACCCTGGCGTTAAAGTTTGGGATACAGTAACTAATGATTATGCCTTAGCTCGCATTGCGGGGGTCTGTTTACTAAAAATGATGCTGAGCGTAGTACATTTCACAGCCTAAGCAACATGAATATTAAAGGTATTAGTGGTACTAGTCGTCCGATTCAGTATGCTACTAGTGGTGTTAATTCTGAGCATAATTTACTCAATAAAAATCAAATCAGAACAATTGTGAACAGCGGCGGGTATCGTTATCTTGGTACTGATACTTGCGATGTGACTGACAGTAATAATCGCTTCATCAGTGCGGTGCGTGATGGTGATGCAATTGATGATGCGGTAGAGGCTGGTATTCAATGAGCACTAGACCGCAATATTACTAAGCCATTCCTTGAAGATGTAACAGCGACAATTCAAGGTTTCATAGACAACAAAATTGCACAAGGTCAAGTTTATTTTAATAATGACTATGCCATCCCGACACCTGCGGTGGATACTGTTGTTACGTGTAAGGTCAATTACGGCCTTAGTAAAGGTATTTTTAACTAAAAAGGAATCAAGTTGTCATGAGTAGGCAACAATTAGATTGTCAACTGTTGTTGATGAGGCAAATTTTGCAAAAGCTAAAGATTTTGCTCGTGAATATTCACAGACACACTTGTGACTAATGAAACCAGAATGGTGAATATTCAGTATGCGCTTAACTCGGCTGGGGGTTAGGTGCACAAGCGTCTATGATAGGCACTGAGATTGTTGAAAAAGTAGCTAAAGTGACTAACGGCTCAGCTGAAGGCGTGGGTAAAGTGGTGGGTGTTGTGTTTAATAATATGGCAAGCACAATTGAGGGTAATACTAAACAAAAATTAACACGAATTGGAGACTTATTAATTATAAGACGCAGCTGAAGTTTCAAATACGCGATTTTGGACAGTTGGGTGAGTCATTTGCTAGGGTGCTAAGGGCGCACTGTTAAGTATAAAGTTGCACTTGATCAGAACAGCAACTGTATTAGGTCAGCTCAATACATCTGGCATTCAAGGCTCTTTGGCGGGTACTTCATTCAACGCTATTTTAAGACAAATGGGCAGGTCTACTGAAGCGCTCGATTTTGAAATTGAGCGTGATGCAAATGGCAACATGGATATGATTAAAACCATTGAAAAAACCAAAACAGTTATACCAAAAATTAAACCAAAGGCAGTCGCTGAGAATTTTAAAAAACAAGTTAAGACCACTGGCGATTACAATAGCGACTAAATTGTGGTAGACGACAGAAAGTATGAATCATATAATGATGACGGGTGTATTAACGGGTATTTCAACACGCTTGCAAGCTGAGGGCGTGCAAAGAATGGGTTATGTGGCTCCCACTTGTTGCTATATGTAAAAAAAGGCTGGGCACATGCCGATAACTTAGCACAAAGACTGTGGTGTGTTGATGAAGTCAAGCAACTAAAACCTTATCAATTGACAGCGGTTATTAATGAATTTCGAGCTCAAAACAAAGACGCAGGTGTACCGTTATGAAGCCGAATTTCAAACTACTAGCTGACAATCAAGACATTACTGATGCTATTAGGTCAAGATTTGTATCATTGACGCTGTCTAACGATGGTATTAAAAATGACACACTAAGTATTGTCATTGACGATAGAGGTAACGAGGTGGTGCTCCCACGCACAGACGTTGAGATTGAGTGCTGGTTAGGTTATGGTGATGATCTGTACAACAAAGGTAGCTTTGAAGTTGATGAGGTGATTACATCGGGCATATCAGTATTATTGCAAAAGGCTCTAGGATTAACAAGTCACTCAAATCAATCACGCACGCACGCGAACATACAATAACACAACACTAAGTGATTTAATCAACACTATCGTCAAGCGTAATGTGCTAGATTCTAAAGTTAGCGAATTCTTAACAGACATGCCCATTAATCAATTAAATCAAAACAACGAAACTGACTTAAACTTGCTCACTAGATTGAGTGGCAATTACGATGCAAAATTTAAGTCTATCAGCTCTACTTTGCTAGGCTATTCAAAAGATGATTTTAAAAAAGTAAGCGGTGAAGCACTGAAGCCTATTTTCATAAGTAAAGGTGATTGCTCTCGTTGGAACTTTAGTCAAACTGACAGACCCAAATATGATGCAGTTATTACTAAGTGACGGGATAACGAGACTGGAGAGACTAAATAAGTACAATTAGCTCAGGTGAGAACATCTACTCGCTTAAAACAATCTTTGCATCGCGAGAGGAGGCAAATGACAAGGCGACAACTAAATATAACGACTTAATGCATGGACGCATTAGCGGTAGTTTGACAACCGTTGGCAATCCAAAAATAGCCAGTGAGTTTGAGATTCAATTGATTGGCTTTAGATTTAATGATTTTAAGTGCGAAAGCTGCGCACATGTGCTTGACGAACAAGGTTATAAAACATCGATTAAATTGCTTAATAAGAAATGATTAATCATTGATTAAGTACAAATTAAAATTACTTTATTTTATGTATCATTTTTTTTATTTTTTTATTTTTTTGATAGACAAGTAGTTTTGTTGATAATTTTTGATAGACAAGGAAGATAGTTAAAAATAATTTTGCAAAACAAACTTAAAACTTTTGTAAAATCAAACGCGGCTTACACTATGTTGCACGAATCATCTCAACCTAATTTTGAATTTAAAGCATTACAAGATGAGCAATTACTTGTTTCTGGAAATGTAACAACCAAGGTTATTCACACTCCTGGGCATACAATGGACAGTATATGTTTACTCGTATCTGACACAAGACGAGCTAATGAGCCTTGGTTTTTAATTTCTGGGCATACTTTATTTGTGGGTAGTGCTGGCAGACCAGATTTACGTGGTCAAGAAAAAAAATAGCTGGACTGCTATATAGCTCCATTAACAATAAATTATTAACCCTGCCAGATCATGTAGAGATATACCTAAGCGTTCAGGCTGGTAGTCTGTACAGTACAGGGCTGTCTGCAAAGCCGGTGTCAACATTAGAATTTGAAAAAAATTTTAACCCTATATTATCAAATGAATAGGGATAAATTTGTTCAGTTTATATTAACAAACCTACCACTAACTCCCTGATAATATGAAAAATATTATTCAACAAAATACCCAAGCTTAGTACGGTACAATGGCTTTTTTAGAAATTGCTACATTAACTAAAGTGCACAACTTAGTAATATAAGAAAGTTACTGTTTATAGATTTTATTCTTTTTCATGCCCATTTTTGGTGGATATAAGTTGTGCTTAGTTAATACAATCTATTTTATCTTTTTAGGAAATGACCATGAAAAATATATATCTTTTATTTACTTTAACTTTATCAACCTTGTCAAACGCTTGGACCATTCAAGGCATGGGCGAATTTTCGCCTGAAAAGCTTAGCAATAACCTGCTTATCATTCATGGTCCATCTAGTGAGCCAAGTGTACAGAACCAAGGATTTATGAACAACCCTGGCATTATTATTGGCAAAAAAGGTGTTATTATTGTTGACCCAGGTAGTGCTTATAGTGTGGGTAAAAAAGTGATTAAAGAAGTTGAAAAAATCACCAAAAAGCCTATTATTGCTGTCTTTAATACGCACGTTCATGGCGACCACTGGCTAGGCAATCAGGCTATTATTGAAAAATACCCCAGTGCCAAAATTTATGCCCACCCTCAAATGGTTATTGAGGCTAAAAACGGCGAAGGCGATAACTGGGTCAATCTAATGGTAACTCTAACTGATGGCCTAACAAAAGACACAATTGCCACCTATCCAACTGATACCACCCAACATTTACAAGTCATCAACTTAGGCTCAGAACAATTTAAAATTCACAGCCCCACCATCAAAGCACATACCAATACAGATATTATGATTGAGCATGTCAATAGTAAAACTTTATTCTTAGGTGACAATGGTTTTGTTAATCGTATGGGTCGTTTCGACAACAGCTCCAGTATGCATGATAATATCAAAGTATTACAGTATGCAACGGGTTTAGGTCTAGATTATTACGTACCTGGCCATGGCTCATCAGGTAATGCAAACCATGCTGTTAAGCCATTTTTAGATTATTTACTCATCATCCAAGATGAAGCTAAAAATGGCTATGAGCAAGACTTAGCTGGCTATGAAATTAAACCTATCGCCACTAAACGGTTAACTGCTTATAAAAATTGGCATGGGTTTAATGAGCAATTTGGCAAACATATTGGCAAAATGTTACTTGAAATTGAGGCGCTAGATTTATAAATAGCCAAAATGGATGGTTAGCTAAAAAAGCCATCCATATGCAACTCAGTTAATTCACTGAATCCACCGATATGTTTATCATCAATGACAATTTGTGGCACCATTCTAGCACCGTTAGTCACTTTTGAGAACTCCGCCATAAGTGCACGATCTTCATCAATCATTTTTTGCTCAAATGGTAAATTCCATTTGTTTAATAGCGCCTTAGTCTTGACACAAATCGGGCAAGTGTTGGTTGAATAGATTACAATATTCATGCTAATGCCTCTACCACCAAATCACCCATTTCATTCGTACCAACAATCAGGTTACCTTCTGTTGCAATATCTTGCGTGCGATAACCTTTATCTAATACAATATCAACTGCTGCCTCAATTTTGCAAGCCAAGCCCACCTGATTAAGCGAATAACGCAACATCATAGAAACCGATAAAATAGTCGCCAAAGGATTGGCAATATCTTTGCCCGCAATATCAGGCGCTGAACCATGAATAGGCTCATACATACCAAACCCATCTTGATTAAGCGAGGCTGATGGCAGCATACCGATTGAGCCAGTCAACATTGCTGCACAATCACTCAGCACATCACCAAATAAATTTGAAGTCACCATCACATCAAATTGCTTAGGCGCTCTGACTAATTGCATCGCAGCATTATCCACATACATATGGGTCAATTCAACATCTGGATAATCTTTAGCCACATCTGTCATCACTTCACGCCACAATTCACATACTTCTAACACATTTGCCTTATCTACCGAGCAAACACGCTTGTTACGAAGTTGTGCAATTTTAAAGGCTGCGTGTCCAATACGCCTAATTTCTGACTCATAATAAGTGGCTGTGTTAAACCCATATTTTTGCCCATCACGCACTTCAACACCTCGTGGCTTGCCAAAATAAATACCCGCAACCAACTCACGAACAATCATCAAATCAAGTCCTGACACCACTTCTTCTTTTAACGTAGAAGCATTAACAAGTTGCGGGTATAAAATCGCAGGACGTAAATTAGAAAACAAATCCATTTCTGCACGCAATCCTAACAAGCCTCGTTCTGGTCGCAAATTACACTCTAAAGACGCCCACTGATAACCGCCCACAGCGCCTAATAAAATAGAATCACATTGATGTGCAGCATCCAGTGTAGCTTGTGGTAAAGGAGCGCCAGTTTCATCATAAGCACTACCACCAACTAGGCCATGTTCAAGCGTCATGCCAAGATTAAAATCTGCATTCAAGCGGTCAATCACTTTAAGTGCTTGCGTTATAATTTCTTGGCCAATACCATCGCCTGGTAATATTAATACTTTTGACATACTTCTTCCTTTACATCAGTTTTAAAAAGGTTATTTTACTAGGGAATCTTTGCATAAAAAGGAGTGATTAGAAAAATGACAATTTTTATTCAATTGGTAATTTTCTTAAATCTTACCCTGGTATGGCTAAGGCTAGATTTAAAAAATTATCAAGTGGGTGAAAAGTGGTATTTTATGATTGTTTCTATTTATGCAAAAGTCTCGCTAAATTTCAACCATTTCAAACTCAGCCTTACTAGCACCACAATCCGGACAAACCCAATCCTCAGAGACATCTTCCCATTTTGTACCTGACTCAATCCCTTCCTTGGGTGCGCCTAAATATTCGTCGTACACCCAATCGCACACAATACATCTATATTTTTTCATTTTCATTGCCAATTCTCCCTATATAAGCCATAAAAAAAGGGAGCCTAAACTCCCTTTTATTCAACATCAAATTTAATTACAATTCATCGGCATGTTTTGACAAGTAATCAGCCACACCTGCAGGTGTCTCTTTCATGCCTTCATCGCCCTTGTTCCAACCTGCAGGACAAACTTCACCATGCTCAGTGTGAAAATCAAGTGCATCAATCATACGCAACATTTCATCAACATTTCTGCCCAGTGGTAAATCGTTCACCACTTGATGACGTACATCAAAATTCTCATCAATTAAGAACGATGCGCGCAGTGCAATACCCGTTGGATGCACAATGCCATAAGCCTCCATAATGGAATGGTCAGTATCAGCCACCAATGGGAAGGCAATAACGCCCAAACCACCCTCTGCTGGCGTAGTGTTACGCCATGCATTATGCGTAAACTGTGAATCTACTGAAACACCAACCACTTCAACACCTTTGTCGTTAAACTGCGTCATTCTGTGGTGATGCGCTAGAATCTCTGAAGGACAAACAAAAGTAAAATCTAATGGATAAAAGAACAACATAATTTTCTTACCTTTAAGGCTAGAAAGTTGAAAATTATCAACAATCCTACCATCTGCTAAAACAGCAGCAGCCGTAAAATCTGGGGCTTGTTGTGTGACTAAAACGCTCATGCATTTTCTCCTATATATAATTAAAAAACTCATTAATTATACAACTGCTTATTCTCATAAATCATTATAAAAAGCAAGGGTTTATTATTGACAGGACAAAATCAGATAAATACTCACGTAAAATACCGCTTATGCTTAAAATTTACAACACACTAAGTAAACAAAAGGAAGTTTTTTGCCCAATTAATGCCGATAAAGTAGGCATATACGTTTGTGGAATGACGGTTTATGATTATTGCCATATGGGTCATGCGCGAGTATTAGTGATGTTTGATATCATCACTCGCCATCTTAGACGGCATTTCCAAAATGTTGAATATGTGCGTAATATTACCGACATTGACGACAAAATTATCAAACGTGCTGTTGAGAATAAAGAAGAAATATATACATTAACTAATCGTTTTATTAACGCCATGCACGAAGATGAGCGTGTGCTTGGCGTATTACCACCTGATATTGAGCCACGCGCAACTGATGCGATGGATCAAATGTTTTATATGATAAAGTCGCTGATTGAAAAAGGCTTTGCTTATCAGGTTCATAATGGCGATGTGTATTATTCAGTGCGCCGTTTTAAAAATTATGGAAAACTCTCAAGAAAAAATCTTGGTGAACTTGAAGCAGGTGCTCGAATTGAGATAGAAAGTGCCAAAAAAGACCCGCTGGATTTTGTTCTTTGGAAAATGTCCAAACCCAGCGAACCAAGCTGGGACTCCCCTTGGGGGCAAGGTCGCCCTGGTTGGCATATTGAATGTTCTGCCATGTCCACACATCATCTAGGCAATTACTTTGACATTCATGGTGGTGGTATGGATTTGGCTTTTCCACATCATGAAAACGAAATCGCCCAAAGTGAAGGTGCAAATAATTGCACTTTTGTTAACACTTGGATGCACGTAGGTTTTGTCAATATTGATGATGAAAAAATGAGCAAATCATTGAATAATTTTTTCACCATTCGTGGCGTATTAGAAAGCTATGATGGCGAAACCTTGCGTTATTTCATCATGAGTTCTCATTACCGCAGTCCACTTAATTTTTCTGATAGTAATCTTAATAAAGCCAAGTCGTCACTATCCCGCTTGTACACTGCCATTCGTGGCTTAAATGCTTCTGACGCGGCAACTGAAGAAGTATCCATGCGTTTTGATTATTCAGTACGATTTAACGAGGCACTTGATGATGACTTTAATACGCCCATCGCTTTGAGTATTTTATTTGAATTGGCAAAGACAGTCAATTCACAACGTGAAAAGGACGTTGACCGAGCCAACGCCTTGGCGCAATTACTCAAAAAACTCGGTGGTTATATTGGTATTTTACAGATGGATGCGGATAAATTTTTAAAACAAGGTGTTTCCTTATCGGACAGCGAAGTTGCTGCAAAAATTACCGGCAGAAATGAGGCTAGAGCTAATAAAGATTTTGCGCTAAGTGATCAAATTAGAGACGAGTTAGCCAAGCTTGGCATTGTACTAGAGGATAATGCCAATGGCACAACTTGGCGTAGAAAATAACATTGATTGGTCTTTAATAGACATGGATAGTGCCCTGCTAGAGCTTAATTTTGATTTGCATTTTTGGATGGAATATACGCCCTTAGTCTTTGCCAATAAGCACAACCTGACACACCAACAATCAAAAGATAAAATCTATCCCATCCTTCGAGCGCAAGAGGAAAAACTACATTGGTATTGTTTGGATTATTAGCAAAAAGTGTTCAAACTAGACATTGCCAAACTTAAGGAAGACGTGGCTCATTTAATCCAAATACACCCATTTGTACTAGACTTTTTAGCATAAGCCAAACAACGCAAAAAACGCATTTATTTAGTCACCAATGCCCATAGAAAAACCATTCAATTAAAAAATGCGAATCACTAATTTATCACAATACTTTGATGCCATTATTTCATCGCATGACTACAACGCAGCTAAAGAAGGGCAAGATTTTTAGCACCAGTTAAATAAAGCTACTCATTTGAACAAGCAAAAAAATATTTTCTTTGGCGATTCTTTATCGGGGCTAAATGCCGCCAAACAATACGGCATTGGTACCATTATTGCCATTAATAAACCCAGTTCTAAAATGGAGAAATCGTCATTGAGCATGGGCACGAACATGGCGCTCATCAGCCTTCTCATGACTCACTAAGAGCCGCCTATCCAAATGCAAAAATTATCATTTATGGGCACACTCATAAACAAGTCATCGACCAAGAAAAAATACCTTGGGTTATCAATCCAGGTGCTGCTGGGCAAGTACGCAATCATGGTAGTGCAAAATGCTTTGTTCTTGAGACTAATCACTCTCAAGAATGGAAAATCACCCCTTATATGTTTGCTTGATTGCTAATAACGTAACAACGCACGTTTTTTGCCAACATGCATCTTTTTTATAATTTACAAAATTTCTAACTCTTCAGTACTAAATTCAGGCTCGTTAACAATATTCACGACTTTATTTTGGTTAGTATTACTACCTGTTGCCAGCCATCAAAACTCACCTTTAATAAGCTAGCAATTTGCAATAAATGCTGAGTGCTAGGCGATGAACCTTCGACCGACTCCCATTGACTAACCGCACTACGGCTAATGTTTAATAAATCTGCTAATTTTTCTTGTGGCCTTTTTTTGCTTTAATCGTGCACTTTTAATGCGTTTATACATAAGTTAAGTTTTCATAACAAAAAAATAAATATGTTACTAATACTTGACAAATACTAAAAGTTAATTTTTAGTTAATAAAGAATGCTCACTTTGGCAATAAACAATATCATTATAGCCTTTGTAATTAGATTTGGCCTTATGCGGACAGAGATACAACCCCAAAGCAATCTTTTTTGTAGTTTACAGATAAATCAAGGATAGATCAACTTAATCTTTTGTTAAAGATATTAAAAATGGCATTATTGTTCTCAATGTATTTAGGGTTAAGAGCAGTAGCAGTGATGATTCTCAATCTGTCTCAATTAGCGGTGGTGACGTTAAAGGTCCCTTAGCAAATGCAATTGTTAAGGTTTACACACTTGATACCAGTAAAGCCGACTTCAAAGGTGGTTTAATCGCAACAGACAGCACCAATGGAAAAGCTGCTATTAGCGGATTATCACTGCCTTTTCCGCTTAATCCTCCTTATATTATGGAGTTTACCACAGGTGCAAATACAACAGACATTACTACTGGCATAACACCAGTTATTACCACCCTACGCACCATCATTACCCAAGAATTACTAGGCAATGACGCACAAATTTATGCCACGCCACTAACCAGTATGACCGTTGATATTGCCATCTCAAAAGCAGGTGTAAGTGCGAGTGTAGCAGAATTTTCAACTGAATTGGATACAGCGTAGGTGCAAGCAAAATCTACCCTTGGTTTTGGCTTGAATAACTCAGTAGACATCTTTAAAACCTCACCACTGATTGACGATACAACCAACACCAAAGAAGAACAAACCAAAGTACTTCAATATCGCTCAGCTGTGGAAGCACTAACTGCAATTGCTTTTGAAATTAACCAGCAATCCTCAGGTGGCACAACTGACGAGGTGTTAACTGAATTAGCAAATGACTTAGCCAACGATGGGCAAATTAATGGTGATGCAGGCACACAAATCAACCCAAATACACTACAAGTATTATAGCAAGACCCAGATATACTTTGTCTATTCCAAATACCAACAAGACAGTCAAGCAAATTTTGCTAGACGAAACCACCACCACAGATACAACTACAGATACAACTACAGATGCAGAAAATTTAACAACGATAGAAGTTATGATGCCCCTGCACAAACTAATCCCGATTTAGATGGCGATGGAACGCTCAATGCTAATGATGCTTTTCCACTAGACAGCACTGAACAACTTGATACTGATAATGATGGTGTGGGCAATAATACTGATACTGATATTGATGGTGACGGTGACGGTGACGGCATATTAAATGATGCTGATACTGGCACAAATGCAGATTTTGTTTCTTGCTCACTATTGAGAGACCGTGATGGCGATGGTGTATTTGATGCTGCTGATGCTGACCCAACCAACCCTGATGTAAGATTTAACTTTGCACCAATCTTCACCTCAGAAACACCAATTCAAGCAACTGAGGATCAGTTATATAGTTATCAAATTGTCTTCACTGACAACGACAAAGTGAACGATACAATCGTTTTTTACCAATTCACTTATCCAACATGGCTAACACTGAATGAGAGTACAAAACAACTAAGTAGCACGCCAACCAATAGCGCCATTGGCAATCATAATGTTGTTATTAGAATTAATAATGGCAAGAATGCCGATGTTGAACAATCCTTTACCGTTACAGTTGTCAATACCAATGATGCACCAGTAATCACCCAAGGTCAAAATATCCTGATAACCATGAGCGAAGATGGCGCACCAATTGCCTTTAGTGCCCCAAATATTGATACCACTGATGATGATAATGACACGCTAACTTGGACACTTATCCCCAATGCCACAAATGGCACAGTTTTAGTCAGTGGCACAGGTGCCACACCAATAATTAATTACACACCAAGTACTAATTACAATGGTAATGATAGTTTTGAGGTTCAAGTAAATGATGGCAACAGTGGTAATGACACGATTACTGCTAATATTACCATTGAGCCTGTAGATGATGCACCCACCATCACTGGCAGTCCGAGTGCAAGCGCAACAGCTAATGATATCAAGAGTGACAGTTTGAGTTTCAGCATTCAACATAAACCCAGTTGGATAACTTTTAATACTGTAACTGGCGCATTAAGTGGCACACCAATAGAAAGTAATATTGGTGGAGATCTTAGCAATATTATCATTAGTGTTACTGCTAACAGTCAAACAACCAACTTAGCCAGTTTTACCATTACTGTTAGTGAAGAGCCAGTAATAGGCGCAATTTGGAATCAATCTAATTGGGACGACGGGAGCACTTGGCAATGATAAAAACAAACAACAAGCATTTAACTTTAAGGAGAACAACCATGACAACACATAAAATAATTTTAACCATAGTATCAGCTTTATTAACAAATGGCGCTTGGGCAAGCCCCATCACCATGCCCAATACTTTTTCATCAGGTAATGTAGCTGTAGTGGCACAGGTTAATGCTAACTTCACAGCCATTAAAGTTGCAGTGGATGCTAATGACGGGAATATTAGCACCAACACTGGAAGTATTAACGCCAACAGTACAAACATTGGCACTAACGATGGTCGTCTCACTACTTTAGAGGCGGGTGTTAAAAACTTAGGGTGTAATGACAACATTGCAACAAGTTTTGGTAATATTGGTAATACACTCACAAATCATGGCAGTCACATTAGCACTTTAGAAAATAGTGGCGGCTCAAGTATAGCGGATAACCCAATCATTAGTGTTAACTGTAGTATTAACTCTTTACAACAAGCGATTGAGCATTCCCCCCTTACACGGCAAGGTTATTATTGAAATCCCTGGCACTTGTACTGATGATATCTACCTACGTAAAAGTCTCGCCATTCGAGGCAATCCTGATGGACGGCCTGGCCTAGATGAGATTACTGGCAATGCCACTGGATTTAGCAGTGCAGCAAGCTAAAGTTACAACTTTAACGCAACTAATCCAGTTGGCTTAGTACAAAAAAATTCAACAAACACATTTATGCAACCATTGAGATTAACGGCAGAGCCTTAACTTTAGAAAATTTAACCATTAACGTAGGTACCAGTTATCATGCTCTAAGAGTGACCAACAGAGGCAAAGTTTATTTAAAGGACATGGTTCTGAATGGTCGTGATCATGGCATTCGAGTTTTGAATAATTCAATCATTACGTTAAAAAATACCAGGGTCAATACCGATGGCACTGCTGGTCGTGATGCAAATGGCTGCAAGGCAACGGTTTGCGGCTAAGGCGTTGTTGCTAGTGCCAATTCCAATGTGATTTTAAAATCAGGCAACACGTTGAATTTTGCATCAAGCAATGATGGCGATTCTAGTTTAATTGTGCTTGGCAACACCTCAGTATCTTTGCAAGGCAAAGACAACACAATCAACACTCTTGGTGTGTATCTAAACTCTTCATTTGAACAAATAAAACATAACACAGACAGTTCAAATAATCATATTAATGGTAATTTAGAGATTTGTGAAAACTCAAGTTTTATTGCCACAAGAGCCACGATTGACACAAGCTTGAATAACTCCAATACTGATACTAATGAGCAAGAAATTGAAGTTTGTGATGGTTCTTCTATGAGTTTAAACGGTATTGATGCTAATGCAATTTTGGTCACCTCAAAAAAGATTGATATTGATGGAAATTCGTCATTTGAAATCGATACTTGGGATGATAATAACAACATAGTTAATAGCGTCGTGATTCAACCGCCACAAGGAGAAACTGGACAAATCCAAGTTGGCATCTCTAAGGTCAATCTTGAAGTCAGTGGCACAATTGTCATGAACGTTCAGTTAGATAGTGGCTCTCATATGTATACAAGCAATGATACAGTCATTGATGGTGATTTATCCGTAAGGACTTACAGCTCTTATTATGCTAAAAATAGCAACAGTATTTATCGAAGCATATGTCCATAACTAATTAATAAATTTAGCATAAAACAAACTACTGAAAAACAATTTAACCATCAAGCAACGGTTAGACTATTTGGCTCAAGAATAAATGACAGCCTTAAAGGCGGTGATATTGATTTATTGCTAGAATTTAGTGCAAAAACCACACATTTGACGCGTAAAGTATTGCGTTTTAATACGCTTTTACAAAAACAATTAGGTGCTCAAAAAATCGACATTATCACCCTAGAGCCACATCAAACACCAAATGCCATTCAGCAACAAGCGCTTAAAACAGGGATAGAATTAACTAAATTATGATTATTCTTAACAAAGAGGATTTGTTGGTAAAAAGCGTAGTTGGGTGCTTATTCTCTGAAGATAATTTAAGTTATAAAACACCTTGAAAACGCCTGAAGGCATTGATAGGCTAGAATCTTTTGTATCTAAATTTTCACGCATGCAAGACATGTTTGTGGATAAATTATTACCACTTTTCCTCAAGCAATCTGGCGAAATCCCCAAAACGGCAATTGATAATCTATATCGATTAGAGCAGCTTAACATTATTAATAATGCTGATAATTGGGTAGATATGCGTCTATTACGTAATAAACTGGTACACAAATATGTAATTACTTGAACACTTGTTGTTGGCTAAAGAATTTTCCTTTGAACTAAGCCAAGGCTTTACAAACCTTAAATACATTCTAGAAAAATCATAATTGGTTTATAAAGTATAATTGTTAGTTTATTATTTTAGGAAACTAATTATGAAAAATGCTTTTTATGCCCAATCAGGTGGTGTGACTGCTGTGATTAATGCATCAGCTTGTGGCGTGATTGAAACAGCGCGCAAACATCCAGATAAAATCGGCACGGTATATGCAGGTCAAAACGGCATTATCGGCGCACTCACTGAAAATTTAATTGACACATCAAAAGAGTCTAGTGCTGATATTAAGGCCTTAAAACATACGCCTTCTGGTGGCTTTGGCTCTTGTCGTTATAAAATGAAATCTTTAGAGACTAACAAAGCAGAATATGAAAGACTAATTGAAGTATTCAAAGCGCATAGTATTGGTTATTTTTTCTACAATGGCGGTGGCGATTCAGCAGATACCTGCTTAAAGGTCTCTCAATTATCTGAATCAATGGGCTACCCAATTCAAGCCATTCATGTACCTAAAACAGTGGATAACGACTTACCAATTACAGACAACTGCCCAGGTTTCGGCTCAGTTGCTAAATATATTGCTGTCTCTACTATGGAAGCCAGTTTTGACGTGGCTTCAATGGCGGCAACCTCAACTAAAATTTTCGTCCTTGAAGTGATGGGTCGTCATGCAGGTTGGATTGCAGCAGCAGGTGGCTTGGTTGATGATTCAATCCCTGTGGTAATTTTATTCCCAGAGGTTGATTTTGATGAAAAAAAATTTTTAGCTAAAGTTGACAAAAACGTCAAAGGATTTGGCTATTGCACAATCGTTGTATCTGAAGGTACAAAATGGCCAGATGGTCGTTTCCTAGCAGAACAAGGCACTCGTGATGACTTTGGTCATGCACAACTTGGTGGCGCAGCACCTGTCGTTGCTAATTTAATCAAAAACTCTTTGGGTTATAAATACCACTGGGCGATTGCAGATTACTTGCAACGTGCTGCTCGTCACTTGGCCTCAAAATCTGATGTTGAACAAGCTTATGCACTAGGTGAAGCGGCTGTTAATATGGCGCTTGAAGGCAAAAACTCAGTCATGCCTGCCATTATTCGCACCTCAAACAACCCTTATACTTGGGAGATTGGCTCAGGTGAATTAAAAGATGTCGCTAACATTGAAAAAATGATGCCCATGAACTACATTTCAGATGATGGTTTTGGCATTACTGACGCTTGCCGTGAATATTTACAGCCACTTATCGAAGGTGAAGACTATCCACCATACACAAATGGCTTGCCTGATTATGTGGTGATGAAAAAAATAATGGCGGATAAAAAATTACCCCCATTTGAGATTTAAGTATTACTACAAGGAAACAAGGCTTCCTTATTTTTAACAAAAAAAACATTAAATAAAACAGATAAGGAGAAAAAATGAACATAATTTTATTAGGCCCTCCGGGCGCAGGCAAAGGCACTCAAGCAACTAACATTTGTCAAAAATATTCAATTCCTCAAATCTCAACTGGCGACATGCTACGCGGAGCCGTTAAAGCAGGCACGCCATTAGGCATTGAGGCTAAAAAAGTCATGGATGCAGGTGGTTTGGTTTCTGATGATATTATTATCGGCTTGGTTAAAGAAAGAATCCAGGCAGATGATTGCGAAAATGGCTTTTTATTTGATGGCTTTCCACGCACAATCACTCAAGCAGAGGCGTTAAAAATAGATGGCGTTAAAATTGACTTCGTGGTTGAAATTCAAGTGCCAGATGAAGATATCATTGCTCGCATGTCAGGTCGTCGTGCTCATTTAGCGTCAGGTCGTACTTATCACATTGTTTACAACCCTCCTAAGGTTCAAGGCATTGATGATATTACTGGTGAAGAGTTAGTACAACGTACGGATGATGCTGAAGATACAGTGCGTGCACGTCTAGACGTTTATCATGAACAAACCCAGCCACTGGTTGATTATTACCAATCTTGGATGAATAAAGATAGTGATGCACCTAAATATGGTGCAGCTGTTGGTGTAGGTACGCTTGACGAAGTTAGAGATCGTATTTACGCACAATTAAGTTAAGCGATTTAATCTCTTATGACTAAATTTGGTCCAATAGAAATTAACATCCCCTTTCACCCCATCCCCTTTGGATGTGCCACAGGGGATGAAACCTAACAAGTTTTTTAACTCGCCTGAAAATCTTCAAGATTTAACCCAAAATAACGGCTTATCGGCCAACGATGAAAATTTGCTACTTTATCGAAAAGCTTTGGGGCATTCAAATGAATTCGATTGCTCTGTTATTTATACAACACCTCCAAAAGCATTCTGAACCCTTTAGGTCGTCCAGTGCGACATACACAACTACCTGATAAAGTAAAGAATGTATGGAATCGCATGAACCAAATTATTATTGGTTTTATGCTAGAACATTACCCAGATCCAGACAAGCATCTCATTCTTGCTGGTGAGGCATCACTTGATGCCACTTGGCCAATGACTAATGCAGGTGTACCCAGCATTAGAATGCTGCATAATCATTTTATCGTCTTTGACAAAGAAGCGCTTACACGCGCAAAACTAGCCGACACTAACAACCCTAATCTAACAGATGGTGGTCAACATTCCTTATTTGCCGCTTACATGCAGGATGTTTATACTGAATTTTTATCCGCTTTGGGCTTAAAAATACTTAAACCCATCACTGGCGAAGCCTCAAGTCTTAAACTAACTGGATATCCACAAGGACTGCCCAATTGGGAAATTCAAGGCGGTATTGAAAGTTTAAAAAATATTGATTTTTGGAAAGAGTATGATCAAGTTTTAAAAGGGTTTTTGGATCTTTATCGCAGTTTTTTGCCCAAGTATCAAGCAGAAACTCTGGCGTCCCAGTTAATGCCTATTTTCCAAAAGAAATTGAGAAAATTTTATTATTTAATAACTACTTCCTATCTGCCGCTAAAAAAGTGCACGACAAATGTATTAACGATGCCAAATATTCAATCTTCCATTCGCTGGCAACCAGCATTCAAACAACTTATCTATCGTAATGATGACAACAAACTTATTGTCATCATTTCCCAAAATTCAATTGGCAATGCTATTACAGAGCTTTTAGGTGTCGTGGTTAACCGCGCCCCAGATGCTTTAAGCTATGAAAAAGCCGAGCCTGCCCTTATTGAAAAACTACTTAAACTTAGATCTCGCTTAATTGAAGCAGATTTAGGTCATGGCATTAAAACCAAATATTGGAACGAAAACTAGCACTTAATAACACTCTATTAATAATTAACATAAGTTAGCTCTATTAAATTATTAAGTTATCGTCTTACTGTGTAAGCAATTATTAACTATAATCAATCCTGAAGAAAATTTTCATACAACTAAAAAGGAGAAAATAAAGTAATGGATACAATTCTTATCCTTGCCGTTTCGGCATCAATTATCGCTGTTTTATATGGCCTATTTACAATTACCTGGATTAACAAACAGCCTACAGGTAATGACAAAATGAAGGAAATTTCAGATGCGATTGCACAAGGCGCAAATGCTTACCTAAATCGTCAATATTCAACCATTGCTATGGTGGGTGTTGTTTTACTTGTCATTATTACTTATTTTTTAGGTATCACCGTTGGTCTTGGCTTTTTAGTTGGTGCAGTATTATCAGGCGCAACAGGCTACATTGGTATGAATGTATCAGTTAAGTCTAATGCTCGCACAGCACAAGCGGCTAATAACGGCATGAATGCCGCTTTCCAAGTTGCCTTTAAAGGTGGTACTGTCACGGGTATGTTGGTTGTTGGCTTGGCACTATTAGGTGTTTCTGGTTACTACGCTGGTATGATTGAGTTTGGCGTTGCACAAAAAGACGCATTACATGCGCTTATTGGCCTTGCGTTTGGTGGCTCGCTTATTTCAATTTTCGCGCGTTTAGGTGGCGGTATTTTCACTAAAGGTGCTGACGTTGGTGCTGATATTGTTGGTAAAGTTGAGGTTGGCATTCCAGAGGATGACCCACGCAATCCTGCAGTAATCGCTGACAACGTGGGTGACAACGTGGGTGATTGTGCAGGTATGGCTGCTGACTTATTTGAAACTTATGCGGTTACCATTGTTGCAACCATGATGCTTGCGGGTGTTTTAGGCTTGGGTGATAATGCTATTTTGTATCCCTTGGCTTTGGGCTCAGCTTCAATTATTACTTCTATTATAGGCACTTTTTTTGTTAAGGTCTCCGATGGTGGTTCTATCATGGGTGCTCTATATAAAGGCTTAATCGTTTCAGCGGGACTAGCTGCGGTTTCTTTTTACTTTATTACTGATGACATGGATATGGGGATAAATTTATTCTACGCATCACTCATCGGTTTGGCACTAACAGCCGTTATGGTTGTGGTAACAGAGTATTACACGTCAACTGAATATAGCCCTGTGCAACATGTTGCCGAGGCATCACTCACAGGTGATGGTACTAACGTTATTGCCGGTATTGGCTTGAGTATGAAATCTACCGCTCTTCCTGTGCTGGCAGTATGCGCGAGTATTTGGGGTGCGCATGAATTGGGCGGCTTATATGCTATTGCAATTGCAGCAACAGCTATGTTATCAATGACAGGCGTTATTGTCGCACTTGATGCCTACGGTCCAATTACGGACAATGCAGGTGGCATCGCAGAAATGGCTAAACTTCCAGAAAAAATTCGCAATATTACCGATCCTCTAGATGCCGTTGGTAATACAACCAAAGCGGTAACCAAAGGCTATGCAATTGGCTCTGCTGGTTTGGCAGCACTGGTATTGTTTGCCGACTTTACTAATGAACTACGCACTATTGAACAATTCAAAGACATTGCATTTGACTTGTCTAATCATAAAGTAATCATTGGTTTATTCTTAGGTGGCTTAGTGCCTTATTTATTTGGTGCAATGGCAATGGAGGCTGTTGGTCGTGCTGCAGGTGGTATTGTCAATGAAGTACGTCGTCAGTTTAGAGAAATGCCAGGCATTTTGGATTACACACAAAAGCCTGATTATTCTAAAGCAGTTGACATGCTCACTAAATCTGCCATTAAAGAAATGATATTGCCTTCTATTTTGCCAATTGCGTTTCCGGTTATCGTTGGCTTGCTATTAGGTGCTGAGGCGCTAGGTGGGCTACTAATCGGCTCTATCGCAACGGGTATTTTTGTTGCAATCTCAATGACCACGGGTGGTGGTGCATGGGATAACGCTAAAAAATATATCGAAGATGGTCACTTTGGTGGTAAAGGCTCAGATGCTCATAAGGCTGCTGTTACTGGCGATACAGTGGGCGACCCATACAAGGATACAGCAGGACCTGCTATTAATCCACTGATTAAGATTATTAACATTGTTGCAATTATGATTATTCCTCTTTTGTAATAATTAATTGATTCATTAAAAATGAGGAATGACAACTCTCATTTTTTTTACGCCTGAAGCAGTATAAATAACTAAAGAAAAACCATTCTGGTTATTAACAGGGCATTGCCCATTATTAAAACAAAAAAGACATGCTACGTATGTCTTTTTTTAAAATTTAAATCTTAAAAATAAGTATTATTTTTGAATGTGCAAATCTAGGCCTTTGGTGTGTTTGCTTAGCATAAAATCCGCTTGCGCCTTTAACAACTTATCCGCACATTCGTACAAATCGTTATATTCAGGAACGCCAGTATCAAAGCGTTGATCAGTCAAATAATAAAAGAAATTTTTGTAGGAAAATGCACCCATTTTTAAAATAATAAAAGTTGAGTTTTGATCTTCCCAAACAACTGCTGGGGCAAGCGTTGGCTCATCTTCACCTTCTTTGGTAATTTCAATATCAGCTAAATTAACCTCAATCTTTTCTTTTCTCCAACGATGATCAACCGCACTTTGAATGGTCTTTATTTCTGATTCTGTAAAGTCAATACTCATAATTAATGTATTGTTAATAACTGTTCCATATCTGGCTGCTCATCTATCATACCACCTGCCTCCATCTCTTCATCCGTTGCATCACGCACTAAAAGAATTTCGAGCGAAAATTTAACTTCACGGCCACAAAGTGGATTATTACCATCAATGGTAACTGTCTTATCATCGACTTTAGTGACCAAAAACTCCTTAGGATCTCCTTTGGAATTTTCCATAACAACCTTAGTACCTACTTTTTGATATTCTGGTGGAACATTTTTAATTTTATCAATAAAAACTAAAGATTCGTCACGAAATCCGTATATTTTCTCTACATCGATGTTAATCTCAATGATATCGCCCTGCTTTCTGCCTTCTAATTCAGCAATAACCTCTTTGCCCAATGTATCGTTAACGCCATGCACGTAGCCGACTGGATATTCAATTTCTGAAAAGACATTACCAGTTTTTTTATCAATGACTTTGTAGATAAGTTCAACATATTTAGAATCTTGAATAGTATTATCCACAGCTTTTAAAAAATTGTTGTACCAAAAATCTTAACCACATCATCTTCATAACCAAGCACGAGTCTACCTAAGTACTCACCCTCTTTTTTAGAGTGAGTTTGTTTATATAACACGGTTACATGCTGACCACGGCGAATCATACCCAAATACCCTGCGCCTTTTTCAAGACCCTTGGTTAGCTCGCTACGGGCAAACTGTTTACCCATTTCAATTTCATTGGCACCACGCAAAAAGTCCTCTGAAAAATGACGACTAAAGGCGCCATAATTACTACTATTAGAATATTTAACTAAGTCATCCCACATTGGACTTGCAATCGCTAAAATTTCTTCATCTGTTTTATCAATAATGTTCATTTATCCAATATTCCAACAAAACGTTTTTTCTTAAACAGTAGATAAAAATTTAAACTAAATCTCTATTTTTCATCTTTCTCGCCAACTAAATGGTAACAAGGCGCCTTCTCTAGTGTGTATTCACCAGTAACACGGTCGCGATGAGAAACTGTCAATACGTGCCAATTTTTATCATCTAATTTCATGGCATCGCCACGATAATAGTAACCAGGCCAACGAGTCTCTTTACGGAACAAAGTATGCTGAGTCACACATTCAGAAGTACGGTGACGGTGTCTTAATTCCCACCCACGCATCAACTGATGAAGATCTTCTGCACCAATGTGCTCTAAATCTTCTTCTAAAATAGCCAACTTTTTCAAGCCTATATTCAACAACTTGTCGTTGGTTACATAAGAAACAGTAACACCGCCACAATACTCGTCCATAAGCTTTTGCAAACGTTGCAATCCACTCATCGGCAAAATATAACTTGGCGATACTGTACCAGCAACAATTTCGTTACGACCAATCGTATAATTCTCTAAAGGTTTAAAGATTTGCGCTTTACGATCAGCAATTTGCTTATCAGACACCTTAATCCCTTCTCCCTTACCATCATCAATGTACTTGCATGCTGCCTTAGCAGCCAAACGACCTTCGGTAAATGAGCCTGATGAGAATGCATGTGGCGTACCACCAACAGTATCACCCGCACCAAATAAACCATCTACCGTCGTCATGCGATTATAACCCCAGAAGTATTCATCAGGAGAGATGTCCTCAGGACCTGAGCACCATGCGCCACAACCAGTAGCATGTGAACCCATTACATATGGCTCAGAAGTTGTTAACTCAGGGTTTTCATATTTAGGATCAACGTCTGTTGCTGCCCAAAGTACTGCCTGACCAACTGTCATGCCTAAGAAGTTTTCCCAACCAACTTCTTCTAAATGAGGGTCTTGGAATGCCTCCATTGTTACCATGTGAATTGGACCACGACCAGCATTTACCTCACTGATAAATGCATGATTACGCAAACAAGTTGGAATTGGTTTATGGGACAAATGTTGACCTTCTGTATCTAGATATTCTTTACCTACCATTTTCGATAATGCCGGGAACCACTTAGATTCATACTCGTCACCATAACCATTTTGAGTGTAGGTCTTAAGATGTAGGAAGTATGCGCCGACAGGACCATAGCCATCTTTAAATCTAGCAAGAACGATACGGTTCTCCATTTGCGTCATCTTCGCACCAGCTTCGATTAATAAGCCATATGCAGAACCAGAAGACCATGGTGCATACCATACACGGCCCATACCTTCACCTACTGAGCGAGGCTTAAAGATATTAGACGCACCACCAGCACCAACAATAGTAGTCTTAGACTTAAACACATGATAGTTACCAGTACGTACGTTAAAACCAACAGCACCAGCAACACGATTCTCTTGTGCATCGTCCATTAACAAATGAGTAACCATAATACGGTTGTAAACTTTGTCAACCTGCTTGGTTGCAGCTTCAGCAACGATAGGCTTATATGATTCACCATGAATCATAATCTGCCAACGACCTTCGCGCATATAAGCACCAATGTCTTCTCTCTTAGGATCCTTCATCAATGGAAGACCCCACTCTTCGAACTTATGCACTGCAGAGTCAACATGGCGAGCCATATCAAACAGCAAGTCTTCACGGACTATACCCATTAAATCCATACGTGCATAACGCACGTGGTCTTCAGGGTTGTTTTCACCAAAACGAGTGCCCATATAACAGTTAATCGCGTATAAACCTTGAGCAACAGCACCTGAACGATTAATGTTTGCTTTTTCTGCAATGATGATTTTTTTATTACGACCCCAATATCTAGCCTCATAAGCAGCACCTGTACCACCTAAACCAGCACCAACAACTAAAATATCAATGTTGCCTTCTACAATTGTTTTAATACCCATTAGTAGTACACTCCTTCTTTAAATTTCAAACCGTTAGATTCTAACGTGTGAATATCGCCATCATCCATACGAATATATCTAGGTTCAAATGCTAATAACTGCGAGTTACGCATGTCGTCACTAGGCTCAGGCTCATTTCTGAAATCAGGAATCTTGGTTCCCCATGGTTGAGTTGTAATTGGTGATAAGAAGTTCTTTACACGACCGTCACGGAATTTAACTCTCCATGCAATGGTGCCTTTCTCTTCGTCACGAATAACGCGAACACTGTGTCCTAGTGGTGCAAAGTCTGCATAACCACGGACATCAATTGCCTGATTCGGGCATGCTTTAACACATGCATAACACTCCCAGCACATGCTTGGTTCAATATTATAAGCACGACGATATTTATCATCAATGTGCATAATGTTAGATGGGCAGATATCTACACAATGTCCACAACCATCACAACGAGTCATATATACAAAAGTTGGCATATTATTTTTTCCTCTCTTCTTATTTAATTAATTTAGTAGTGCTTAGGTGCTTCACGCTTAATACCAAGGCCCATATTCATTGGTGCGTCTTTTAGAAGCTCCATTGAATATCTGTTTTGTTGCCACACATCGTCTCTTGTCTCGTGAGGCAAGTTCTCGTTTGTGCCATTAGCTTTGATAATGCGCTTATTATATGCAGCAGCAGGCTTAAAGAACATATGAGAAAATTTAGACCAATATACGCCGCCAAATAGGGATGCAGTCGCAAAAAGAACTAAGATAAACCACACGCCAGTACCGCCACCGTAGATGTTCCAACCTAGTGCAGTTACTGAAGTTGCCATTAATGACAAACTAAACATGTCTTTTTTAATAACAATTCTTGTCCATGAATAACCTTCCGCTTGGCTATCTACTTTGAAGCCAAACCAGTACCAAAATGTACCAATAAATAACATGATTGCGCTAATATTCCATACTTGTGCTAATATCTGAGTCTCTTGTGCACCAAAAATAATAATAGCAGTTGAGGCGTTAAAAAGAATGAAACCCCACATGGTTAGGATATGTACCAATCTACGAAGTCCATTGCTAAATTCACCAGCTGTTGCAACATCTACTACAATCGTACTTGATAATATCTTTACTTTATCACCAGCGCTTAATACCTTAAGCCTGCCTTCTTCTTTGCCCAATGAACATGGTGCATCACCTGCGGCTAAATCTTTTTCAGCTTTTGCCGTTACATTAAAAAAGTAAGTTGCACTTTTCTTATGTAACAAATCTAGCGCTGTCATAACAACCACTAGGGCAATCATAGTGACTACATACATTTGCATGTCTGCGTATGAAATACCTTCTGCTAATAAACTAGCAATTGGTGTTGAATTGATATCGATCATTGGTTTTTTCTCCTTAAAGTTAAATCACTCTCATTCTAAATTTTGCCGATTCTTTTCCAATCAGCGTTCTTACCAGTCTTTTTTTTCGTCTTAACGTCCAATGACGTTTTGTCAAAATCCGACCTATTATACTTATATAAAACTTTCGTTACAATCAAAAAATCTTTAATTTCTCAAGATGTCTTGATTATGGATATGGTTTATTATTTTGCCGAGTGTCCACTCAACTTAATTTCTACTTTGTCTTCATCCTTAATACCTGCATAATAGGCTTGTAAAACTTTGGCTACTTCAGGACGAGAAAAAGTCTCTGGCAAATCTTCACCATCAGAAAGCATCTTACGAACTTTAGTACCTGAAAGCAATACACGATCTTCTGCATTATGAGGACAAGTTTTCATTGAAGACATGCCGCCACATTTCTGACACCAGAATGTCCAGTCAATCTTTAGCGCTTTTGTCACCAATGCGTCATCAGCAATCTCATCAAAAATGTTATGGGCATCAAATGGGCCGTAATAATCATCAACACCAGCATGGTCACGACCAACAATCAGGTGCGAACAACCATAGTTTTGTCTGAATAATGCGTGTAATAATGCCTCACGAGGACCTGCATAACGCATGTCTAATGGATAGCCAGATTGTAGGATGGTATTGTCTACAAAATAGTTTTCGATTAATACTGAAATTGCTTCTGAACGCACATCAGCAGGAATATCATCAACCTTAAGACCGCCTAATACTGAGTGAATCATAACGCCGTCACAAATCTCCACTGCAATCTTAGCTAAGTATTCATGTGAACGGTGCATTGGATTGCGTGTTTGAAATGCTGCAACTGTCTTCCAACCTTTATCATCAAAATAAGCACGAGTTTCCATTGGGGTCATATATAAATTACTATACTTTTCAGGAAAACCACCATCTGACAATACCTTGATAGAGCCAGCAAGATTGTATTTGCCTTGAGCCATTACCATGACAACCCCTGGATGCGCCATCTCAGTTGTTTTATAAACAATATTGCACTCATGAGTTTTATCAATTGAATACTTTTCACTGATAGCCATGATTGCAATAATTTCATCCGTCTCACCATTGACCAAAGCAACTTCATCGCCCTGATTAACATCTTCACTATCAGTAGATAGGGTAATAGGAATTGGCCAAAATAAGCCGCTTTCTATGGTCATATTATCACAAACACTTTGCCAATCTGCCTTGCCCATAAAGCCTTCTAACGGTGTGAAGCCGCCAATACCCATCATAATGATGTCGCCTACTTCTCTTGAAGAACAGTTAACTTTTGGTAGTAATTTTGCTCTTTCTAACTCAGCTGCTAAAGCGCTACCTTCTAGTGCTAATGGCTTTAATGTGTCACTGCCATGTGGTGGGACCAGTTTTGACATATTGCAATCCTATCTTAAATATAAAACCAAAAATTATACACACTGTCATTTTTACCTATATTACTCTATGGGGATATCCCCATATATCCCTATAGGTATATGGGTTAAAAATATCTACGTAGAAGTAATGAAGGATAACCACATTTAAGAGACCTTTACATGAATAGGGATGATAACAAAACACCATCTTTCATCAATTTTAAAACTTTTTAAAAACGCCCTTAACTCTGCTAGGAGTGGATTTAAAAAATTACAAAGTTAATAAAATCTGTCATTTTGTTATCATCCCTATTCATGTAAAGGTCTCTTAAAGTTTGATTTTAAATCGAACTCTTTGTGTACCATCTTTTAACATACTGATGATTATCTTGTCATTCTTAATATCATAATCAAGTGTGCCACCACTAAAAGAATCAAACCCTTGTACTAGATGCGCCCTACCCTTAAGATGTACGAGTTCTTGTTCGATTAAATAAGTTATATTAAGTGCTCGCGCCTCTATAAAGCGAGACTGGTTTGGTTGATTTTGTTGGTAATGCGCAAGTTGTTTGTGGGTGCCTTTGGCAATAATTTTAATAACACTTTGTTGATTGCTAAATAATTGTATGATTTCAGCGTTTAAAATAAGAGAACCCTGAGCAATACTGGCCTTGCCTATGTAAGTGCTTATATTTTTTCTCTCGTCAATCACAACCATATTAGCGCTAACTTCTATAGACTTAGAGCCGTCAATCACTAAAGCGATTGCACGACCAGACAATATCAATAAACATATTAGAAGGGCTTTATTCATAACGCCCTACCACACCACCCGTCAACTTAATTTTTTGCTCAGTTACATCATAATTCATGCCAAAAGCATGAATATCAGCAATGTTAGATTGGTAATGTATTTTCTCCTTAGTTCGGTACACTTCTAAACCATTAGACTGATCAATGGTTAGGTTTTTGGTATTAATCTCAGAGCCAGAATCTTGTACAATTTTCACCTTGCCTAATAGTTGTATCACTTGTTTTTGTCTATCCATATCAACACCACTGGCATAGATTTTATTTTTCTTGGTTAGATAAGTGGTTTTATTGTTTGAATAATAATACTTTTGACCTTTGGATTGATCGATGTACAAATCTTTGGTTAAAATTTGTTGCCCACTGTCTTGGTTAATTTTGGTATAACCTGTTAGTTTCATTGTATCATCCTTAGCATACATATGCATACCTTGGGCAATAATTTTGATATTTTCACCCAAATAAGTCACTGGTTTTTTACTTATCAGGTCACTGGTTTTAATACCGACTAATAACTCTTCTGTATTTATTTTATGACTAAGTCCATTGCTAGATTGAACACCCACTTCACCTTTAAATTTAATTTCACCGCTGTCGGTATAATGAGCGCGCTTAGAATTTAACACATAATCTTTAAGGCCTTTTTCATCATAAAATATTACTTCTGGTTCGATTAACAATGCTGGAGAATTTTTAAAACTAAAATAGCTTTTAGCTTTGACAAGATGTGACAATTGCGCTTTAGCATCAAATTCTTGCAAGGAAAAGTTATCAATTTTTTCAAGATAAGTCGCTTCTTTGGAAGTTGTTTGATTTTGTATTAATAGTGTTTGTTTTTTATCCTTTGGTGTGGAAAATGAAGACAATAATAACACCATCAAAAACCATATAACACCAATAATCACTATAATGGAAATTGTACGTAATAAATTACGCCTTAATTGGAAACTAGCCATGGTGTTTAATAGAAAAATATCAAATATTTATGCCATAACGCTCAACACTTCTCTTAATTATACTCTAATAAAACGGGTCATTATTGAACACCGGATTAGTATACTCCAATATCGACGTAAAATTAACGACGACAATATTAAACTCAAAGAGGCATATGCATTACGTCTTTTGTGCTTAGAACACAACACTTTATTTATCATTAACGATGACATTAATCTGGCAGAGAAAGTCCATGCTGATGGAGTGCATTTAGGCAAGAATGATAGTTCAATACAACAAGCAAGGCAACAATTAGGCGATGCTACTATTATTGGCGTGTCTTGCTATGATAATATCGATTTAGCACTTCAAGCTCAAAATCAAGGTGCTAATTATGTCGCTTTTGGTGCACTATTTGACTCCAACACCAAACCTGACGCACCACATTGCCCACTTAGTTTGATCACAAAAGCCAAACAAATATTACACATACCCATTATTGGCATTGGTGGCATTGACTTTCATAACCAGCAGCAAGCGTTTGATGCTGGCTGTAATGCAGTCGCAATGATCAACACTTTGTTTAAAAGTCGCCACTAGGCATTATCGCCTCTTTCGTATGTATCTAGGTTGGTGTACAATATCCGAACTTGAAGTTTGATTTAATATCACCAATTTAATTTTTTGTTGTCTCATCTCCTTAAATAGGCATTAAATTTAAACTTGGAACAACTAAAACTAAACACAACTTAGGGTGTCTATGTTTAAACTATTTAAACCAAAGAATCTTTCAATTGACTTGGGCACAGTTAACACGCTCATTTATCTAAATAATGAGTTGGTTCTAAACAAGCCATCAGTCGTAGCAGTTCGTGATGACAGAGGCTCGCCAGAAACCAAAGTGATTGTTGTTGGCAGAAAAGCCAAAAATATGCTCGGCAGAACGCCTGATTCTATTCATGCCATTCGCCCAATGAAAGACGGTGTGATTGCTGATTTCACCATTACCAAAAAAAATGTTGCAGCATTTTATTCATCAAGTATTAAACACTAAGATTTTCTCACCCAATCCTAATATTTTAATTTGTGTACCTTGTGGCGCTACTCAAGTAGAACGTCGCGCAATTAAAGAAAGCGCTGTTGAAAGCTGGTGCAAAAAATGTATTTTTGATTGAAGAGCCTATCGCAGCAGCGCTTGGTACTGGCATGGAAATTGAACAATCACCTGGACATATGGTCATTGATATTGGCAGTGGCGCAACCGAAGTTGCGATTATGTCTTTGAATGACATTGTTTATGCTGATTCATTACGCATTGCTGGCGATGCTTTTAATAACAGCCTTATTAAATATGTACGCCATAAGCACAAAGTCACCATCGGCGAAACAACAGCTGAAAAAATTAAAGAAGAAATTGGCTCAGCTTTTGAGCCTAACATACCCACAGAAAAGATTTATACAGGCCGTGATGTCACCTCAGGATTACCAGTCATGGCCAGTGCTCAAGTTTTATCGGCATTAAAAGAGCCCTTAAAAGCCATTATTAGCTCAACCAGAGGCGCATTAGAAAAAACTCCGCCAGAATTGTCTGCTGATATTGCAAAAAATGGTGTTATACATCACAGATGGCAGGGCTTTGCTAGAAAGGACTAGATAAACTCATTAAAGACCAAACTAATCTTAACGTACGATTGCACAAGAGCCATTAAATTGTGTTGCTCGTAGCGGCGCACTTACACTAGATTTAATCGACAAACATAAGATGAATTTCTTATCAACTGAGTAGCACCTAAAAACTAAGAGGGTACTAAAAATGTGGTGATTGTCCTATTTATGCAAAGATTTCATCTAATCAATTTCAATCAATTCTTGCACTGCTGGACAATACAAAGCGCACTTTATTTCCATTGAATAACACGCTGATAAAACCACTTTATAGGACAATAATTGTTTCGTATGTTTGGTTTTTTGACTTTGTATAAATTGTGCTATTGATTCATCATTCGTTTGTCTTGTGGTTTTAAAATCAATAATCCACAAAATATCTTCATCAATAAATAATCGATCAATAATAACGCTACACTTGTCACTTATAAACTCTGCCTCAACTTGGGTTGATGTTCTTTGTTTGAACAACCAAGAAAAGTGTTTGTCTTGTTTCGTTAAATTAAGCATGTTGACAATAAAATCGATATGACTGTCAATGTCCATATTACCAACACCACACTCCATTAGTCTTGCTCTTATACTTTGTTTTTCTGGTGAAAACAACCCGTCTTCATAATATTGATGCAACAAAGTGCCAAGCAAGCTTTTGTATTGCAAATCAACACTAAGCTGAAAGTCCATTTTTTCCTTACTTTCATCAGGCAAATTATCATATTCTAAGGGCTTAATATAACGTACCAACTCTGGCGCTTGAACGGGTTGTTGATTATCCTCAGTGGTTGATAGTTTGAGCTTGTCAAATTGATGCTGAAATATAGGTGCCAATAGTTTTAAAAAAGTATTGCTACTGGCTTGATTGCTTTTATTTAGCGTTCCTAATAAATGAATTTCAAACTTAGCACGTGTCATTGCCACGTACAATAAACGCATCGTTTCAAACTTATTTTGTTGTAATGCAATATGCTTTAAATAGGTGTAAGTATGGCTGTCATCTAGTTGTGTATAAGACCTTATCGGTGCCAATAATAACGACTGATTGCTAAATTCTTGCAAGTGAATGATGGGTGGTTTGTTATTTTGTGGCGCTTTACCCAGCCCAGGAATAATAACCAATTCAAACTCCAAACCTTTAGCTTCATGGATGGTCATTAGCTTAATTCGTGCATTTACACTGGGCGCATACAACTCACCTAACATTTGATTAATGGTTTCAATATCAAGTTGTTGCGCAGACTCACAATCATGAATAATTTGCAAAAACTGAGCTTTAATCATAGATTGTTTAACGGATAAGGAATCCTGCGGTGCTAACTGGTTAATCGCAAATTCAAGCACCTTTGTGAAACTAAATCTAGATTGTTGATTAACAATATCACGTAAAACATGAGCAAAATTTCGCACACGCAATTGTCCGTTCTCGCTCAAATCTTGTAAAACTTGCTCATCTTGAATTAAATCAAAAATAACACACCCATCCTGTTGTGACAATACAAGCAGATCTTCTAACAACAATCCACACCAAGGCGCTCTTAAAATAGCTAACCAGGCAAGTTTATCAGCCAGATGTTTAAGCGCTCGAGTCAGACTAAGCAAATCACGGGTAAATAAATCCTCCTTTAATGGGGATGTTCTTAATGCCTCAAATTGAATATTGGCACGCTTCAAAACGGGCACAATATTACCTAGGTGCGAACGGTTTCTAACTAAAATAGCAATCTCTTTTGTTGGGTTGCTTTGGATAATTTCAAGCACTTTTTGTGCCTCAAAATCATAACACTTGTGTGCAAATGGATAAAAGTTAATGGCATTTTCACCTTTATCAATAGAATTGGCCTGTGAATGTTCATACTTAATTGCACCCTTAAAGGCATCTTCCTGCTGAGGAAATATCTTTGAAAATATTTTATTATTACCTTCAACCACAGATTTAGAGGAGCGAAAATTAGTACTCAGTTGTAAAAATTCAGGCTTAATATTGGCAATGCCTTGCGTCCGAACCTGTAAAAACAAGCCCACCTGAGATTGCCGAAATAAGTAAATAGACTGCATGGGGTCGCCCACTAAAAACAGTGTTTTACCATCGCCTACTTGCCAATTAACAATCAACTTTTCTAATAAAGAAAACTGCGTAGCTGAGGTGTCTTGAAACTCATCAATCAAAATATGCTGGACTTTGTTGTCCAAGAATAGTGCAATATCACTGACTTGATGCTCATCTAAAGCCTGATCTGCATCCAAGGCAACCTGAATAAAATCATGCGTTTGATTAACATCAAACAAAACATTTAATTGAGCAACAGCCAACTTTAATACTTGTGCAATGTCTTGGAGGGCATTAATTTGATTGGTTGAAAAATCAACATCGGGCAAGTTAAATGTCTCAAATAACAAATCTTTAAAATTATCTTTACCTTGAAAATGGTTTAAAAATTTAATAAACTCGTCTTTTTGTGCTTTCACTTCAGCTGGAAATCCATTGTTCGTATTAACACTTTTACGCCACTTATTGTTTTTTTTGCTTTTACCATCAAGCAATAGGTCTGCTATATTTGCCCATACATCTAAGCACCCAATACTTGTATTTGGCAGTGCCTGTATTTGCGAAAATTTAGATTGAATATTATATTTTAATAAGTCAAAAAAAGCACCATCAAGGTGGTGCTTAGCCTCATTTTTTAACAACTGTAGGTGCTGTGTAATCACCCTTTCAGAACTCAACCGCAAGGTTTTAATATTAAGCGCGCCATGCTGGTACAACTTCAAAAGCCACTGATCACGCTTAGCCAGCATATCCGTAATCAAACGATAAAACTTATTAACATTATTATCCAAATATAACAGCACCGACTCAATGCTATTTTGATATTCAGGCTCATCAATTGCCAATAATGTTTGCTTCGCAGCTTGAAGATAAACATCATTTCTTGCCCAGTTTTGCGCTATGATTTGCTTGGGTACTAGTTGATTCTTACTTGGATAACGACTGATAATCAAACTTGACAGACCATCAATCGTTGAGATTTTAAACCGCTCAGGCGTGTTTAATAATTGCCAATCAAGTATCTTGGATTTTTCTAATACTTTAAGAGCCAAGTCATAAGTAATTTGCTTATGTAACTCTTTTGGTCGATTGCCTTGGACTAATTTTAGAGACTCAATCACCCGAGTGGTCAACTCACTCACCGCCTTTTTAGTAAAGGTCATTGCAATCACACTTTCAGGCGAAGCACTCACTGATAACAATTTCAAATAACGCTGCGTTAATAACTCTGTTTTCCCCGAACCCGCAGGCGCTTGAACGATAAAAGATTGACTAACGTCTAATGCTTGTCGCCTTTGTGTTTGGTCATTCACCGTTTCTTGATATTTTTTAAAAATTCTACTAATTCATTAACATTAGTATGCTGATTGTTTTTTACATTTTGACATGCGGTTGATATTTTATTTTTTAATTCATTACATTTATTAAATATCTTGCCCACCTCAACTCTAACGCATTTTAATTTAAGTAAAAAATATACTTAAAATTTTGACAGTTTTTGTTAAAAAGTCAAGTTTATTTACATTTTTTCAGGGCTAGACACGCCTAAAAGACTCAATCCATTTACCAATATTTGTTTCACTGCTGTAATAAGCAATAATCTTGAGTTTCTCAGTTTGTCGTCATTCACTAAAAACTCGCAATTATTGTAATAACTGTGGAAGTCGCCCGCCAAATCACGTAAATAATGCGCCAGCATATGTGGCTCGTAGTTAAGCGCAGATGATTGTAAGATGTCTTTATAACGATTAAGCTCTTTAATTAATAAGATCTCTGATTCATTGTTTAATACCGACAAATCAATATCCACCATAGAGGGCTTGCCTTGTTTTAAGACTGAGCAAATACGTGCATGAGCATATTGAATATAAAACACTGGATTCTCATTGCTTTTTGATTTGGCTAAATCTAGGTCAAAATCCATGTGTTGTTCTGATTTGCGCAAAATATAGAAAAAACGTACCGCATCATTGCCCACCTCTTCACGCAACTCTTCCAAAGTAATAAACGAACCGCTGCGGGTTGACATGGAAGCTTTCTCATCGCCTCGATATAGGTTAACAAACTGCACCAATAAGATTTCTAACTTATCAGGATTGTGATTAAGCGCTTCAATCGAGGCTTTAACCCTAGCAATATAACCATGGTGGTCAGCACCCCAAATGTTGATAATTTTGTCATAACCACGTTCAAACTTTTCAAGATGGTAGGCAATATCGGAGGCAAAATAAGTGTGCATCCCATTTTCCCGAACCACTACACGGTCTAAATCATCGCCAAAATCGGTGGTTTTAAACCAAAGCGCGCCTTCTTTTTCATAAATGTATCCTGAATCCTGTAGTTTTTTCACGGTTTCTTTACTTAAGCCACTATCCACTAAAGACTGTTCAGAAAACCACTGCTGATATTCAACACCGAACTCAGCCAAATCAATTTTAATACCACTCAAAATATTATTAATCGCCAAATCAAAGATTTTTTTGTAATCATGCCCTAATTGAGACTTACAATTAGCAATCAAATCGTCAATATGCTTTTCTTTGTCGCCACCGTTTTTCTCATCCTTGCAAACACCATCGAAAATATCAAACTTTTTTACACCACTAATTTTTTTAGCAATATCAAAGATATAATCACCCTTGTAACCATTATCTGGAAATTGCTCAGTTTCAACATAACGCAAGTAAACTGAAGTCGCCAAAATATCCATCTGCCGACCTGCATCATTCACATAATATTCATTGTCAACTTCAAACCCTACTGCACGCAAAAGATTAGCAACTGTTGCCCCATATACCGCCCCGCGACCATGCCCCACATGAAGTGGGCCAGTTGGATTGGCAGATACAAACTCCAACAATATGCGCTGACCTTTACCCACGTCCGCTTTTCCATAGTGCTCTGCTTGATTAATAATCTGCTCAATTATCTGCACGTTTTCATCTTGAGAAATAAAAAAGTTAATAAACCCAGGACCTGCAATTTGCACTTGATCAATTTGCGTATTGTCACCCAAATTATCAATAATTTTTTGTGCTAATACTTTCGGAATCAGCTCTGATCGCTTTGCCAAAACCATGGCAATATTTGAGGCAAAATCTCCTTGGGTTTTGTCCTTGGAATAGTCAATACGAATACTCTCAGGCGCGCTCTCAAGCACGCCCTCATTCACTAACGAGTTTAGAGCTTGCTTTAATATTTTTTGTAATTGTTCTTTCATAATAATTTAATGTGCTTGTTGCCAAGAACTGCCAATCCCCACATTTACTTTAAGAGGAATATCTAATGGATAGGCTTTGGCCATTAAGTCTTGTATTTTATGAGCAAATTCATCAGCTTTTGATGTGCTTACTTCAAACACCAACTCATCGTGTACTTGCATAATCATTCTAATATTTGGATTGTTTTGCCCAATCCACGCATGAACATCAAGCATTGCTTTTTTAATAATATCTGCTGAAGAGCCTTGCATGGGTGCATTAATGGCAGTTCTAAGCGCGTGTTGTTGTAGCATTTTATTCTTGGCATTAATTTGTGGTAAATACAAGCGTCTGCCCATAACAGTTTCAACATAGCCTTGTACTTTTGCGCTTTCTTTGGTATTGTCCATGTAATGTAACACACTAGGATAATTATCAAAGTAAGCATCAATATATTGTTTTGCTTCAGTCCTGGAAACATCAATTTTTTTTGACAAACCAAAGGCACTCATGCCATAAATTAAGCCAAAATTAATGGCCTTAGCACGCCAACGATGTTCTTTTTTCACCTCATCAATTGGTACATTAAACATGGTTGATGCCGTTGTACTATGCACGTCTTTATCATGATTAAAAGCGTCTAATAGGCCTTCATCTTGAGATAATTGCGCCATAATTCGCAGTTCAATTTGCGAGTAATCAGCAGCAATAATAACGTTATCTTTACCAGCAATAAACGCACCACGAATACGCGCACCTTGTGTGGTGCGAATAGGAATATTCTGTAAATTTGGATTACTCGATGATAACCGACCTGTAGCAGTTACTGCCTGATGATAAGAAGTATGAAGCCTATGCGTATTTAAATCAATTTGCCTGGGCAATGCTTCAAGATACGTGGAATTAAGCTTGGTTAATGTACGGTAGCTTAATATTAAATCAACCAATGGATGGTCTAAAAGCTTTAACGCCTCTTCATTCGTAGAAGGTGCGCCTTTGGGGGTTTTTTTCAAAGGGGTTAGTCCTAAACCTTCGGGTTCAAATAAAATTTGTTGAATTTGCTTAGGCGACTCAAGATTAAACACACCACCTGCCAGCTCAAACGCTTGAGCCTGAATATCCTTCATTTGTTGAATAATGTCTATCTGTTGGGCGCTTAGTGCGTTCACGTCTAATTCAACACCATTACGCTCCATACGCAACAAGACTTTAATCAATGGCAATTCTAGGTTTTGATACAACTTAACTAACTTGGGATATTGGGCAATTTCCCCATCCAATACATGATTTAACAAATCCGTCACTATCACGTCTTCACAGGCATAAGGAAAGGCAATTTCTAAATTTACTTGATTAAAAGTAATTTGTTTTTTGCCTTTGCCTGCCACATCAGCAAAATGAATGGTTTGATGATTCAAGTAATATTCACTCAAATCATCCATATTATGCCTTGTGGCAACTGAATTTAAGCAATAAGATTTCACCATGGTATCATCACTAATGCCTTGCAAATCAATTTGGTAATTGGCTAAGATGTGTGCATCATATTTTAGATTTTGCCCAACTTTTCCAATAGACACATCCTCTAAAATTGGCTTTAGCTGATTAAGCGCAGCCTTAAAATCCAACTGCCTTGGCGCATCTAAATAATCATGACCAACAGGCACATAAAAACTATCCTTATCAACTAAAAATACCCAACCAACAATGGCGGCATTCATATAATCTAGCGACGTGGTTTCTAAGTCAAATACAAACGTCTTTGAGGTTTTAAGCCGATTAAGCATTGTGTCAAACACATCTAAATCTAGCACCAATGTCTGTGAATAGCCCTCAAGAACATCAACCACATTACCAGTATTTTCAGCTATTTCAATGGCTTGAGTCCCTACTTGCTCTAGTATAGGCACATTGCCCAGTTGTTTTAACCACATCGAAAAGCCATACTGCTGATACAAATCAGCTAGTTTGGCAATATCTTGTCCTGACTCGTCATCCAAGATATTACAAGGCAAGGCAACATCAAATTTAAGCTTAACTAACCGATGAGATAAATCCAACAAATCAAAATTATCACGTAACTTTTCACCCACCTTGCCCTTAATTTGTATTGAATTTTCCTTAACACCTGCAATATCGCTATAAGTTTGCAACCATTTAATGGCTGTTTTAGGACCAACGCTAGGCACACCAGGAATATTATCTACACTATCCCCAGTTAAGGCTAAAAGGTCTAAAATTTTCTCTGGTGCAACACCCATTTTTTCAATCACACCTTGGCGATCATACACAGCGCCTTTCATGTCTAATTGAGAAATATTAGCGCCCACTAATTGCATTAAATCTTTATCACCACTAGCAATAATAGTCTTAATATTATTTTGATTGGCACAGCAACTCAAGGTGGCAATCACATCATCCGCTTCAACATCAGGCACACACATAAAATGAAACCCCATGGCTTTAATAATCTCATACAAAGGCTCAATTTGCATCACCAATTCGCTATCAGTTGGCTTTCTATGTGCTTTGTATTGCGGGTAAATATCGTGTCTAAAGTTCTTACCTTTGGCGTCAAATATGGTAATTATCTTAGCCTCTGGATACTGCTTTTGAAGGCGTTTAATGGCATTAATAACACCAAACATAGCGCCTGTTGGAAAACCATCTTGATTGGTTAAGTTTTGCTTTAGCGTAGAAAAATAAGCTCGGAACAAAAAAGCCGAGCCATCCATTAAAATTAGTTTATGTGGCATGGACTAGATTTTACCAATTTTTGAACATTCACGCGGGCATAAGATAAACCAAAATATATAAATTATACGTATAAAATACAAACTAGTCATTCATCATTGTTAGCCCATGTCAGAAGTCCTTATTAGTGTAAATCATATTAGTCTTAGCCTTCATGGCAAGAAGGTGCTTGATGACGTTAGTTTTGAATTAAAAACAGGCGAATTCATTACCTTAATTGGTCCAAATGGTGCTGGAAAGAGTTCATTAATTAAAATCCTGCTTGGACTTATTACCCCTGACAATGGCAAGATTAAAAAATCTAAGCATATTAGGCTAGGCTATACACCACAAAAATTCATCCCCAATGAGTTTATCCCCATTTCAGTCATTGATTTTCTAAAACTCAACCAAAAAATTAATGCCCAGTTTTTAACAGATACTGCCACACTCACAGGCATTGAAACATTGCTACATTTATCATTAAAAAATTTATCTGGTGGCGAAATACAGCGTGTATTACTGACTCGCGCCTTACTTGCAAAGCCCAATGCCTTAATCCTTGATGAGCCCGCCCAAAACCTTGATGTAAATGGCCAAATGCACCTATATAAACTCATTCAAGATATTCACAAACAACAAAATTGTGCCGTGCTCATGGTATCACACGACCTGCATAGAGTCATGAAAGAATCAACCCAAGTCTTATGTCTATACCACCATATTTGCTGCATGGGACAACCAGAAGCCATTTTAAAAGACGCTCAATTTAATGATTTATTTGCCGACCAAATAGATGAACTTATGGCCACTTACAAGCATGGTCATGACCACAAGCATTAATATACAAGATAAAAAAGATAAGATACTGTCTTAAAAGTCAATCTTTTTAAGACAGTATCTTATTTTCTACCCTTTCTAGGCCTACTAGAGTAATGTGATAGAGGGTATTAGCAAATATACTGCGAGGTTGTCTTGGCATAAGGTGTATTCTAACAGGGTTTTGTAATTAAAGGGTAGCATCCCCTTTATTACTTTTTATCTTAAATATTTTTTTCAAATAGGCCATAAAGAAAGAAAAATAATCCATCATCAATTTGACCTGCGTTATACCCTCCAGAAACTTTAAATCCAGAAGCTCTCCAATGAAAAAATGACCATACACTCAAACACAAGCCAAACAACATAAATAAATAAGCTTTCAATAATCGCATCTTATTTATTGTCCATATAACTATTTATTATATTTACACCAGACCCAGCATACCCTAATGGAGATGGTGGAGGTGCTCCAGATATTGAGTAACCAGCAACAAAATCCGCCGCCCTGATTTGCACTGCAGGATTGCTCATAACCGTCAAACCACTAGCTACACCTGAATACCACCAAGTGCGTATCTTATCAAAAACAGTAGGCACATAACGACCCAAACTTACCAAGCCTTTTGCTCCTGCCACATATGCACCACCTCCTACTGCATAAGCAGGAGCACCTAAGAGCATTCTCTCATTGCTGGTTAAATGCCCATGTTGGCTGGAAATATTATTATCATGGCATTGAGCCACGCACTGTTCTGTTATATTTAAATGATTAAACAAATTCACAAACGTCGCACTCCTCGCCCCATTCGTAAACTTACCTCCACCTAGTTCTGCTGCAACACCCCCTGCTGTTGCTGTAATAATAGTATCTGTAATTCTATTATTTGTTTTAGGTGTGTAATCTCCTACTAAGGAACCTGAAAACCCACCCGTAAACCCATCTTTAAAATTGCCCCTAAGAATTTTGACTACTTGCTCCTTGAACAAAGCCATGGGCAATGTGCTTGTTAATACCTGTAAGCCCTTCACCAGTACCAAGCCAATTGTGTCCGATACTTTGTGCCAATCCTGTGCTTGCGCCTTTATTTGCACTCTCAAGTGAGCCGCCTGTAATACCACCAACAAAGCCTATTTGTGCACCTTGGGTAATTGCAGTTAGTATTTTACCAGTTGCACCAATAGCACCGTCTATTGAATTTGCCATAGTGCCTACTGTATTAAAAATTGCAGAACCTACCTGCCATACGGTAGAAATAACAGCAGTAACAACTTGCACAACCACTACTGCTGTTGCAACTACTACGTTAAAGATGGCACTCCCCCAAATAGCCACTTGGGTCTGTGTATTTAAGTGGATTATTGAGTGCGTACGTATATCTGTTGTAACTCTGTGTGTTGTAAGGCACTTGTATATGTGAATCTGCTGAAAGAAAACGCCCAATCTGCGGGTCATATACCCAACTGTTCATGTGAATCAGCCCCATCTCATCAATGTGCTCATGCCCAGTAAAGCCTCGGTTAGTGAGTGCTAGGATGATGGGCAGGAGTGGGTCAGCTGCGCGCCAGTCTGCCTTTCTCCTTTCGCCAAAGGCGGCCGCGGCTCATTCTTTCCACGACATTGCCTTGGCCATCGGTGATGGTGTCGATGCTGCCTAGGTTGTCATAGTGTAAGTATCTAGTTTGGTCGGGGCTTGTGAGGGTTAATAGGTTGCTTGTTATGTTGTCATAGGTTTTGGTCTCACTATGGCGTGGTGGTGAGTGGGAATTTGCCGTCTTGGGAATACTCAGTGGTGATACTTCTGGTAGTGATGTCAGTGCCACTGGTGGTGGTTTTGGTGAAGGTCTTTCCACATTGCCTGTGGTGGTCGACTACGTTGCTGTAATCGTCAATGTTGGATTGGCTGGTGGTTGTGGTGGTGAGTAATGCGTTTGAGTTGTAATCAAAAGACTTTGAGAGGCTTTGGGTTAGGTAAGGGGCGTGTATTTTGTTGTTATGGCTGGACTTGTCTTGGTGGGTGTTGGTTTGGCTGTTTAATAGTTGGCGATTGTTATTGGTTTTAATGTATTCTTGAGTGTTACTTATTTGTCCTACATAAGGGTAGTCTTGATTGTATTCGGTGTGGGTGAATTTGTTGGATTGTTCATCGAAAGATTCAATCCAAGTAAAGCCTAGGTTGCTACGACCTTGGAGATTGACCTTTGCGCCACCGTATTTTGGTAGGTGGCGGTGTTTTGTCCACCAATGGCGTTGTTGGTTGCTGTGCTGGAGACCAATAACATGGGCGCATAAATGTTTTTGTTTGGGTGGTATGCTTTTGCCTCTTGTTGGTAGATACCCTCACCCGTTAAAGGCTTGTAATTAATTGTAGTGCTAATGTTAAAGCCGTTATCAATGCTAGTAATTGTTTTTGTCTTATCAAAGGTTGACAAGGATACTGTAACCATACCATCACTTGATTTAATAAAGTCTGCCTTGCCGTCACCATTGACATCGGCATAACCATAGGTGTCATTTTTATAGGTTCTAATCTCATAATTCTTATAAATAACTCTACCACAAGAGCCGAGATGCTTATTAGCATAAAAACTAGAACCATTAGATAAAAACGCCTTTCCTTTAACAATCATATCACTCAGCCCATCGCCATTGACATCGACAAACTCAAGTAAGTAGCTATATCTCGCTATTCCATTTGGATAGAAACCCTCAATATCACCCTCATTATATCCAACTAATTCTGATGGCTTGCTACGTCCCCAGCCTCTATATTTATAACTTTGTCTGTAGCATTGACCAGACTTACCATGAACAGGCAGGTCTATTTCATCCCAAGTAAAAACAATTGGACTAAGAGTCTCCTCACCACCGCCCGTCTTTTGTATAATTTCAGTAATCTGACTGGTTTCTGGCTTGCTACTGTATTGATAGTTAGCCTGATAATCCCTAACCAAACTGTTGTTTGCAAAAGTTTGAATATTTCTTAGTCGCTTAGTAGTTTCTATTTTTGAATTTAGTTTTAATATCATCTTCTCTGTCTTCATAAAACAAACCTAACCGAATTATTAGCATAATTAATTCTATTAAGCGTGTATTCGCCATTTGCATTGTCTTCATCATAGACATAGTTAACAGCATTGTTTGTAGCATCTGTGACTCTATTCACTGCCCAGAGTCTAATGGTTGATTTACCTTGGGCTTTAATCTTTGAGTCTTGTGTATTACCATACCCAAAGGTTTACCCTGATTTGGTTTCACTGTCCAGTGGTTACCATTGTATTTAACTTTGCTGAAGTTATTAATCTCAGTGCGGTATTCTGAGTTGGCTTGTCCATTGTTGCCTGATATGACGATGAGCCTTTGCCCATCTAGGCAGCATCTGTCGTTATCGTCATAGTTGAATGCCGCCTTTGATGCCATCAGTAGCAGTGGTCTTTGAACAGCGGTGGATGGGAGATAAGCCACCTAAGCTAAAGCCCATGCCTAGAATGCTGTTACCAGCGTTTGAGTTGTAGTTAATACTGAGTTCTGAGTTCGGGTTGCATGCCTGCAACACCGGGTGGGACAGTGATGGGGATGGTGTAGTTGACAGCGTCTTGGTTAACGCTGAAGCTACCTGCGGTGCTGTCAACTAGGGTGGTTGGTGTCAATGTTTGTGGTTGCGTTTGCTTGGGTTTGGTGTGTGTCAGATTGGGTTGTTTGGGTGAATATAGATGAGGTGTTGTTATTAGGTTGAGTGTCAATGTTGAGGGAGAAGATGATAAGAGCAACAACAAAAACAGCGATACCGAAGGACAGGTAGCGCTAGTTGGTGGGCATGGATGCTCCTAGGTGTTTGAATAAGTTAAAGGAATTCTATCATAAGGAATCCAACCTTCTACAAGGTTTTTATAAAAAAATTACTTAACTAAATTAAAACTATTGGGCAAATAGCTTTCTAGAAGTTCTTTGTACAAACTCCCCTTTAACCACTTCAACCACCACATCCCAGCGCCCTTTTAAGGGTAGTGTTACTTGTGCTTGATATTGATTTATTTCTTGGTGAAATGCCATATCGATAGAAAAATCGTGTGCTTTTTCTAAAGGACGATAAAAATATGCTGTAACCAAAGCGCTTGCTAAAATCTTGCCATTCTGTGCACTATTAGCCGTATAGATTTGTTTAATATTATGCGCTACAACTTTAGGAGTAGTAAGGTTTAATGTCCAGCCAAGTCGCGCTAATTGGTTCTTGTGGTTTAGTGTTTCTGCGTAGCGTTTGCCACTCGAATATGCATCTTCAACCACTAACCCTGGATGGGTTTCAAGTGCGGTAATAATTCGATAGACAGTCGCGCCCACTAAAGTGATAAACAGCACTAACATGGCCATCATGATTGGGCTTTTGTGAATACTCATTACATACTCTTGGGTGTGAAAAATGAAGTCTTATATTCTAAAGTGGCTTGTTCGCTTTTAACCACAAATATAACATCGTTATCGGCACCTACGTCACTTTCAAAGGCGGTTAAATAAACATAAATAGATTTAACATTACCGCTTGGAATCATTACTACTTTGAGTGCTTTTTTAGATTTTAAATTTTCAATTTTACTGTTAAAACTAATGCTAATTGGCATAACTTTGTCTGTCTTATTCATGACTTTGAGCTCGTATTTATTACGAATTAAACCATCAGAAAGCTGTACAAATAGTGGCTGTCTGTCGTGCAGTACTTTTAAGTCCATTTGCGCAAGATTTAAAATGCCATAAGTCAATACTGATAATGCCGCTAATAATATTGACGCATAAATAATAACTCTTGGGCGCTTATAAAGTGCTTTAACTGGCTTGTTAAATTTCATCTCAGCTAAGGAGGTATAACGAATTAAGCCTTTAGGCTTGCCAACCTTCTCCATTACCGAATCACAAGCATCAATACACAGCCCGCAAGTAATACAGCCATATTCTTGACCTTTGCGAATATCAACACCTGTTGGGCAAACAGCAACGCATTGATGACAATCAATACAATCACCAAATCCTTCAACAAACTCACCTTTTTTAAGTCTACCGCGTTGCTCGCCACGATAATGGTCATAAGTTGGCAAAATGCTTTGATCATCAACCATTGCCCCTTGAATACGTGCATATGGGCAAATCCACAAGCAAGTTTGCTCTCTCATAAACCCAGCAAATACATAAGCACCAAACGCAATAGCGGCGGTGATGGCTATCGTTGTAGAGGTAACATCGCCCTTAAAATAATCAGCCCAAGTGACCCCAAAATACAGCATCCAAGTAATGCCGGAGAAAAGTGCGATTGCTGCCCAAATAGAGTGCTTAGTCAGTTTGAGTTTGAGTTTATTAAAACTCATTGGTGCCTTGTCTAGCTTTCGGCGTTGGGCTGGCGTGCCTTCAATCCATTGCTCTATTTTGGTAAAAATATCCGTCCAAATCGTTTGAAAACAAAAATAACCGCAAAATACTCGACCCAGAACAGTAGTCATTGCTGCTAATAAAATCGCTAAAAATAGCAACACCATGGTGAGCATCCAAATGTCTTGTGGGAAAATAGTAATATCAAATAAGTGATACTGCCTTTTATCCATATCAAATAAAATGGCTTGCTTATCATTCCAAGTAAGATATGGACCAATAAAAAATGGCGACCAAGCAATAATGGCCAACCATTTTAAATTACGGAATTTTCCATTCATGCGTTTTGCATGAATAGTTTCATCTCCTAGGTTTTGTACCCATTGCTCACCCTCTTCATATAGGCTTTCTACTTGGATTTTTTTGTCTGCCATGCTTGCCTCTTTAATGGGATATTTTAATCTTGCATATCATATCATCAATCCTAATTTTTTTCTTGATTTACATCAAAAAATACAACAATTTAAACCCACTACTTATCAACAAAACGCGCTTGCTGATATAATGCCTAATTTTTTGGACAGGATTTAACATGAAAGATATTATTGAACAAGCCTTTGAAGATAGAGCCAATATTAACCCACAATCAGCCAGCATGGAAATCAAACAAGCGGTTACTGAAGCCATCCATTTACTTGATTCAGGCCAGGCGCGTGTTGCACAGCAAAAAGGTGTGGGCGATTGGGTTGTTAACGAATGGCTGAAAAAAGCAGTCCTGTTATCTTTTAGATTAGAAGACAATGTCGTTATGCAAGGTGGTTTTACTCAATACTTTGACAAAGTACCTTCTAAATTTGCTGATATGTCAGCAGATGAATTTAATGCAGCAGGTGTTCGTGTGGTGCCACCAGCAAGTGCACGCCGCGGCTCTTTCATTGCTAAAGATACAGTGTTGATGCCCAGTTATGTCAATATTGGTGCTTATGTGGACTCAGGCACGATGGTAGACACTTGGGCAACGGTTGGCTCATGCGCACAAATCGGTAAAAACGTTCATCTATCAGGTGGTATTGGCATTGGTGGTGTACTAGAGCCATTACAGGCCAGTCCAACGATTATTGAAGACAACTGTTTTATTGGTGCTAGGTCAGAAGTCGTGGAAGGCGTTATTGTTGAACAAGGCGCAGTTATCTCAATGGGGGTTTATATTGGGCAATCCACCAAAATTTTCAATCGTGAAACGGGTGAAATTACGTATGGGCGTATTCCTGCTGGTTCAGTAGTTGTATCTGGTAATTTACCAAGCAAGGATGGCACTTATTCGCTTTATTGTGCGGTAATTGTCAAACAAGTTGATGCCAAGACACGCTCTAAAGTTAGCATCAACGAGCTTTTACGAGGCATTTAAACAAGCAAATGACGCTTCTTTTCTTAGCAAAAAAGTTCATTACTTTTTTTGTTGCGCTATTAGGGTTAATACTAACTGGCCATTGTCTAGCCAAATTGGCAATGCCAGCTTAAAAAGAACCATAGAGGATGTTCGCATCTTTAAGGCCACCAATAATCACAATTTAAAGATGGTTTTTACTGGTTATGCAGGGTCAAGCAACCTCATAACCAATGCAAAAATTGTGCGGGCATTAGTCAATCAAAGTATCATCGTTAACGGACAGCTAAAAGACACTCGAGAAGAGGCGGTGTTTGCTAAATCAATCATTCATGACAAGTCTTTTGCGCTTGTCGCTTCAGTATCGCATATACCTAGAGCCATGACACTATTCAAAAATATGGGCATAAACCCAATTGCTGCGCCTACAGATTTTCATGGAAAAAATCAGGCATAGCTTACTCAACCAACTATTGGTGCTTTTAAAAAATAAAAAGTTGCCATTCATGAGTTCTTAGGCATTACCCGGCATTATCTAATTTATTAAAAAAAGTATTTTAATACGCCAAAATACTTATACAGCAACAGATAATGTAATACCTACAAAAATGACCATGCCTATATAATGATTATGTAAAAATACCTGAAAACAAGCACTCTTCTTACGATTTCTAATAAGATATTGATGATAAATCATTAACAACGCAACTAAGACTAATGAAATATCATAAAGGATAGTCAGATTGAAAACGTCTGATATTTTTATTAAAATTAACAACAATCCAATTTGCAAAATTCCGATGATTAATCGGTCAAATTTAGCAAACAAAATGGCGGTTGATTTGACCCCAATTTTTAAATCTTCTTCCCGGTCAGCCATGGCGTACATCGTGTCATAAATCACTGTCCAAATTATCGTTGCTGCAAATACATACCAAGCAATAATTGGTATGGTATTAAGGGTTGCTGAAAAAGCCATTGGCACACTCATAGCAAATGCCAGGCCTAGCACAAACTGTGGCAAATGAGTCCAACGCTTAGTAAATGGATACAAGATTGCTAATAGTGCTGCAATCATCGCAAGTTGAATGGTTAAGTAGTTGGTTAATAACACTAATACAAATGCTAGCACGATTAGTAGTACGAACAATTTAAGCGCAGATTCATGATTAATCTCACCTGAGGTAATGGGTCTGTGTTTAGTGCGTTCTATAAGTTTATCAATGTGTCTGTCTGCATAGTCATTAATCACACAACCTGCTGATCGCATTAAAACAACACCCAAAACAAAAATCAACAGCAATTTTAGATCAGGCACTCCTTCTTCCGCCAAAAACAATGCCCATAATGTTGGCCATAATAATAAATAAATACCAATTGGCTTGTCTAAACGCATCAGGCGCAAATACGCCCCGAAGGAAGTAGTCTTGGGCTGCGGGTTCATAATTTGGCTAAAAATTCTTCCAGTTCGACTGGTAAAGGTGCATTCACTTTCTGAGTATCATTGGTTAATGGATTGGTAAAAATAAGTTGATGCGCATGCAGAAATAATCTTTTCAAGCCTTTGAATTTAACTTGTCTGTCAAATTCTCTGTCCCCATATTTATCATCACAAGCCAGTGCATGTCCAGCATACTTTGCGTGCACGCGAATTTGGTGAGTGCGTCCAGTTTCAATACTAATTTCAACCAATGAAGCGGAAAAATCCCCAGCGGAAAAAATTTTAAGTGGCTGAAAATGACTAATTGCATATTTACCCTTAGCATCTACCACAACGTATCTTGAGTTTTGATAAAGTGGCGCATCAATAGTATGACGCTTTTTTGACCAAATTCCTTTAACCAGAGCTGTATAGCGTTTTTCAACGGTGTGCTGACTTAGCTGCTCGTGCAAGTTTTTTAGCACGTTACGCTTCTTGGCAATTAAAAGCACCCCAGAAGTGGCGCGATCTAATCTGTGCACCAATTCAATGGGCTCTTTATACATTTGTCTAAGCGCTTCAATAACGCCAACATCAACCCCAGAACCACTATGCACTGCCAAGCCACTTGGCTTGTTGATAATAAGTAAGCCCTTATCCTCATACAACTTGGCATTGATTAATAATTTTTCTAGACTATCTGAGGTATATACAGACTTAGTGACAGACACTTTAACCGGTGGAATACGCACAACATCATCCAAAATGAGTTTATAGTCTGCTTTTTTTCTGCCTTTATTAACGCGCACCTCGCCTTTGCGAATGACCCGATAGATGTGTGATTTGGGAACGCCTTTAAGTGTTTTAAGTAAATAATTATCCAGGCGTTGGCCTTGTGAAAATTCATCAACGGTTTGAAAACTCACACTCATGCTAAGAAAAGTTGTTCAAAATTATTTGTGGTTGTATTGGCAATATCATTAATACTCACGTCACGAATTTCAGCTAACTTTTCAGCAACATAATAGCTATAAGCTGGTGAATTAGGCTTGCCTCTATAAGGTATAGGTGTTAAATAGGGCGAATCGGTCTCAACTAGTAATCTATCTCTGGGTACTTTTTTTGCTACTTCACGTAAATCTTGAGCGCTTTTAAAGGTAATAATGCCAGAAAAAGAAATAAAAAAACCTAAATCCAATGCCGCCTTGGCAGTTTCCCAATCTTCAGAAAAACAATGCATAACGCCTTGTTCAGCTTTTTCGGCTTGCATAATGGCAATGGTGTCTTTTTTGGCATTACGTGTATGAATAATCATCGGCTTGCCTGATTGGTTTGAGGCTTTAATATGCCGCCTAAAACGATTTCTTTGCCAGTCAGCAGTGTCTTTTTCAACATGAAAATAATCCAAACCGGTTTCACCAATAGCAATAATTTTGTCATGTTCTGCCAATGCTAACAATTCCTCCACACTTGGATCTTTACCCTCCAGTTCACAAGGATGTACACCAACTGAGCCGTAAATTTGCGAATAGTTTTTCACCAAAGAAAGCACTTCATCGAAATGCTCTAAATCAATACACACACATAAAAATTGCGTTACCGATAATCCTTTAGCATGAGCAAGCATGCGCTCAACACTACCACCAAAAGCGGATAAATCTACTCTATCGAGATGACAATGCGAGTCAACTATTTGCACAATTAATTAAAAACCAAGTTACTTAAATAGATCTTTGGCTTTGTTTTATAGCTCTTCTGTGCCACCAAAATCTAGCGAGTCTTTAATTTTATCTAAGTTAAATTTTTCTTTAATATTATCAATCCCTAATTTACGCATTAGGGATTCTTTAATTTCTTTCTTACCCAGTTCAATACCTTTTTTCTCTAAAGCGCCTTTTAGATTTTTAAGCACAACCGTCATCAATTCTTGACCCACTTGATTAAGTGCAATGCCACTACCACCACCGAATTTTTCAAGGTTAATATTAGGCACTTTAATGGTTTCTTTAAGCCACTTTGTGTCAATTTTTAACGTGGTATTAATGACATTAAATTGATTAATCTTAATCCTTTTATTACCAGCACTTTGAGTCTTTTCAGATGAAGATAAAGTGGCATTACTGCTAGCTTTATCTAGGTTGTCAATTAGCGTAACTAAATTCACATTGGCCTTATTTTGTTCTAAAACAAAATGCATGCTATCAAAAGATAGCTCATCAATGACAATCAAATCTGAGGTGGTTTCATCACTTATTTTTAATACAAAGTGGTCCAAAGAAAAGGCATCTTTATTGTTGAAATTTGGTGGGTTCTGCACTTCAATAAAATCAATATTTAGACGCTTATCTAAAAAACTACTGCTAAATTGGCTAATGGTTACCGGTGTTTTGAGTAAATTTTGTGCATATTGTTGTGCATATTTTTTACCCATTGGGTCAAATGCAAACGTCATAACAAGCGCTAAAACAATAATCAAACCTATTAAAAAATACCCTATTTTTTTCATTTTTCTCTCCTAAGAATTAATAAATATCGCCTGCCTAAGACTTCTGGAACGTATAACGGCTGAATGTCTATACCATGAGGTAGTGTCTCTTGTTGAAAGCTCGCTGCTTTCATTAGCAAGTATTCACCATTATCGCATAATAAATGTTGTGTCAATTTTAATATTGCTTCAACCTCTGAAAAGGCTCTTGAAATAATTTGTCCAAAGCGAAACTCAACTTGATAATTTTCTACCCTATTATTAACTACATTAAGATTTTTCAATTGTAGTTGGGTTTTGGCAAATTGCATAAAACGACATTTTTTACCAACTGCATCAAGCACAGTAACTGAAAGATCGGGTTTCATAATACTAATCACAATGCCTGGTAGACCCGCACCAGAACCAACATCTAATAAGGGCTGATCTTTAATATACGCAATAACTGATAGACTATCTAATAAATGCTTGTAAACGCCTTGTTCTGTAGTTCTGATGGCGCTTAGATTGTAAATCTTATTCCATTTAATAATCAACTCAAGATAGTTCATCAATTTGCTGATTTGTTCACTTTCAAGCTTAATACCCATCAAGCTGGCACCTTCTATTAACAACGCTTCAGAGCTCATTTTGACTGATACGTTTTTAAATAAACCAATAAAATAGAAATAGAGGCAGGAGTAACGCCTTGAATTCGACTTGCTTGACCAATGGTCTCTGGCTTGTGCAGTTCAAGTTTTTGTCTGACCTCAGCAGAAAGTGCTTTAATTGAGTCATAATCTATATCTGCAGATAATGCTGTATTTTCATTTTTTCGGTATTTTTCAATTTCCTCTAATTGACGCTTAATGTAACCAGCATATTTAATTTGATTTTCAACTGAATTAATTAAAGTAGTATCTGTTAAAAATGGCTTGCCAGATTCGATTTGGCTTAATACTTGATAATCAACTTTAGGCCGTTTAAGCAATTCAAACAGAGAATATTCGTGGTTTAAACTTTGATTTAAAACCACGCCAGCTTGAGTGTCACTCGCCTGTATCCAAGTATTCTTAAGACGCTTTTTTTCTTGCAAAATAGCCTCATATTTAACTTGAAAAGACTGCCAACGTGCCTCACTAATCAACCCAAGTTCTTTAGCCTTAGGCGTGAGACGTTCATCCGCATTATCCTCTCTTAATAACAAGCGATATTCAGCACGCGAGGTAAACATTCGATAAGGCTCATTCGTGCCTTTGGTAATCAAATCATCCACCATAACGCCAATATAGGACTCATCGCGTTTTGGTAACCAAGCATCTTTTTCTAGTGTGGCACATACCGCATTAACACCTGCCAACAACCCTTGAGCTGCTGCTTCTTCATAGCCTGTAGTGCCATTAATTTGCCCAGCAAAATACAGCCCTGAGATTTTCTTAACTTCTAGCGTCTGTTTTAACCCCTTGGGATCAAAAAAATCATATTCAATTGCATAACCTGGACGTATGATATGTGCATTTTCAAAACCCTTAATTGAATGAATAAAATCTAGTTGTACCTCATAAGGCAACGATGTGGACACCCCATTTGGATAAACCTCATTGGTGGTCAGTCCCTCAGGCTCAACAAAAATTTGATGTGAATCACGCTCACTAAAACGCACCACCTTGTCTTCAATTGACGGACAATATCTAGGGCCAATACCTTCGATATTACCAGTAAACATAGGTGAGTCTTTTAATCCAGTGCGAATAAAGTCATGGGTTTTTTCGTTGGTATCCGTGATATAGCAAGGAATTTGCCTTGGGTGGTCTTCTTTAACCCCCATGAATGAAAACGTCGGCAGTGGCGTGTCCCCTGGTTGTATCTGCATGAGGGAATAATTTAACGTTCTACCATCCAGTCTTGGAGGTGTGCCCGTTTTTAGTCGACTAACACCTAAATCGTAAGAGCGCAATTTTCTTGATAAGGCATTTGATGGCACATCACCTGCACGACCACCTTGAAAATTACGCTGTCCAATATGGATAACACCGCCCAAAAAAGTACCTGATGTTAAAATAACCTTATCTGCCATAAAAGCAAGCCCCATCTGAGTCACTACACCTTTAATTTGATCATGCTCAATGATTAAATCATCAACTGCTTGTTGAAACAAAGATAGATTGTCTTGATTTTCTAAAACATAATGAATCTGTGCCTTATACAAAATACGATCAGCCTGCGCACGAGTTGCACGGACTGCAGGGCCTTTTGAAGTATTCAACGTACGAAATTGTATCCCAGATTTGTCAATCGCGCGTGCCATAACACCACCCATCGCATCAATTTCCTTAACCAAATGTCCCTTGCCAATCCCTCCAATTGCAGGGTTACAACTCATTTGTCCAAGTGTTTCAATGTTATGAGAAATAAGCAACGTACAAACACCCATACGAGCGCTTGCGAGTGCTGCTTCTGTGCCAGCATGACCGCCACCAATGACAATCACTGAATAATGCTTAGTTTGTTCCATGGTTTATAACTCAAAATAAAAAAGACCCGTTAAAACAAGCCTTTTTTATTTTGAGCTGTTAGGCTGCCTACCTTACTTGGGCATCCAGTTCACCAGAAAGATATTTTTGACTCATGGTATCTAATGAAGAAACTTTGATTTTATCTGCATTGCCCGCTGAGCCAAACGCTTCAAAACGTGCTGCACAAATATCACTCATTGCACTGGTTGCTTCTTTTAAGAATTTACGCGGATCAAAGTTTGATGTGTTTTCAACCAAGTGTCTGCGAACTGCGCCTGTTGACGCCATGCGTAAATCGGTATCAATATTAACTTTACGTACACCGTGTTTAATGCCTTCTTGAATTTCTTCTACAGGAACGCCATAAGTTTGACCCATGTCACCACCAAAATCGTTAATAATTTTTAACCAGTCTTGTGGCACTGAAGAAGAACCATGCATCACTAAATGTGTATCTGGAATACGTGCATGGATTTCTTTAATTCTGTCAATGCGCAACACATCGCCTGTTGGCTCTTGGGTAAACTTATAAGCACCATGCGAGGTGCCAATAGCAATGGCCAATGCATCAACATTAGTTGCTTTAACAAAATCAGCGGCTTCTTCAACTGAAGTTAGCAACATATCTAAATCTAACTTACCTTTAGCACCATGGCCATCTTCTTCGCCCATCATGCCAGTTTCTAATGAACCTAGACAGCCCAACTCACCTTCAACGGAAACGCCACCTGCGTGTGCCATTTTCACAACTTCAGCAGTCACATTAACATTATATTCAAATGAAGCCGGTGTTTTCATGTCTGCTTCTAATGAACCATCCATCATCACTGATGAAAAACCCGATTGAATTGAGCGCAGACAGACAGATGGCTCAGAACCATGGTCTTGATGCATAACCACTGGAATATGCGGGTACATTTCAGTTGCTGCTAAAATTAAATGGCGTAAAAACGGCTCGCCTGCATAGCCCCTTGCACCAGCAGAACCTTGCATAATAACAGGGCTATTGGTTTTATCTGCAGCCTGCATAATAGCATGGACTTGCTCCATATTGTTAATATTGAATGCTGGCATACCGTAGTTGTTGGCTGCCGCGTGGTCTAATAATTCTCTTAATGAAACTAACATATTTTTCTCCTTTTTAAGTCGTTAAAGTTTAGCATTTTTCTATTTAATAGTTACGCTTTTTTACTCTTATTTTAATACTCTGAATCACCCACTGTCAAAATTTTCATCAGATTTGTGCCGCCAGACTTATTTGTATACGTACCCTTAGTTAGTATAACAGTATCGCCATCATAAACAAAATCGCCAACTTGTAAACGCTTGATAACAGCCTTGTTTATCTTTGCCCAATCTTTTCTAGTTGGCAAAAAACAAGGATGAACCCCTCTATAAAGGGTAGCTTTTTGCAAAGTCGATACTTTATCAGACATCGCTACAATAGGAATACCTGAACTAATTCTTGACATCCATATGGCAGTTTTACCACTTTCTGTTAAGGTTGCAATCACCCTAGCACCCATATGATTAGCAGCATACATTGCACTCATAGCAATGGTTTCATCAATATAAGTAAAGGTTTCGTCAAGACGATGGTGGGATATTTTAGCAATGGGATTTTTTTCAGCTTCAATACAAACATCGTGCATAGTTTTAACAGCATTTTCAGGGAAATCACCTACTGCTGTTTCAGCTGAAAGCATCACTGCATCAGTACCGTCTAATACTGCGTTAGCAACATCAAAAACCTCAGCACGAGTTGGAATTGGGCTGATAATCATTGATTCCAACATTTGTGTTGCAGTAATAACAATTCGATTATTTGATCTGGCCAACTTAATTAAGCGTTTTTGTTGTGCAGGTAACTGTGCATCACCAATTTCAACACCTAAATCGCCACGTGCTACCATAATGCCTGCCGACTCTTTGATGATATCTAAAATAACACCCTCCACCAAAGACTCAGCACGTTCAATTTTTGAAATTACACCAGCATCACAACCTGCCTGTTTTAATAATTGCTTAGTTTCACGCACATCATCGCCACTAACTGGGAATGATAAAGCCACGTAATCTGCTTTAGCTTTTGCTGCAATTATGATGTCTTTTTTGTCTTTTTCAGTCAATGCATTAGCAGACAAGCCACCGCCACGAAGATTAATGCCTTTTTTATCTGACAAAATACCACCTTGTGTCACAATGGTATTAATTTTATTGCCTTTAATACTAGTAACTTCTAATACTATTTTTCCATCATCCAATAATAAAATATTACCAATCTGCACCTCTTGTGGTAATTTTTTATACGCAATACCCACCGAATGTTGGCTGCCTAAATGATCATCCAAGTCAGCATCAAGTGCAAAGGTATCACCATTATTCAATTGGATTTTCATACCATCTTTGAAAGTAGCAATACGAATTTTAGGGCCTTGAAGATCCATCAAAACACCCACATAAGTCTGATTGGCTTGCGCCCAAGTGCGTACTGCCTTGACTCTGTTTAAATGTTCTTTTTCTGAGCCGTGCGAGAAATTAATACGCACAACATTAACGCCTGCTTCAAGAATGCTGTCTAACACACCTTCTTTATCCGTTGCAGGACCAAGTGTGGCTAATATCTTAGTTCTTCTAGGCAAAATCTACACCCGCAGCCCTTTGTTCTAAAATTTCTACTACTGGCAATGTTTTACCCTCTAAAAACTCTAAAAATGCACCGCCGCCTGTTGAAATATAGCTTATCTTGTCTTCAATACCGTATTTATCAACAGCTGCCAATGTATCACCACCACCAGCAATTGAAAATGCATCAGATTCAGCAATTGCCTTACCTAGTATCTTGGTACCACTAGAAAATTGATCAAATTCAAACACACCAACTGGACCGTTCCACACAATCGTGCCTGCATTTTTCATAATCTCAGCTAGTTGCTTAGCAGACTCAGGTCCAATGTCAAAGATCATGTCATCATCAGCAACTTCTATCGAGGCCTTGGTTTGTGCTTCTGCGGTCTCTGAAAATTCCTTGCCACAAACCACGTCTGTTGGCACTGAAATTTCACAACCTTCCATGAGTTTTTTGGCCGTTGGAATTAAATCATGTTCACACAAAGATTTGCCCACATTAAAACCCTGAGCTGCAATAAAGGTATTGGCAATACCACCACCTACAACCAACTGATCCACTATTTTGGATAAAGATTCAAGTACGGTCAACTTTGTTGAAACCTTAGAACCACCAACAATCGCAACCATTGGGCGCTTAGGGTTATTTAATGCCTTGCCAAGCGCATCAAGTTCACCCGATAATAATGGGCCTGAACAAGCAATGGGTGCATATTTAGCAACACCGTGAGTAGAGGCCTGAGCGCGGTGCGCGGTACCAAATGCGTCCATCACAAAAATATCACACATCAAAGCCATGCGCTTAGATAGGCTATCGTCATTAGCCATTTCACCAGCATTAAAGCGTACATTTTCACAAAGTACCACCTCACCATCATTCATCTGAACACCATCCAGCCAGTCTTTTTCTAAACGCACTGTGGTGTTTAATAATTCACTCAAACGATCAGCAACAGGCTGCAGGCTAAATTCATCACTTAGCTCACCCTCGGTTGGACGACCACGGTGTGACATTAGCATGACTTTAGCGCCTTGTTTTAAAGCCATTTCAATGGTTGGTAGTGAAGCCTTAATGCGCTTATCACTGGTAACAACCCCATTAGAAATTGGTACATTAAGGTCTTGACGAATTAACACTCGTTTTGAACTTAAATCCAAATCTGATAGATTAATAACTAACATAATAATTCTCCTACTTATTTATGCAATAGACTGATCAACAATTTTAATCAGGCTTTTTTCAACAGGCTCAACTAATGGCAACAGCCCATTAATGTTTGACAGTTGGACAATTTGCCTAGAGGGCAATGCCAATCCAACTTTGGTAACATTATCCTGAGTATATACCGAAATTCGACACGGCAACATGATGGCTAAATTAACATCCTTTTCAAGAATATCTTTTGCAACTTTTGGATTTCAAACCTCAAATACGTGACATTCTTCTGTCAACTCTTGACCTTTGTTAGCCAGTGTTTGCTTAATATCAAAAGCATGCAAAATGCCAAACTGGTTGTTTATAACAGCTTGTTTGAGTTTTTCAATTACCTCACTAACACCAAGTTGTGAGCTTTTAATATATAAATTTGACATAAAAAGCACGGCTCATAACACGATCCGTATTTTTAATAGTTTAAGCAATATGTTCAATTAAACGAAGCATATTACAAGTATAGCCATACTCGTTATCATACCAAGACACAACTTTAACAAACGTATCATCCAGTGCAATACCCGCACCAAAATCAAAAATTGAAGAAGCGCTAAAACCACGGAAATCACTTGATACAACCGAGTCTTCAGTATAAGCCAATGTGCCTTTCATTGAGTTTTCTGATGCCTCTTTCATAGCGTCACAAATTTGCTCATAAGTGGCGCTTTTGTTTAACTCGCAAGTTAAATCAACTACTGAAACATCAACTGATGGAATGCGAAACGCCATGCCTGTTAATTTGCCATTAAGCTCTGGCAATACAACGCCGACTGCTTTAGCAGCACCTGTTGATGAAGGAATGATATTCTCAAACACCGCACGACCACCTCTCCAATCTTTCATTGAAGGACCATCAACCGTTTTTTGTGTTGCTGTTGATGCATGAACTGTTGTCATTAGACCGCGCTTTAAGCCCCAATTATCATTAATCACTTTAGCAATTGGTGCAAGACAATTCGTGGTACAAGACGCCGCTGAAATAATGGCTTGACCTGCATATTCGGTGTGGTTTACACCATATACAAACATTGGTGTACTGTCTTTAGAAGGCGCTGACTGAACTACTTTTTTTGCACCTGCATCAATATGTGCTTGACAAGATTCTTCTGTTAAGAAAAAACCAGTACAATCAATCGCTACATCTACATCAATATCACCCCATGCAAGATCAGCAGGATTGCTTTCAGCTGACAAGCGAATTTTTTTGCCATTGATGACAAAATTATCACCATCAACTGCAATATCGCCGTCAAAACGACCGTGAGCTGTATCATACTTAAGCATATATGCTAAGTAATCATTATCTAATAAGTCGTTAATACCGACTACTTCTAGTTCTGGAAAATCCTTTGCAATTGCACGAAACACCATGCGACCAATACGACCAAAACCATTAATACCTATTTTTATTGCCATTTCTCACTCCTTTTTTTTACTTCATTACATTATGCCATTTGGGCATAAATCTCGTAAAAAACACTAAAAAAATCATCAGTAACTTTCGTCGTGCTTAAATTCATTATTTAACCAATAACAGCTTTTGCTTTTGCAATAACATTCTTTGTTGTAAAGCCAAATGCTTTAAATAATTGATCCGCTGGTGCAGACTCACCAAAGGTTGTCATACAAACCACATCACCATCTAGACCTACGTATTTATACCATCCATCACCAACACCTGCCTCAATCGCAAGACGTTTAACACCTGGTGTTAAAACTGAATCTTTATAAGCTTGGTCTTGGTCGTCATAAGCATTTGTACAAGGCATTGAAACAACGCGCACCTTGACATTCATTGCCGTCGCTGCTTCAATTACCAAGCCCACTTCAGAGCCCGTTGCAATAAAGATAATATCAGCCACACCTTCACAATCTTTAAGGACATAACCGCCTTTTTCAATATTAGCCACTTGCTCAGAAGTTCTCGCCATTGCTGTTAAGGTTTGACGTGAAAAGACCAATCCTGTTGGTGCATTGCCTCTAAGCATCGCCATTTTCCAAGATACCGCTGATTCAACAGCATCACACCCTCTCCAAGACTGGAAATTAGGAATCATGCGCATGGTTGCTAACTGCTCAACCGGCTGATGCGTAGGACCATCTTCACCCAAACCAATAGAGTCATGGGTATAAACATAAATTGTGCCAATTTTCATCAGTGCGGACATGCGTAATGCATTACGCATAAATTCCATAAACATAAAGAAAGTTGCACCGTAAACTTTAAAACCACCATGAAGTACCATGCCATTCATCATGTGCGCCATGCCAAATTCACGAACACCCCATGAAATATAATTACCGTTTGCGTTTTGTGCATTCACTTTAACAGTGCCTGACCAGTTGGTTAGGTTAGAACCGGTCAAATCAGCAGAACCGCCAAACATTTCTGGCAATAAAGGACCCATAGCCTCAATCGCACGTTGAGAGGCTTGACGGGAAGCAATGCTTGGCATTTCTTCTTGCATTTTAGCAATAAATTTATCCATTTCAACTGCAAAATTAACAGGCAAATCACCCAATATACGACGCTCAAACTCAGCAGCATCCACTGGAAACTCTACCTTATAAGCTGCAAACTTAACATCCCAAGCTGATTCATCAGTAGCACCTTTTTCTTTATGGTCCCAGCCTGCGTAAATATCTGCAGGGATTTCAAATGGTGCAGAATCCCAACCTAATTCTTTGCGAGTTGCTGCAATTTCATCATCACCCAGTGGCGCACCATGACAATTGTGCGTGCCGCATAAATTAGGCGAACCAAAACCAATGATTGTGCGTGTACAAATAAGTGAAGGCTTGGTAGTTTCAGCTTTAGCAACGATAATTGCCGCATTAATTGCATCAGCATCATGGCCATCAACATCACGAACAACATGCCAACCATAAGACTCAAAACGACCCGCTACGTCTTTTTCCATCCAGTCAGAAATATGACCATCAATAGAGATATCATTATCGTCCCAAAACGCAACCAATTTGCCAAGCCCTAACGTGCCTGCCATAGCGCAAGACTCGTGAGACAAGCCTTCCATTAAACAGCCATCACCCATAAATACATAGGTGTTGTGGTCAACAATGTCATAACCTGGCTTGTTAAATTGCGCCCCTAGCGTACGCTCAGCAATTGCCATACCAACTGCATTAGCAACGCCTTGTCCCAATGGGCCTGTTGTTGTCTCAATACCATCTGCATAACCATATTCAGGATGACCTGCGGTTTTGGCATGTAATTGACGAAAATTTTTAATATCATCTATGCTAAGATCATAACCTGATAAATGTAGCAATGAATAAATCAGCATTGAACCATGTCCGTTTGATAATACAAAACGGTCGCGATCAGCCCACTTAGCGTGTATTGGGTTATACTTCAAATGATCGTTCCAAAGCACCTGTGCAATATCTGCCATACCCATTGGTGCGCCTGGGTGTCCTGACTTTGCCTTTTGAACTGCATCCATGCTTAAAGCGCGAATGGCATTTGCTAAATCTCTGCGTGATGGCATATAAAATTCCTTGAACAAAAACTGAATAATTATACGTAAAAACTACTCTTTAATCAAGGCGCTCCCAAATGATTGTTTTATAAAAATAAAGTAGCCATACAATAGGAATAACTGAATTATAAGGCTGGTCTTTATAATAGACAAAAAAAAGACACTTATTAAAACATTGATATTATATGGTGGTTATAGGTGGACTTGAACCACCGACCCCAGCATTATGAATGCTGTGCTCTAACCAGCTGAGCTACATAACCATAAGAAGGAGTATTATCGAAAGATTTAACGTAAATGTCAATAGATAAAGTATAATTTTGATAAAATCAATTGACTATGTCAATCATTAAAATAGCACTAACAGGCGGAATTGCTTGTGGTAAATCAAAAGCGAGTCAACTCTTAAGCGGTCTGGGCGTAGATGTTATCAGCCTTGATGAACTTGCACGCGACGTGGTTAAGCCTAACACGTTTGGACTCAAAGAATTAGTAAAGTACTTTGGTAATGATATTCTTCTTAATGCTGATAAAAGCCTTAATCGTGGCGCTTTACGTAAACTTTTGCTAGAAAGTAAATCTAATCAACTGTTGATCGAAGCAGTGTTGCATCCAGAAATATTAGTGCGCATGCAAACTGCAATTAACAAATTAGAAAGCAAACTAGTGGTGGTTGAAATACCGCTATTAGCTGAAAAGAACCTTACTCATTTGTTTAATAGAGCAATTATTGTTGAATGCAATGAAGAGCAACAACTAAAAAGATTAATTGCTCGTGATAATATCAATCTAAAAGAAGCAAAAAGCATGATTTCTACACAAACTAGTCATTCACTACGCTTGGAATTATGTGATAAACTACCTGTTGATGTTATTGAAAATAACCTAGATATTGCTGACTTAACTCAGAAAACTAATCAATTGTATAAAAAGCTAATCAATTTGTAGTCTTTTAACAGCATTGCCATTGATTAGGTGTTCGGTGATAATACCATTAATGTCCTCTTCATCAATATTTGATACCAAACATTATCAGGATAAACAACCGCCACAGGCCCATATTCATAACGCCCCAAACAGTGTGATTCTCTAACCCCAATCTTGCCCTCACCCATAATACCTTCTTGACGGCACTTACCCTTGGCATAACGATACATCGTTTTAGCATTAAGTTGTGAGCAACATGCTTTGCCGTCTTTGCGAATATTTTTACAAAAGAAAATATACCGTGTATAAAGGCTCATCAAAAATCCTTATAAATCAATAGCGCGTTGATAGCAGTATTTTTTATCAATACCAGTCATTTTAGCTGCAAGTTTAGCGGCTTTTGCTGTGCCCATCTCAGTGAGCAGAATGGGCAATATTTTATCCAATATTTCTTCTCCTGATACTTGGTTGTCTTTATCCACTGCAGAAACAAGAATTGAAAATTCACCTTTTTGGTGTGCATCGTCTGCTTGTAAATAACTAATCAACTTTGGCAAAATATCTGTTTTAATCGTCTCAAACGACTTAGTCAACTCCTTGGCAAAACAAACAATGCGCTCATTGCCTAGTACCATTTGTAAATCTTGCGCACAAGAAAGAATGCGTTTGGGCGATTCATAAAAAATAGCTACTTCATTGATATGAGCAATTGAACGAATTACCTTCAAGCGCGCTGATTGTTTACTGGGCAAAAAACCAAAAAAACTGAATTTATCACTGGCAATCCCTGATGCGCTAATTGCGCTAATCATTGCATTAGAACCAGGAATGGGTGATACGTTAATGCCTGCTTTTTTCGCCTCGCTTACTAATACATAGCCCGGGTCGCTAATAAGTGGTGTGCCCGCATCGCTAATCAACGCAATATGTTTGCCTGCTAATAATTCATTGATTACATTGGGTGTTTTATGCCTTTCATTATGCTCATGAAAAGCACGCATGGGCGTTGCAATATCATAATGATTAAGCAAGTGTTTGGAATGACGTGTGTCCTCTGCTAGAATAATATCAACTGTTTTTAGCATTTCAACCGCCCTAAAAGTGATATCACTTAGGTTTCCAATTGGCGTGGCAACAATATAAAGCGTTCCGTTCATATTCAGTTTTAAAAGAAAAATTGGCAATCAAGCAGAAGACATTGCATTAGCATATTTGTCCAAACAACGTCTTAAACTCATTGAAAAAAATTATTTAACCCCATTGGGTGAAATAGATATTATTATGCTTGATAAAAAGTCAAACATTAGTTTTTATTGAAGTTCGCTATCGTACCAACATTCGTTTTGGCGCCACGGTAGAAACGGTTACTCACAAAAAGCAAACAAAAATAATTCGCACTGCTGAATTGTATTTACAAAGATACCAAAAATATCAAGATTATCTGTGCAGGTTTGATGTTATCGGCTTGAATCTGATTTAAAATATCCTAAAATCAATTGGGTAAAAGACGCTTTCGAAAGCTAAACATCATGAAAAAAATCATTCTATCAATATTTCTAATAGCAAACTCTTTGTTTCTAACAAGTTGTGCACCAGCCATTCAAGGTGCCTCAACCGTTAGTTCAGTCATTTCAATAAGTAATGACAGACGTAGTATTGGGAAGATACTGGATGACAAAACCATTGCCTTAAGGCTATTAACCTGGTCTAGCGAAGATTCAACATTAAGTGATGCACATCTTAATTTCATGGTTTATAACAAAATAGTACTCATTACTGGAGAAGTGCCAACACCCGAAATGCGCGTTTATGCCAGCAAGCAAGCACAACGTCAAGTACCAAAAATTTCACAAATATTTAATGAAATCAAACTCGGACCTTCAAGCGGGCTACTCAGCCGAGCCAAGGATTCAACCATCACCATACAAGTTGAACTTCTATTTCAAAATCAGGAAGTATTTCATCCAACCCATGTTCGGGTGATGACTGAAGACCAAGTGATTTATTTAATGGGCGCTTTAACTAAGCGCGAAGCAGATATGGCCGCCAAAACTGCTGCTAAAGCCAAAGGTGCTTACAAAGTTGTGAAGTTATTTGATTATCTAAAAACTCGTCCCAAAGCTGAAATAGAACGTGATAGGCTCAAAGCACTTGAGGATAAACGTAGAGCTGAACTTGAAAAACAACAAGCCGAGCTTGAGGCAAAAAAAGCTGACTTACAGCGTCAAATTAGGGCATTAGGTAGCAATACTACAGGGACAAATTTTTCACCGGAGTAAATGAATATCGGTGCTCATTAATGGCGCCAAACTTTATTAAGGCCTCAATGTGCACCTTAGTGCCATAACCTTTGTATTTGGCAAAGCCATACATTGGATAAAGCTTATTTAATTCAACCATCTAGCCTATCACGCGTTACTTTAGCAAAAATCGATGCTGCCGATATAACTGCTTCGGTTAAATCTCCTTTAATAATTGATGTACAATTTTCAAGTTCAGGACAGCGATTACCATCCACCCACGCCTGATCATATCTGATATCTAGACGCTCAACAGCACGGCGCATGGCCAACATAGTGGCTTGCAAAATGTTAATTTTATCAATTTCAATCGCACTTGCCTCGCCCACTGCCCACTGGCATTGATGAGTAATCAACGTATATAATCTCACTAAGCTTTTTTTGACTCAGTCAATTCAGACAAATCAAAATCATTTGGCAAAATAACGGCACCTGCCACCACATTGCCTGCCAAACAACCCCTACCAACTTCATCCACATCGACAATAATCATTTGTAGGATTGAATGCGTTGTTCTAAGTCATTTGGGGCAATAAATACAAAAGCACACCCGTCCCCCGTTTGGATTGTTGTAATAAGCCTATAATTTTTCTAAATCTGATTTAGCTGCTGCATAACTAACATGATGAGATAATTTATGCCCTACAATTGTGTAACCCACTCCCGAATGTTTGATAGCATGTTGAATAATCATAGCTTGACGAGAGTTTAACTTTCCACCGGCTAAATATGCACCAAGCAGTTTTAATGCTTGTTGCTGCTGATTTTGCTTATTGTCCACATAATCAAACAAGCCCTTGATGCTTTGATTAATAAATTTGAGTTGGCTATTGACAAAATAGGTCAAATCAAAATCATCACTTTCAACCATAAGAAAAGACTCGCCATACTGCGCTTGTGCTTCTTTAATATAAGTTGATAAAGTATCATATTGAAACAACCAATAATTATTTTTCAAAATCACCCAATAAAACAACGCCCTAGTTGTACACCCATTACCATCTACAAAAGGATGGTCAAATGCACAATATTCGCCCGAATAATAGGATGAACAAAATAATCAGGGGAGTTGCCATTGGCAAAGTTACATAAGTCTTCTAATCTATCAGGTAATTCTTCAAAATTAGGCGGATGATGTAGAATATTCCCTATATTGTTATCAACTACATTAATTTCGTTGTTTTGCCTAAGTTTACCAACATCTGAATCATTCATCGTACCGATAGCAACAATAGCGTGCAATTCTAAAATAAAACTCGGGGTTAAACCATCATTCTTATGGTTATTAATAAATTTAATTGCCTAATAATTGTTATAAATCATCTTCTGTGAATGGTCTTTGGGCGTTTTTTCATATTTCAACATATCACGTGCGACTTTTCTAGTGGTTGCCGCCCCTTCCATTTGAGAGGAGCTAATTGCTTCATCAATCAATGAGCGAATAGTGTACCTATCCTTATTATCGTCAATATTTTTAACCTCAAGCGAACCACGTATTTTTGAATCAATTTCATAGATATTTTTTTGAATATCGTCTGTCAAAATAAAAGAAGGATTTTCAATAAAAGGTAGTTTTTTTGCTGCTGCATCCGTGAAAATTTAACAAAGTGCCAATATTGCTCAATATTATCAAAATTTTCAGACACTTTTAAGTAGCCTGTTTTATCCCAATGCAGATAGCGATTTTTTTCATCGGTTATACGTAGCATTACTTCTTGTTGCATTTTTCCAACTGCCAATTCTAACAAATCTTGCATAAAGGATTTGGGTGGAGATACAATTTTCATAAAAAAGACATGTTATAACACCAACTATCAATTTTTTAACAATTGATAGTTGGGTAATTTTTTTAATGGATATGCGGTATTAACAGTGATTAACCCAATATATAGAATTATTAGTTAGCATTTAATTTACATTAATATGGCACTGGCTATCAATCACTTTAAAGCCGATATCATCTCGATAATAGGCGTTTTCCCAGTCAATTTTTTTCAAGTTTAGCGCATAAGCATTTTTTTGTGCATTTTTAGTGTCTATTCCAAGTGCAGTGGCACATAAAACACGCCCGCCATTACTAATAACATTGCCACTATTCATCCTAGTGCCAGCGTGAAATACTTTTGCTGATGTGCCATCTTCTGGCAGGACAATCACTTCATTAGAAGGATAAGTATTTGGATAACCATTGGCCGCTAGCACCACACCCAAAAACGCACGTTCATCCCATTCAATGCTTGCTTGGTCTAATTTTTGTTGCGTTGCCAATAAGCATAAGTCTGCTAAATTAGACTTAAGACGCATCATAATTGGCTGGGTTTCAGGGCCGCCAAAATGACAGTTATATTCCAATACTTTAAAATTATTATCTTGGTCAATCATCAGCTTGCGTATGAGCAATGATCACACCCTTGCCTGCAGCCAAGCCATCAGCCTTAATCACGATAGGTACGCCTTTATTTTTAACATGTTGAATGGCGGAGTTTACTTCGGTAAATACGTCGTAATACGCCGTAGGAATGTTATTACGCTCTAAAAAATCCTTTAAGATCTCTCCAGTTGTGAGACGGCCTAGCCTGAGTTGGCCCGAAAATTGCCGAGCCTTCGGCTTGAAAATGATCAACCACGCCTATTACCAGTGGCACTTCAGGACCAGCAATGGTTAAATTGACTTAATTGGTTTTTACAAAATTAATTAAACCCGCTATATCCTCTACAGCAATATCAACATTGGTCAATTTATTTTCTAACTGTGTGCCAGTATTACCAGGGGCAACAAACACTTGACTGACTGTATCAAATTTGGCACACTGCCAAGCCAAAACATATTCGCGACCACCACTACCAATAACTAAAACATTCATAAGCACTCTATAATAAATTTTATATGTGACATAATTTGCGTACTGTCGCAATTAAACGACATTGATACGGTTGAATTAAACAAATTAATGGCAATTGAACGCAAATAATAACCCATCAAGATGGCGTAATTTTGGAATGTTTTGCAAGATAAAATGCAAATCGTCCTCATGAGTTAACTGTTGCATTTTTTGATTTCTATCTAACAAAGACTGCTGCCAATCTTTTGAAAGTAGGGCAAAAGTCTTATCTTTTTCAAGCATTAAATAAATGCGTTTAATAAGTTTGTCCTTTTTATCAAGGCTAATTTTATTAAAATGAAAATCAACATAGTCAGGCTTTAACAAATCATCTGCTAAATGCACCTCGGTATTAAACGGGTCAAACACTGATGCAATACACACTTCTACATTATTGAGCCCAATCACCAAACGATATACACCCGTTTTTAAGTAGCAAAAACAGCCAAATATCAACCAATTCATCTAAGTGGTCATCGACAGTATTAAAAGCTTGATCGCGGTTATAAACACTTTCACGCAGGCTTTTATCGCCCTTGATAGAATGCATTAAATTGTTATTAAAATAATAACCAACCAGTGCATCTTTTTTGTTCATACAAATAACCTTTTTTGGTGCAATTATCCTATTTTCTTGACGCTGTCCAGCCCAAAAATTGTTTTTTCTCATCAAATAATTTCACTTTAAGCAATCCTTGCTTATCTGTTTGAACTTCTCTGCCAAACTTGATATCCACACTTTGGACCTCACTCAGGTAAACATCCTCAAGATTTAGTAGCATGGCTTCACTGGCAAAAATTTTCTCATCTAGTGTCTTGTGGATAATCATCTGATGCCAGCACCTCAAGGTCAGAAAATTTAAAGGTTTGGCTGATATCAATATGTGCAAAACCTGTGCGCCTGAGTTCAACAACATGCGCACTACAATCTAGTTTTTTTACCAATATCTTCTATTAAAGTACGAATATAAGTGCCTTTAGAACACGTTACTTCAAGCGAAAGTATGCCATTTTCATATCCAAGATAAATAATTTTATGAATGGTAGCTGGACGTGGTTCTCTTTTTACTTCTATGCCTTATCTGGCAAGTTTATACAATGGTTGCCCATTTCTTTTGAGTGCTGAATACATAGGCAGAATCTGCAAAATACTACCCTTAAAGCTTATAGCCTTAGCAATTTCACTGTCACTTAAATGCTCAAAAGGCTGGGTTTTGATAATACTGCCTTCGCAATCACCTGTATCGCTCATTTGCCCCAACTTACCACGCATAAAATAACATTTATCATCCTCTAGTAAAAATTGTGCAATTTTAGTCGCCCGCCCTAAACAGATTGACAAAATACCACTGGCTAAAGGATCTAGTGCACCCGTATGTCCCGCCTTCTTGGCAAAGAAAAGTCATTTTACTTTTTATAAAGCAGCATTAGAACTTAAGCCAAAATCTTTATCTAATAAAACAATACCATTAATGCCTCTACCTTTTTGGATTGCGTCTTGACATGGGATGAGTTCGTGCAACAGTTTGTTAAAGTTTAGACAATAGTTGTTTAATCCTTGCGCCTGTGTTAGGCGCAGGGTCAAAGATAAATCTAAGTGCAGGTGTGTGACGAAGTTCTAGCGTTTTTGACAAACGAGAACGAAAAAAGCCACTGGCTTTAGCAAGTAGTGGCTTAACCACTGCTTTGTCTTCCTTAGTGACCGTATAAAAAACCTTGGCACTGCTTAGATCACGACTTGCCAATACATCGGTAATCACCACGCCACTTAATCTTGGGTCTTTGGTGGTAGTCCTTAATAATAGCGTTAACTCACGGCGAATAAGTTCGTTAATTCTTTCAATTCTATAAGAGGCTTGTTCTAACACTTGTATCAAAAATCCAATTAGAGTGTGCGCGTTCTTTCAACACGCTCAAAGACTTCTATCTGGTCACCTGGCTGAACATCTCTGTAATTAAGGACGCCAATACCACATTCAGTGCCTGATTTCACTTCATTAACATCATCCTTAAAGCGTCTTAGTGATTCTAGCTCGCCTTCAAAAATAACCGCACTATCGCGCAATACTCGAATTAGACTGTCACGTCTAACCACACCTTCCTCAACCATACATCCTGCAATGTCACCCATTTTTTGAGATCTGAATACATCCTTAACAGAGGCAATGCCAATAATATTTTCACTAAGTTCAGGGCTGAGTAAACCGCTCATAATCGCCTTCACATCATCAATTAAGTTATAAATAATTGAGTAATATTCAACACGAACACCTTCATTGTCAGCCGTTTTACGTGCAACAGCATCAGCACGCACGTTAAAGCCAAGCACCAAAGCATTAGAAGTTGCTGCCAGTGTAATATCAGTATTGTTAATACCGCCAACACCACTTGATATTACTTTTACTCTAACTTCATCCGTTGATAATTCTTCCAAGGCTTCAATCAATGCTTGCGCTGAACCTCTAACGTCCGCTTTAAGCAATACATTAACAGTCGAAACATCGCCTTCTTCCATTTTCATTAAGAAGTTCTCCATCTTCGATGCTTGTTGTTTTTGTAATTGCGCCTCACGGTCTTTGGCTTTTCTAAAATCAGCCACCTCACGAGCCTTGCGCTCACTATCCACCACTAACACTTCATCACCAGAGTTAGGCACACCAGATAAGCCCAGCACTTCTACAGGCATTGACGGTGTGGCTGATTTAAGCACTTTGCCTTTGTCATCCACAATTTGCTTCACTTTGCCATATTCAAATCCAGCAATCATGATATCGCCTTTGTTCAACGTGCCCGATTGCACCAAAATCGTGGTGACTTTGCCACGGCCTTTTTCAAGGCGTGCTTCTAGCACAGTACCGTATGCTGGTGCTTTAATCACCGCTGAAAATTCTAAAACCTCAGCAGTTAGTGAGATTGCGTCTAATAAAGCATCCACACCTTCGCCAGTATACGCTGATACGGGTATCGTCATTACGTCGCCACCCCAATCTTCAGAGATAACATTATGCGTTGAAAGAACTTGCTTAATTTTATCAATATCCACCCCTTCTTTGTCTATCTTATTAATGGCAACAATCATTGACACACCTGCAGTTTGTGCGTGTTTGATGGACTCAATCGTTTGTGGCATCACGCCATCATCAGCAGCCACCACCAAAATAACAATATCGGTCACATTAGCACCACGAGAGCGCATTTTTGAAAATGCCTCATGTCCTGGTGTGTCAATAAAAGTAATGGTGTTACCGTTTGACTGAACTTGATAAGCACCGATATGTTGCGTAATACCGCCAGCTTCACTGTTTACTACCTTGGCTTTACGAATGTAGTCAAGCAATGAGGTTTTGCCATGGTCAACATGACCCATAATGGTTACAACAGGTGGTCTAGCACTTTCATTACCACTAGATTTTGACTGCTCAATTAACACATCTTCAATGGTTTCTCCAACACTAGCAATGCCTTTATGCCCCATTTCTTCTACAACTAACATGGCGGTATCTTGGTCAATCACATCATTCAGTGTTACCATAACACCCATGTCCATCAACACTTTAAGCACTTCTCCAGCTTTGGTGGCCATCTTTTGTGCGAGTTCGGTTACTTTAATATTCTCAGCAATAGCGATTTCATGAATCATTTTGTCAACAGGCTTTTGAAAGGCATGTTGCGCCTGCTCTTCTTGTACTTTTTGTGACAAGCGTGTTCTGTCTTTTTTCTTCAGCTTTCGATTTGGATTATGTCTAGCAACATGAAGTTGCCTGCGAGTATTATTACCACTAAGTGCATTATGCAAGCGTTTAGATTTTTTATCTTCTTTAGACTTATCCGTTATTTTAGGTTTTTCAACTTTTTTTGCAGTTTCTTGCACTGGCGCTTGTTTAGCCGTTTCTTTCTGGGCTTTTAACGCCTCTGCTTGGGTTTTTTGCAAACGCACCATCTCCAAACGCTTAGCATCTTGGGCTAATAATTTTTCATCTGCATCACGACCAGCATCCAAGGCAGCTTGAGCAGCTTCATTAGCAGCGATTTCAGGCTGTTCATCAGTCGTTGTGGCTGACTTTGTAAGGCGTTTTTTCTTAACTTGCACCTTAACACCACTTGCTGAACTGGCACTGGACTTAGTATCTGCCTTACGAGAGACAGACATACTAGATTTACTACTTGAGCGTTTTGAAAGACTGCTCATCAAAATTTTTCTTTCTTCTGCTGAAATGGCAGAGTCTGAATTTTTACCATCAACGCCAGCATTAGCCAGAATTGTGATTACCTCACCAGGCGTCTTTTTCAATAATTTAGAGAGTGTTTGAACTGTATGTGCCATAATGCTTGCCTATATTTTTTTTATAATTATTAACTTAAAATAAATTCTAACGCTAAATTAATCAAACCATCCTTCATTTTCTCTTGCGGTCATGATAACACTGGATGCTATTTCGGTATCCATATCTTGAATATCAAGCAATTCATCGATAGATAACTCCGCTAAGTCATCAACAGTGACAATGTCTGCTTCAATTAATGCACTCGCCAAATCCTCACTAACGCCTTCAACACTCATGAGCACCTCAGAAGCTTCAGTATCCCCCAAGGCCTGTACTAATTGTGCATCTGATGCGCGCTCTTGAAGCTCTTCAACCATTGATGCATCAAACTCTTCTATGCTTTCTAAGACTTGTGCATCTGCATCAACCAGCTCATCCACACTGCCAAACCCTTCTTCAATCAACACGCCTGCTACTTCAGAATCAACACCTAATTGATCGGCAAGTTTATCGCTAATTTTTAGCATCTCCTGTGCTTGTTTCTCATCAGCTTGGGTTGTTGACATTACATTTAATTTCCAGCCAGTCAAACGAGAAGCAAGCTTAATGTTTTGACCACCACGACCAATGGCCAATGCCAACTGGTCATCCTCAACCGCAATGTCCATTGAATGCTTATCTTCATCAACAATAATTGAACTCACCTGTGCAGGTGCCATTGCATTAATCACAAATTGTGCAGAATCCTCATCCCAAAGAATGATATCAACACGCTCAGCATTTAGCTCATTTGATACCGCCTGAACACGCGCACCACGCATACCAATACAAGAACCGATGGGATCTATACGCTTGTCTTTAGCCCTGACTGCTAGTTTCGAGCGCAAACCTGGATCTCTACTACCACCCATAATCTCAATCACGCCTTCAGAAGTTTCAGGCACTTCCATTTTAAACAGTTCAATCATCATTTCAGGCACACTGCGCGATAGGAAAATTTGCGCACCACGAACAGAGGATTTCACCTCTTTAATATAGGCCCTTAAACGGTCATTTTTACGCACTGATTCATTAGGAATAAGGTCAAATTTAGGAATCATGCCATCAACACCGCCCATATCCACATAAACATTACCTCTATCAACGCGCTTAACCGTAACCATAATCACTTCGCCAATACGAGCGGAATAATCATTAACAATCACCCCTCTTTCTGCCTCACGAACCTTTTGGATAATCACTTGCTTAACAATTTGTGCTGCAATACGACCAAACTCTTGTGTTTCGATTGGCTTACGCACGTAATCATCAACTGCTATACCACTTGCTTCTTTTGCATAAATGTGTAATTCTGAATCAAACTCAGTACCATCATCATCAACAAACGACTCGCCATCTGCCACAACCATCCATCGCCTAAAGGTTAAAAATTCGCCCGTTTGTCTATCAATTTCAACATGCGCATCAATATTATTGCGTTTTTTTGTCGCAATAGCCAACGCCTCTTCTAATGACTCAAGCACCTCCTCTTTAGAGATATTTTTCTCGTTTGAAATTGCCTCAACCATTAAAAATAATTCTTTGCCGTCCATAGTCTTTATTCTCCTAAATTGCCCAATTGGGCTTAAAAACCAACCACTAAATTTGCTTTTTCAATCAGGTTAATATCCAAAATAACTGAACCCAATTCATCGACTAACTCAATCGTATTATCAACCTCGTTAACACAACCAATTGCGCCAAAAAAATTACGCCGCCCATCAATCGGCCTAACCATACGCAATTTAATATCAGCGCCTAAAAAACGCTGATAATGCCCCTTATGAAACAATGGGCGCTCAATACCAGGTGATGAAACCTCCAAGGTGTATTGTCCACTAATCGGCTCTTCCACATCAAAAATACTACTCAATTGATGAGAGACTTTTTCACAATCATTAACGCCAACGCCTTTATCTGTATCAATAAAAACCCTTAAGATGCTGTGCTTACCGCTAGCAACGTATTCAATGCCCACTAATTCATAGCCCATGTCTTCAATAACAGGCTCAATTAAATGGGTAATTTTGTCAGTCACTTTTGCCATATATTTCTACTCGTTTACCTTTCTACGCATAACAAAAAACCCCTAGAAAGGGGGTCTTAATCAACTCTTTTATTAACAAAATAAAAAAAGCACTTAACTGGTAGCGGGGACAGGATTTGAACCTATGACCTTCGGGTTATGAGCCCAACGAGCTACCGAACTGCTCCACCCCGCACTAAAGGGTATAGATTATACACTATAATATTTCAATATGAAAAAAATAAAAATTGCCGTATTAATGGATAATATCAGCACTATTAATCCAAAAAAAGACTCTTCCTTGGCCATGATGTTAGAAGCATCAAAACGAGGTTGGAAGATTTACACCTTTAACACTACTGATTTGTTCGCTCAAGATGGCTCAGTATTTGCTGATTGTGCAAGAACCACAGTTAGTGATAATCTTAATCACTGGTTTGAAAAAGAAACCAATATAATCATGACGCTTGATGCGTTTGACGTCATTTTAATGCGTAAAGACCCGCCATTTGATATGGACTATATCTATAGCACTTATTTATTGGAGCAAGCTGAAAATAAAGGCGTGTTGGTCGTTAATAAGCCCCAATCCTTGCGTGATGCCAATGAGAAATTATTTGCCCTTAATTTCCCACATTGCATACCCAAAACGCTAGTTAGTGCTAACCAAAGCAAAATTAAAGCCTTTATAAAAACGCAAAATACTGCTGTCATCAAACCACTTGATGGCATGGGTGGGTGTGATATCTTTAAATTTGAAACGCATGATACAACCATAGATACCATATTAAAACGCCTAACAAACAATGGCAAACGCCCAATCATGGCTCAAGAGTTTTTATCTGACATTGATAAGGGCGACAAACGTATTTTGTTGATTAACGGCAAACCAATCGATTATGCACTTGCTCGCATTCCTGCCAAGGGTAGTTTTAAAGGCAACCTTGCTGCTGGTGCTAAAGGTGTTGGACAGCCATTAAGTGATAGAGATAGATATCTATGCGAACAAATCTCGCCCACACTTAAAGCCAAAGGTTTAATGTTTGTTGGGCTAGATGTCATTGGTGATTATATTACTGAGATTAACGTTACCAGTCCGACTTGCATTCGCGAGCTAGATGCACAGTTTAACCTTAATATTGCAGGTAAATTGTTTGATGTTATTGAACAAGAGATTAACACTGATTGCTATTGAGGAATCAATAAATATCGGGTCAATACCACGCCTATACTAGCAGCAGACAGAGATAAGGCAACGTTAAGCAAAATATTAAACCCCGCTTGTCCGTAATGCCCAAGGCTAATCATTTCAATAGACTCCCAAGATAAAGTTGACATGGTGGTTAATGAACCCGTTAAACCAATCAGCAACATCAACCGATATGCTTCATGTAAGGCAGCTTTTTCAAGCACAATCACCACCAATATGCCTGCCAAAAATGAGCCCAAGACATTCACGCCTAAAGTGCCATAAGGAAAACCTGAACCAAGTGTGGCATTCATTAATTGGGTTAAGTAATAACGCATACTGGCGCCAATAGTTGCACCGATACCAATTGCTAAAACTGTGGGTAAAACACTCATTACAAACCTCTTAATTGTTTCAATTTTTCACCAATTTTAATCTCTAAACCTCGATTACTAGGCTGGTAATAAGCTTGTTCGCCCAATTCACTGGGAAAATAAGTCTGCCCACGTACAAATGCATCGGACTCATCATGTGCATAGCGATACTTTTTTCCATAACCTAATTCATCCATCAACTGGGTCGGCGCATTGCACAAATGTTTTGGTACAGGTAAACCTGGCGTTTCTTTGGCCTCGGCCATCGCTTGGTTAAATGCTTTATACACGGCATTAGATTTCGGCGCAACTGCACAATACACCACAGCTTGAGCAATGGCTCGATTGCCTTCTTTAGCGCCCACACGTGCAAATACATCCCAAGCATTAAGTGTAATTTCTAGCGCACGTGGATCAGCATTACCAATGTCTTCTGAGGCAATTGCCAACAAACGCCTAGTAATCGTTTTTGTATCGCACCCAGAAACCAGCATTCTTGCCATCCAATACAAAGCCCCATCAGGAGACGAGCCACGTACTGATTTATGAAAAGCAGACAATTGTTGATAAAAAACATCGCCACCTTTATCAAAGATACTGATTTTGTCTTGTAATAGCTGATTGAGCGATTCAGTATTTAATAAGGTTAATCCTGACAAAGAAATTTGCTCTACAATATTAATCAGTCGACGTGCATCACCACTACTTGCACTAATAATCTGCATTCTAAGTACTTCATTTGGCAAAGTTAGTGACTCATGCTTGAACGCTCTTTGTAATATTTGCTCAAGCTCTTGTGTATTTAGCGCATTTAATGTATAAACGCTTAAACGCGAAAGTAACGCCTTATTAATTTCAAAAGAAGGATTCTCAGTCGTTGCCCCAATCAACATCAATAAGCCCGATTCAATATGTGGCAAAAATCCATCTTGCTGGACTTTATTAAAACGATGAATTTCATCCACAAACAGTAGCGTTTGTTTGCCAATTTTCTGAAATTTCTTAGCATTCTCAACCACTGCTCGCAATTCTTTCACCCCATCTAACACAGCACTTAGTTGTTCAAAATGCCCTTTAACTTGGCTGGCAATAATCCTTGCTAAAGTGGTTTTTCCCGTACCTGATGGCCCCCATAAAATCATTGAGTGTAATCGTTGGCTATCAATCGCTTGGCGAAATGGATGTTGGGTATTGAGTAAATGTGATTGACCAAAAAAATCATCTAAATTTTTTGGTCTTAACGTTTCGGCAAGTGGTCTATGGTTAGACATGTTTTTATTTTAATCAATTACAAAACAAACACTCAATTATAACCAAGATTTTGTCTTAATTGATTTTCAGCACTTTAAAATCATGTTGCTGGTTCAAAATAAGCACCACTGACAAGCCAAGTTGTTGTGCTAATATTTTAGCCTTTTGACTACCCATTGCCATCATTGCAGTTGCGTAAGCATCTGCCATCATGGCGCTGTTATGAATCACACTAACAGAACTTAGGTCGGTATTAACAGGCAAGCCTGTGTTAGGATTTAGAATGTGTTGATATTTTTTGCCTTGCCATTTGAGATAATTGCGATAATCCCCTGAGGTGGCAATGGCTTGATTTTGCAATTCAATGGCAATCGGCATGCCATGATTTGGCTTTTCAATACCAATCGTCCACTGACTTTGAGCCATCACCTCGCCACCAATTTCCACCATAAAATTTTTAAGCCCTTGCTTGATTAACATATTTGCCACTACATCCACACCATAGCCTTTGGCAATGGCAGATAAATTAATATGCATATCTTTAAGTTTTTTAACCCGTGAATTATTCAAGCGCAAATACCCAATAGATGACATTGCCAACGCTTGAACTATACTCTCCCGACTGGGTTTTACACCAACCCTAACAGCACCAAAACCCCAAATATCAATTAAACGACCCATGCCAGGGTCAAAAAAACCTTGCGTCTGCCTGTGTATTTTTTTTGCCTGACTTAAAACAAAAAACAACTCATCTGACACTTCTACCCACTGATTAATCAGTGCCTCGTTCAATTGCGAAAGCTCAGAAGCTTCATCCCAAGTAGAAAATACCTGCTCAATTTCATCAAGTCGTTTATCAATGACTGGTTTTGAACCATGATTATTGTTGATTTTGATACTATAACTAGTGCCCATTGTAGTGCCAGTAATGATTTGTGTTGTTTCATCAACACTGCAAGCACTTAAAAATAAAAAGATAAAAATTGTCAACAATTTAGGCATTATAATTTTGGCATGTTAAGATTTATTTTTTGTTTGCTACTGACATCCTTTGTATATGCAGATGATACCCAAGGCTCATCCAATACGTATAGTTTTGCACAGTTCTTAAGTAATATCCGCTCGCAAGCTACAAAATTAGGCATCTCGCAAGCCACACTTGATGGTGCTTTTAATGATTTAACGCCAAATCCAAAAGTATTAGAATATAGCCGCAATCAAGCAGAATTTAACCTTAATTTTTGGCATTACCTAAACTCAAGAGTGAGTCAAAATAGGCTTGATAAAGGTGTGATAAAACTTCAACAACACCAACAATTCCTACAAGAAAATTATAAAAAATACGGTGTGCCATCACAAATTATTGTGGCTTTTTGGGGTTTGGAAACCAATTATGGTAAAAATGTTGGTAAAATGCATCTAATCCGTTCGCTTGCCACACTAAGTTTTGATAAACGCCGACGTGAATTTTTTACCCATGAATTATTAACTTTACTCAAGTTGATTGATGAGAGAAAACTGCCTTTAAATGCCCAAGGCTCTTGGGCAGGTGCAATGGGAAGCATGCAATTTATACCCACCAATGTTGCCGCTTACGCCATAGACGCCAATACTGACGGAAAGATTGATTTGTGGCACACACAAGCGGATATTTTTACAAGTGCAGCACATTTTCTAAAAAAGATTGGTTGGCACCAAGGCGAGCGCTGGGGTCGTGAAGTTAACATTCCTAAAACTTTTAATTATCATCTGGCAAATTTAAGCACTAAAAAGACAGTCAATGAATGGCAAACATTAGGTGTGCGCAAAATTGATAACACCAATCTACCCAATTCAAACATGCAAGCTTCACTCATATTGCCTATGGGCTATAACGGCCCAGCGTTCTTGGTTTATCAAAATTTTCACGCCATTCTTAGGTGGAATCATTCAATTTTGTATGCACTGTCTGTGGGGCATTTGTCTGATCGGTTAATTGGGGCAAATCAATTATTTGCAAAATCAATTACCGAGCCTTCACTGAGTCGGGTTGATATTAAACAGATTCAAACCGCACTAAATCAACTTGGCCTTGATACAGGCAAACCTGATGGCATACCAGGACCTAAAACCCGCCATGCAACACGATCCTACCAAAAAGCAAACAACTTACCAATTGATGGCTACGTTGGCTATCAATTATTACAACAACTTCAGTGAGTATTAGCACTTACTTGGGATTTGATGTTGGCACTAAGCGTACTGGTATTGCCATCGCCAATAGTTTAACCATACAAGCAACGGGCATTAAGGTGGTTAAACACCATAAAAATGGTTCAACCAATTGGGCTGCGTTTGATGACGTTATTAGTGCTCATAGTATTAACAAGTTCATTGTTGGCTTGCCATTTGACCAACAAGGCAAAGAACAGACAATGACTTTTATCGCTAAATCATTTGGCAAAAAGTTAAAAAATCGCTACCAAATTGAGGTCGAATTTATCGATGAACATTTATCCTCAAATGAGGCCAAAAAACTTTTAAAATACAATCATCATCATCACAACGCACAGCGTGGCGATGTCGACAAACAATCATCACAGTTAATATTACAAACATGGCTCAATGAAAAAAGATTTGATTAGTAACCACATCCAACTAGATAACTCTGGTCAATTAATTCATCTATTAGGTCTTGAAGGTCTTTCTAAACAACACTTAACGCAAATTCTCGATAAGGCCGATAGCCTAATTGATGCCTCTGGCAATTTAAGAAAATCCAAAGCACTAGATGATATGTCTATTGCTAATTTATTTTTTGAACCATCAACGCGCACACGCAACACGTTTGAAATTGCTGCAATGCGCAGTAGTGCTAATATCATCAACGTTGATCTTGCCAACTCAGCACTCAAAAAGAATGAAGACTTGCTTGACACCATGCGCACACTTAAAGCCATGCAAATTGATATGTTTGTGATTCGCCACAAACAAAATGGCTTGCCACACCACGTGGCACAACATTTAAAAGATGTCTCTATTCTAAACGCAGGCGATGGCATTAATGCCCACCCAACCCAAGCACTGCTTGATATACTCAGCATTCGCCAACACAAAAAAACATTTGAGGATTTATCAGTCGCTATTGTGGGTGATATCACGCATTCACGGGTTGCTCACTCTGATATTCAAGCACTTAAAACGCTAGGCACGACTGATATTCGCCTCATTGCTCCAAAAGTCTTACAATATGATTTGAAGCCTTGCTCAGCAATTAAACATTTTGATAACATTGAGCTAGGGCTTAAAAATTGCGATGTGGTGATCGTATTAAGGTTACAAAAAGAGCGCATGATTGAAGCTGATATCCCCAACGAACAAGAGTACTTTGATAATTTTGGACTCACGCCAAAACGCCTAGCATTGGCAAAACCAAGTGCCATTGTGATGCACCCAGGCCCAATTAATCGTGGCGTTGAGATTGACTCAAGCGTGGCTGATGGCAATCAATCAATCATTTTACAACAAGTCACTAATGGCATTGCAGTACGTATGGCAGTCATGCAAATTCTTGCTAACAAATCATGAGTAATAAACTTAACTTTGATCAATTAAAAACCACACTGCATCATCTAAATACAGACGATACCATCTCTAGTGCGCATGGTATTTTATGCGGCTTTGCTTGCGTAAAACCCAACCTTAGTCTTGATGATTGGTTAAATGAGGTGCTTGTGAGTATTAATTTAAATAATCTTAATGAAAAATCTGCCCAATGAAACATTGGCACAAATTTTTAATAAACCTTTGTCACAACTGAGTGATGAAACCCTAGATTTTTAATTGCTAATTGCTGATGACGAAGAAAAATTGGGCGCACGTGCCAGCACGTTAATACAATAGTGTCAGGGTTATTTAATAGGCTTAGGCTTGCAAAAAATCTCAACCACAGATGAAGACGCCCTACACAGATGAAGACGCCCTAGAGATGATTAAAGATTTGTACGAAATATTAAAACTTGATACTGACTTACTTGACAATGAGGAAAATGCCCAAGACTTGAATGAAATTATTGAGTTTGTACGTATGGGTGTGTTGCTAATTCAAGAAACCCTTAAAACCTTCCAAACAAGACTACATTAGCCCTGAAATACTACACTAGTTGGAAAACGCAACGTATTAACCAGACTCTTCAAAGAGTGTGGGATTGTGCCTAATGATAAAAATGTATGTGTTTTGTTTTTAGAAACATATTCTAAATAAATGAGTATGTCACCACCTTATCTCTTGAGGAGAGAGCAATTCTTGGGGGAGAGTGGCGACATCTGAGTATTATATCATTAAATAATAATATTTCAAACTTATTATATAATAAAACTATAATATTAATTAGAAAACACACCTCAGTGCGCTTAATTAAATGTGGTGGCCACACCTAGAATTGAACTAGGGACACAGGGATTTTCAGTCCCTTGCTCTACCAACTGAGCTATGTGGCCATTTACGCCTTTTTTTTTGGGCAAAAAAATGAGAATTATACCTTTAAAAAAAGTTTATTCGCCTAAAAATCGCTCAGCATCTAATGCTGACATACAACCCGACCCAGCTGAAGTAATCGCCTGACGATAAATATGGTCTGACACATCACCTGCTGCAAATACACCCTCTACACTAGTCTGCGTTGCATTGCCTTGTGTTCCACTTTGTACTTTGATATAACCATGAGCCATTTCTAAATGCCCTTCAAAAATAGCCGTATTAGGTGTATGACCAATAGCAATAAACACACCATGTACGTTAATGTCTTTTGTCTTGCCATCATTGTCTTTTAAACGAAGCCCTGTCACGCCCATAGCGTCACCCAATACCTCATCAAGATTGTGATTATATTCGATGGTAATATTGCCTGTTTTTGCCTTTTCAATTAACTGGTCAGATAAAATCTTTTCAGAAGAAAATTTATCCTTGCGATGAATAATGGTAACGTGATCAGCAATATTTGACAAAAACAGCGCCTCTTCAACCGCTGTATTACCGCCACCAATCACTGCCACCCTTTGGTTTCGATAGAAAAATCCATCACACGTTGCACAAGCAGATACACCCTTGCTTTTAAATTTTTCTTCTGACTCTAAACCCAAATAACGCGCACTTGCACCCGTTGCAATAATCACTGCATCCGCCGTGTAAGTAGTTACCTCACCTTTTAAAACAAAAGGGCGCTTGGCAAAATCAACTGATGCAATGGTGTCGTTAATGACTTGTGTATCAAAACGCTCGGCATGTTTTTTCATACGTGCCATTAAATCTGGACCTTGAACACCAACATCATCTCCAGGCCAATTATCCACATCCGTGGTACTCATCAGCTGGCCACCTTGTTCCATGCCACTTACAATAACGGGATTAAGATTGGCTCTAGCTGCATAAACTGCAGCAGAATAACCCGCAGGGCCTGAACCAACAATCAATACTTTACAATGTTTATTTTCGCTCATATGAATACTTTATACTTTGTGGATACTTCGAAACATTATAAACCACCTTGAAAAAGAATAACAAAATAAGCACAAAAAGATACCCACAAAAACCTCGCACCAAAATAGCCAGTGAAATGCTGTTTATCTTTTTGAGTGCCATGGGTCTTATTTTTTTATCTGCCTTATTTACTTACTCTGCTAACGAAAATCCTTGGTCGGGTGATGTTGCTCTGGTTGCACCGGTTGTCAATCTTGCGGGTGTATTTGGCGCTTACTTAAGTGATATTTCTTTATCTATCTTAGGTTATAGCGCCTATTTAATACCAATCTCATTCATATGGCTAGGTTGGAATATTCACAAACACACCGATCAAGAAAAGCCAAAATACTCAGTAACCGCCCTTCGTTTTATCGCACTTATTACATTGATTGCCTTTAGCACGGCATTTTTAACTCAAAACTTCGCAGGCACAGGTGCTTCTGGTGGCTATATTGGCATTACCATGCATCATTATTTTGGTGTTTTATTTGGCTCGGCAGCACTCGTTATTTATCTCAGTATCATGATGATTAGCTTTAGCATTGTCAGTAGCACTTCATGGATTGCTATTTTTTCCTCTACTAGCAACGTGTTGAATCATCTTTTTACAAAAATACATGACATTAGAATACAAGCTAGAACCAAAAAAGCTATAAAGATTTCTACCACTCCCAAACAATCAAACGCCAAATCCAGTGTGCTTACCAAAATAAAGGAAGGAAAGGAAAAGTCAAATAAAAGCATTAAAAAAGCCACCCCTTCCAACTTATTTAATACAACAACCATTACTGGTTTACCAAGCCTAGATTTGCTTGACGAACCAACTGAACATACCACAGGTTATTCTAAACAAGCATTGGAAGACATGTCACGCCAAGTTGAAATCAAGCTTAAAGATTTTGGCTTTGATGTGTCAGTGACTACGGTTACCCCTGGCCCTGTGGTTACTCAATTTGAAATATCACTTGCGCCTGGTGTTAAGGTCAATCAAATTATGAACCTTAATAAAGATTTAGCCCGTGCTTTATTGGTTGAAAGTGTGCGTATTGTTGATGTTATCCCTGGCAAGCCTGTTATTGGCTTGGAAATTCCAAATACGCAACGTGAAATGATTAGCCTTAAAGAAATCCTTGCTTCTGAAAATTTTATTAAATCTAGCTCTGCTTTAACCATGGGTCTGGGTAAGGATATTAATGGCATTCCTATTATTGCCAATCTAGCAAAAATGCCGCACTTGCTTGTTTCTGGGGCAACTGGCATGGGCAAATCAGTCGGACTAAATGCCATGATTCTAAGTGTACTTTTCAAAGCCAAGCCAGAAGAGGTGCGTATTATTATGATTGACCCTAAGATTGTTGAACTGGCCTGTTATGCTGATATTCCACACTTGCTTACACCTGTTGTAACAGATATGAACCAAGCTGCTTCTGCCTTGTGGTGGTGTGTTAATGAAATGGAACGTCGTTATTCATTATTAGCCAAGTTTGGCGTGCGTAATATTGAAGGCTTTAATGAGAAACTCAAAAAATCTAAGGACAAAGGCGAGCCCCTGCTTGACCCATCATTTAATCCAAACACTGCCGATGAAGATGAAACAGTGCCTGAGTTAGAAGCACTACCACTGATTATGTTGGTGATTGATGAATACGCCGATATGCTTAGTGCACTCGCCCAAGAGGACCGTGCTAAGGCCAAACGTGTTGAAACCCTCATTGTGCGCTTAGCACAAAAAGCTCGAGCTGCAGGCGTCCACATTATCATTGCCACGCAACGCCCAAGTGTGGATGTCATTACTGGTTTGATTAAATCTAACATACCTACACGTATTGCTTTTAAAGTTTCTTCAAAAGTTGATTCGCGCACCATTCTTGACCAAGGTGGCGCTGAACAATTACTCGGTATGGGCGATATGCTCTATATGACGCCAGGCATGTCACACCTTACTCGCGTGCATGGCGCCTTTGTTGATGATGGCGAGATTGAACGCGTGGTTAGTTTCTTAAAAGAAAATTCTGAAACTAGTTATCTAGATGGCATTCTTAACGCCCATAGTGAGTCGGATGATTCACAAGACTCAAACAGCACTTCAAGTGCCTCAGGCGAACTTGATGCTTTGTATGATGAAGCCGTGCAAATTGTAACCTCATCACATCGCGCTTCAATCTCTAGCCTACAACGTCGCATGCGTATTGGCTATAACCGCGCAGCACGTATTATTGAAGACATGGAGGCCAGTGGCGTAGTAAGTAGCATGAACAGCGCTGGCAATCGCCAAGTATTAGCACCTGAACCCATTAATACTAATGACTAAAATTTTAAGCACTCTAATACTTATATTTTCTAGTTTTAGCTTTGCTAACAGCAATCATGAGTTTTCTAATTTTTTCAACTCATTTGAACGTTTAAGTGCCAACTTTACACAAAGCACCTATAGCAATACGGGCACACTGTTAGCCAACTCTTCTGGTACTCTATTATTTAAACGCCCACAGCAACTCATCTGGCATACACTAATACCAAATGAACAAATACTACTGTTAAATAATACTACGTTGTGGCTGGTTGATATTGAATTAGAACAAGCCAGTTTAATGCAAACAACTGATTTAACACAAACGCCACTATATTGGCTTATTAATCGACCTAGCGATATCAGCCATACGCCACAATACACGCACACAAAAGATAAGATTGATTGGTACAGCACCCAGCAAACCAACCAATTGAGTTTTGGTTTTAAGGATAGCACGCTACAAGCCATTACGCTTAATAATGAACTGGATCAAACAATTTTAGTTATCTTTAACTCAGTTACCATCAATCCAAACATTAAAACAAATGCTTTTGAACTAAACCTTGCACCAGAATTTGATGTGCTTAGATAGTTTTTGAAAACTGAGTTTTGCTCAAAGCAAGATATACATCAAACATCATGCAAATGTTACGAATCAATAATTGACCTTTATCCATTACCTTAATTGAACGATTTGTTATTTCAAGCAAACCATCCTTAGCCATCTCACTCAACTCAGACAAGTTGTCTGCAAAATAATCTGCATATACAATATTAAAAGTTTGTTCGATTTTAGTAAAACTAAACTCAAAATGGCAAATCAAATCCATAGTCACTAAACGCCTAATCTTATCATCTTGATTAATAATTTGACCTTTGATAATGGACAATTCCCCCGCATCAATCCTTTGATAATACTGCTCAATGTTCTTTTCATTCTGAGAAAAACCATCACCCACTTGCACTAGACCCCAAGCCAATAATATCACACTGCGCATGAGTAGAATAACCTTGGAAATTTCGATGCAGTTGCCCCTTACTTTGTGCAATTGCCAGCGGGTCTTCTGGCAAAGCAAAATGTGGTCCATGCCGATATATACATAGCCTCGGCTTAATAAAAAATCCATTAAATATTCAAAAATAGCCAGTTTGTCATCAGCCGATAGCAACATCAAAACATCAAAACATCAAAACATCAAAACATCAATACGACGTTGTGGTTTAAATAATTCTGGCAAGTGAGTGTAGTTAAATAATGAAATACGGTTAGGACACAACTACGCAACCTGATTAAGTGTCGTTTCAAAAGTTTGCACCGATTGCTTAGGCAGTCTATAAATCAAATCAATACTGATGGACTTAAACCTATACGCCCTGGATAAATCCATCACTGATTTGGTTTGTTCAAAACTCTGAATGCGATTAAACCTAGCTCGCGCTAATGTCTTAATTGTGCCTTCATCAACTCCTCTAGGGTCAACTTCAATAGAGTATTCACCATCATCAACAAAATTAAACACACTTTGCAATTTCTCACTCAAGCGAATGATTTGTGCATTGGATAAAAATGTTGGCGTACCGCCACCAAAATGCATTTGTTCAACTTTGCGTGAGTGATTAAATAATGCGCCTTGCTGGTCAATTTCTTTAAACAATCTTTCCAAATAAGGTTCAGCCTTAGTTTTATCCTTAGTAACGACCTTATTACAACCACAATAAAAACACACCGTGTCGCAAAATGGAATATGACAATATAACGAAATAGGACTTTTTCGCTCGTTACTAATAACAACTTGAGCTTGATATTCATCTTGGGTCAACGCTTTAAAAATTATTCGCTGTCGGATAAGACATGTATCCTGTTCCAGAACGGTCATATTTTTTAATTAAAGTCAGGTCAAATAAACTCATATTAATCAAAATCCTTATTTAAAAAATAAAGGCTTTCCAAAATTGGGTGGGGATTGGTGACAGACTAATCCCCGGGGAGAGGTTCAAATTATAGCAAATTTAAACAACTACCCCCTTGACCTATACCAAGAAAAAAATAAATAATGCAATCAAAAAAATATCGAACAACCAGCAAAATTACTTTAGATGATAAAATACGCACCATGATTCCCACTAAAGATCACCTAAATTGATACCGTAACTTCTTACTAAGACTGCCTATATTCAAACACCTAACAGAAAAATATTTCTGTCCACCATACAGGTTAAACAATTTCACAAAAGCGAGATGGTGGCCTTTAATGCAACTAAACATTCTAAGCTTTATATTAATTATGAAGGGCTGTTTAAACTAACCAAAATTGACGAAAGAGGTGGTGAAATCGTACTGAGTATTATTAGCAAAAAAGATGTTGTTTTACCTTAGCTGATAACGTAAAATCTCTTATGTTAAGTGCCGAAGTGCTACAACTAAAAACTGCCAAAGAAAAAGTAGGCTAATACTTGGTACACAGCAAAATTAACAACACATTTGAATTGCCTTATTCAAAATCCTTAACTGCTGCTTATTTAGGCATGAAACCAGAATCATTTTCAAGGGCACTAGCAGAACTTAAAAAGGATGGCATCATTCTAGATAATAAAAAAATCAAATCGGCCAATGGCCATGAATTGTGCGGTTGTTGTGATAAAGTTACTGGAGCAAATTGCTCGTCTTTTAAAACCGATCGATGTACGCACCAATAAATAAATCAACCCTGTGCTCAATTAGTTAATATTATATTGCCACATAAGACGGGCTGAAAAATAATAACACAAATGCAGATAATACTAAAAAGGCCCAAAGGCAAATGCTTGATTATAAGTACGACTCCTAAGCCAATAACCAAAAAAGAACAAAATACCAAGCGCTGAAGCAATTAATAACACATCAGGTAAACTCTGCCAGCCAAGCCATGCGCCTATAGCGCTCATTAATTTAAAATCGCCATAGCCCATATGCCTTCCTTGCCTTTCCAAATTTTAAACAACCAACAAATACTCCATAAAATCAAATACCCTGCCACTACACCAATCACTGCATCAGACAAATGAATACGCCCATCAATATTAAAGATAAGCCCTAGCCACAACAATGGCAAAGTAATAACATCGACAATAATTGATGCTTTGAATCAATTACAAAAAGTGCAATCAGCGCATAAGCAAACAATAAATAAAACCCGCTTTGGGCACTAATACCAAATTGATAAACCGCCAAGGCACTTAATATGCCTGTTGTTAACTCAACTAGCGGATATTGAAAAGAGATGGGCACTTGGCAGCTCTTGCATTTGCCTTTTTGCACTAAAAAAACTAACAATAGGCACTAATTCTAAAACCCCCAAGGTATGTCCACAATTTGGACAAAACGAGCGAGCAGGGCTGTTAATACTAATATCTTCGCCATTAATATTCAGTGGCAAACGGGAAATGACCACATTTTAAAAACTGCCTATACATAAACCCAATACAATGGCTAAGAATATCACTTTGCTACCCCTTTAAATTAAGGCTCAAAAGGAATGCATTTAGTAACAAAAAATAACGTAGAACTTACACTGGCCATAAAATGTGTTACAGAACCTCCGGTGGTAGTACCAGAACTAGGCGTTAGCAAAGTAATCCACACATCTCAAGAATCGGTTGCACCAACTATATCAGTTGCATGAGAAGTCCAAGAAATAATCTCCTCGCCATTCGCAGACGCGATTAAAGAGGGCATTACATAAATAGTAGGCGATGCATCATTATCATTATCAAAATCACAACTAGGTTTATAAACCGTGGGTGTGGAAGCCCTGCCAGAGGCGCTACCACCAGCAAACTTCAACCCCTGGTTAAAAGGTACGAAGGACAAACTCTTTTCAAGACGGTTACGATTCGTTAATTCAATATCAACCACATTTTGAATAATGCCTTTTTTCGCATCATAAGCACCAGTAGCGTCTCCCAAAGATACTGAACTCCCATGCACAAATACGTTATTATTTTTTGTTAAACACAAGAACCTATTTAGCACTGATACGTAAGCCAATTTTAAAACATTCAAAACAACAGTTGCAGGACTAACAGTAAGGGAGGCACCCAAAGTAATCGTTGCATTAGGTAGCTAGTTAGCAATATATTCAGCCCAACTTAGGTTAATATCACCAATTTCAACCGTAAATGTTGCACCATTAGTCGCAGTACAAACAGTGGTATAGACTGTACCAAGCCCCCAAGCAGTTGTATCAGTTGCAATGCCCTGTAAAAACATTGGGCTGGCAGAAAATACACTATATTGTATCATTACAAATATTATTTGTACCAGGAAATCTACATTGCTGAGTATCATACAATTACACCGCTTCAGCAATGGTCCACATTTCAGAAACCACCAGCTCGGCACGTTTTTTCTCAAAATCAAAAATATGTGGAATAAACACACTGGACAAAATGGTAATAATAATCATAATGGCCATCGACTCAATCATAGGAAAACCTTTTTGCTTTACTACCGCATCAAGCCTTGCTTGATGCGGTGATTGTATTTTAAGATTATGGCGCATATTTTCCTGTTAAATAATTAGCTCTAAAATTTCAAGAACCCTGTTTTACTTTGAGTTGTTCATAATCTTGTTGATAGTAAAACTGCTTATTCCAGTTAAGCTTGCCCAGTTGGTTTTTTTCTAACTTCGCTCTAGGATAAACCCTAAAAACAGTAGAAGTGGCACTACTATTCTCTAAACTACTAGCAATAAACCCAACAGGTTCAGCTTCATCGAAGGGAACACGAGTAGAGATTGATACTGTTGGCGATACAGTATAGGTGTAGTTACTATCCAGCCTCATTGCTAAAATGATTCGTAGTGGGCAAACTACCGCCTGTATAGGCAACATTGAACGTAGCAATACTGCCAAAATCAGCAAAAATTGGCGTAGACTGCCAAGATTCACCGACATTACCCGCATAACCTTTCTTAATATCTGCCATCACATTCACCATATTACGCATTTCATTAATCGTTGCCAAAAGACAAGCAGAATCTTGAAAACCAAAAAAGCACGACTGCCTAAGGTTGCCAAAATAACCACAATGGCCATAATCACCATGAGTTCAATCCTGGTTTTGGGAAGCCTTATTGTTTCATTGCCGTTACCGCGCCAAGACTCACTAGGTAGAAGCAGTGAGGGATGGAAAGTAATAGCCAAACCATCATCAGTGCAAAAAACCCTAATAATTTTCCAAGTATGCCTGCAGTAAGTGCAATTCTAGCAGAGATATTTTTAAGTTCGCCCAATAGAACAACAGTGGCTCTTTCAATGAGTTGCATTTGCGCTTCAAAAGTGGCTTGTTTAAAACTGGTAAAACTGTTATAAAACATTGGCACCCAATCCATTATCATTATGAATAGCAACTGAGAGGCTTGAGCCTGATTCCATCAGTAGCATCACATTTTCAATGACTCTAATATCACTCACACCACTCATTGAGCTTTTGACAATTTCTAATAATTTATTAAGAGAAATGCCTGGGGAGAATAAAGGCTTAAACACCATCAGCAATAAAACCGAGCGTTTAATAAAAAAAAGTCTTTCACCGTTCTAAGAACAGGCAAGTTTTGCCCGTACCGCCACACCAACTTTCTAAACACCAAAAAACACCACAACACCTAATAAACTCCACCATATTTCTGCATTGTAATGAAAAATAAACATCAAAATATCCGTTAGAATATTGGTGTCTAAAGCAAGTCCTGCTTTCATTAGTGTATTTAAGGCAGGACCAGTCATATTCGGCAAGCCCATCACCATGCCAAAAGCCAACAGGATAATGGTTAGCCCTTGGGTAAAAGGTGAACTTACTTGCTCTTTGATTTCTTTCTCTGCAACGACGTGTTACAAAGCAGAATCCAGCGCTTCTTTAAGCTTACCTGAACTTTCACCAGCGCGCACCAAAGCCACCGAGGCTTTACTAATACCCATGGCTGAGAGTATGTCGCTCACCACCACACTGGACTCTAATAAAAAGGTAATTTCTTTTTTCTTTTTCTTCAGCGCGCCAATGCGACTGAGCATGTGTTCAATCCCGCTATTGACGGTTTGGCCAGAATAAACCAAAGCGCGAATTTGCGATAGAATGAGTTCTTGAACAGATAGGGGTAAATCTCTTGACCCAATGACCATCGATTTAGTAGGCTTAAGAATTTGATTTTCATCAATTCTTGAGTTTTTAATGGCTTCAGCATCAAATCCCCGCACCTTCAACTTCAATACGGCGCTTACGTCCGTCTTGATCAAGATATTGAATCAGATACCAAGGCATAATTTACTCCAAATTTAAAAAGGGTGAAAGTCTTGTTTTCACTTGTAAAAAATGGCGCAAGTCAACAAACTTACGCCGTAAAAATAACTAAGAAACAGTCTTAATTATGGACGACGCATAACATACATCATTTCAATGTATCGACCATCAGCACCACCTAAAGTAGCGCCGCCAACATTAATCTGGTTATTCGTATCTTGAGCGGCGGTAGTTCGAGATACAGCATCAACACTAGTGCCACACACAACAGGAGCCGTGCCAGGAGATGTAGTTCCGCCTACTTGACCAGACACAAGGTTAAGAACTGGATTAACATCTGTTCCTACGTCACCAATAGCAATTGTTCTTGCAGTTCTTGCATCATTTGATGCGTCTGAACCAATAATATAACCCTGCCCTTCAACATCATTACCAGCAGCAGTCCACGAAGTTTCATCACCCATGTACTCAATGATATCATCTTGTAAAGTTTGTCTATCTTCAATTGCCACTTCTTCCATTGGGTAACAAAGCACAATACTTCTCTGTGCAACTCTGTCTGTCATATTAGCAGTGCCTGACAACGCCTCAGCATCATCATTACCAGCTATTAGAACTGCTACAGACCAAGAATCGCCCCACTCTGTTAACGGATCGATATCATCAACCAACAATTGTGCTTTATTAACACAATCTAGCACCTCATTTTTACGCACCATGCAAGACAGCACCACATTTGGAAAATCTTTAGAAAAGAAAGCCCTTCTGCATTTGTTTTTTAAGTGTACTCGCACTGTGTTGTTGTGAGTTATTCACGGTTACTTCTCCTCTTTTTTTATAAAAAATATCTCTTTTGAGACGTTATATATCATACCCAATATTACTATTACGCCTAGGCAAGATAGATTCTGCTTCTTCTAGTGTGGTTTCTTGCTTTTTAACCAATTCAATGTCGTGGTCCCACAAATCCAACAGCCCTGATTCTTTTTGGTGCTTGTTAAATTTACCCATTGTGGCACAATCAACAATCAACTTTTGCAGATTATCATCCACTAATGCCGCCTCTGTAACCAATGTTCTGCCTGAATAGCCAAAGCCACCACACTCATCACACCCCCTTAAGGTCGGTTCTGATTTTTATATTATCATCTTTGATTAAATCAATATATTTGCAATACAAAGTGGGTTGCGATTCTTTAAAACTAGAAGACCTAACCTCATCAGAACAGTGCTTACAAACCCTACGAATCATTCTTTGCCCAACTGATAATGCCAAAGTATCTGCCAAATCAGTAGGGAAAACGCCCAGTTTAACCAAGCGGGAAATAGCACCCATTGCTGCTCTGGCATGTAAAGTAGAAGCACCAAATGCCTTGTCATTACTGCTTCTACTGCCAAATTAGCCGTTTCTGCATCGCGAATTTCACCCACCAAGATAACGTTAGTATCAGAACGAAGCATGGTTCAAATCCCTATCCCTCCACCATTAAAATCATATATTCTATACTAGACATCCAATCTCATTCAAACAATTGCACTTGCCCTGGGAATTGGACTGGGTAGTGGGTTTAATAATTTATGCAACCATGCTGATTTTAGACCTATCAGGTATGACAGGGCATGTTTCCTTGCCTGGAGAATTAGAAGTATTGCAAAATCCATTAGTAATAGCAGCAGGTCTGATGTACGGTGTGGAGTTTTTTGCAGACAAAATCCCTGGATTTGACTCAATTTAGGACAATGTTCATACTTTTATTCGCATTCCACTTGGGGCACTACTTGCAGGCGATGCAATAGCAGAGTTTGGCCCTGTAAGTGAAACCGTGGGGATGGTTATTGGTGGTGGACTGACCTCTGCAACACATTTTACTAAGGCAGGTACACGTACTATTATTAACACCAGTCCTGAGCCAGTTAGTAATTGGACAGCTTCAATCACTGAAGATATTGCTGTGTTTATTGGCATGTGGGCAGCAATTAATCATCCTAATTGTTGCCATTATTATTATGGTTTGGCTATTGCCAAAACTTTGGCGTGGCATTAAGCTTATTTTCAGAAAAATTGCCAATCTGTTTCGAGCCAACAAAAAAGCCGCCTAGCTGAAACTTTTTATTAATAAGTGCGTACATTAGGGTATGCATTTATTAAAAATAACACTTTCACTACTTCTTGTCCTTTTAGGCAATACTTGCCTTGCAAAAAGCCTTCACTTTGAAAGCACTGACTACCAAAATACCAAGGTTGAGCTTTACACCTCTGAAGACTGTAGTTCTTGCCCGCCAGCGGATAAATAGCTCAGTGAATTTAAACAACGCCCAAAATTATTTAGTGAAATAGTACCCATGGCATTTCATGTGGACTATTGGGATTATATCGGCTGGCAAGACAAATTTACACATACTGATTATACAGAAAGACAAAAACAACACCATCAACAAGGCAATATTTCTCAAGTTTATACGCCACAAATCATTAAAAACGGCAAAGAAGATAGAACTTGGCGCTACCCACATCCCCAAACTTTAAGCCAGCAAAAAGTAGGAAAATTAAGCGTTGATATGCTTGACGACATGGCTTATATTAAATTTAAACCACAACAAAAACGCCAGCCTTTAATGGCGCATATTGCCCTATTAGGCTTTGGATTTGAAAACAAAATTACGGCTGGTGAGAACGACAACAAAATTTTAAACCATGATTTTATGGTGCTCAATCACACACAAAAAATCAGCAAGGGTAATCGCTGGTCAATCAAACTACCACGCTCAACAAAATCAGCAAAACGCTTTGCACTGGCAGTATGGATCAGCACACCACGTTCATTAAAACCCATTCAGGCTAGTGGCAGTTGGCTTTAGCCTTAAACACCATAGCAATCTCGATACGCCTCAATGCGCTCAATTAACGCATGATCGTTGCCTTGCTTTAAATAATCAACCAAGTGCGATAAATTAATAATACTTAAAACTGAAAGCCCAAAATTCTGCTCAACTTCCTGAATAGCAGATTGCTCGCCCTTGCCTTTTTCCTGACGGTCAACCGCCACAATCACACCCTTGGCAGTCGCACCATTTGCTTTAATGACATTCATCGCCTTACGAATAGCCGTTCCTGCTGTGATGACATCATCAATAATTAAAATATTGCCCTCAAGTGAATGACCAACAATACCCCCCCCCTCGCCATGCATTTTGGCTTCTTTGCGATTAAAACTATAAGGCACATTTTTATCAAAACCATCATTAAACGCCATGGCAGTTGCAGTTGCTAGCGGGATGCCTTTATAGGCTGGGCCAAACAAAACATCAAAATCCAAGCCACTATTTTCAATCGCTGTCGCGTAGAATTTACCCAGTTGAGAAAGATGCTGCCCCGTATTAAACGCCCCAGCATTAAAAAAATAAGGGCTAATACGACCGGATTTTAAGGTGAATTCACCAAATTTGAGCGCACCACTGCCTAACATAAAATCTACAAAGTCTTTTTGATACTGTTCCATGGGTTTTCCTATAAAATTATTTCGATGATAAGAATTATAACGGCTAATGTCAACGGAATTCGTGCCGCTGAACGAAAAGGTTTTTTTGATTGGATAAAAACCCAAAATGCAGACGTGGTTTGCTTGCAAGAAATCAAAGCACAAGAAGACCAATTAGATGAACGATTTTATCCAAAAGAATACCACTGCTATTACCAACCTGCTGAGAAAAAAGGCTATTCTGGCACAGCCATCTTTACCAAACAAGTGCCCACTCAAGTCATTAAAGAAAGCCCGTGGGATGATATTAATTTTGAAGGACGATTTATTCGAGCTGACTTCGAAGATTTGTCAGTTATTTCAATTTACATACATTCAGGCAGTGCCAAACAAGATCGCCAAGATTTAAAAATAGCGTTTTTAACTAAGCGATTTATGCCTTACTTACAAGAACTTAAGGCAAGCGGACGTAAGGTCATTATTTGTGGTGATGTGAATATCGTACATCAGGAAAGAGATATTAAAAACTGGAAGGCAAATCAGAAAAATTCAGGCTGTTTGCCAGAAGAGCGCGCTTGGCTGGATGAGTTATTTTTTGAAGTTGGCTTTATTGACGGCTTTCGTGAAGTTAATCAAGAAAATAGGCAATACACTTGGTGGAGTAATCGTGGTCAGGCATGGGTGAATAACATTGGCTGGCGCATTGATTATCAAATCCTCACGCCGAATCTCAAAGGCACAGTTAAAAGTGTCAGCATTTATAAAGATGGACGTTTTTCAGACCACGCACCACTGATTATGGATTATCAATTATAAGGGAACTTATGACGGTATTGCCTCCATCTCTTGCAAGTTTAAATAACAAAGGTCAATGGTTGTAATCTATTCCATCAAGCTCAACACAAAGAACTTGGTTAAAACTACTTAGTGCTAATGTTAATAACTCTGTGGCTACATTGGTTGTATGTGACATAGGGCATCCTGATTAATTGGATAAAAAATCTGCAATCTAAAAAAGGTGGTAGATCTCACTTATCCAAAAAAAAGAAAGACGGGAACTTATTAGCCAAAAAGCCTATTCGGCTCTCCTCAGCCTACCATAAGCGATTTTGTCCCTATTTATTTTAGGTACAAAAAAGCTGTTGTAATAACGGTAAGCGGGAAACCGCTTTCTTTGGTTTAAGGCTTATAAATATACCACATACTACTTGACTGTCAAACGGTAAAATAAAATCCGTTTTCACGGATAACTTTTATAGAGCGCTTGCTCTTTTAGGTTTTTTAATGGGTGTGTTGTGTTGCTTTTTTTAGCAACACCTTAACTAAATGCTATTTATATTTGTGCCAATATTTTGATAAATAAAATGAGAAAAATTCAAAGTTTTGTACGCCGCTCTGGTCGATTAACACTGGAGCAAAAAATGGGGCTGACTGAACTTTGGGCGGATTATGGGGTTGATTTACCTAAAGGCAAGATTAACTTAAAGCATTTGTTTGTCAAGCAACAAAAAATTATTTTAGAAGTAGGCTTTGGCAATGGGGATAGTTTGCTGGAAATGGCAATTAAGACACCTGATAGAAATTTTTTGGGCATTGAGGTGTATGAGGCAGGTATTGGTAGATTAATTAACGAGGCACACAAACACCAATTAAGCAATCTTAAAATCATTAAAGAAGATGCCGTTGAGGTATTAACAAACCATATAAAAAACGACAGTTTTAATCGTTTTCAGCTGTTTTTCCCTGACCCGTGGCATAAGAAAAAACACCATAAACGCCGAATTGTGCAAACTGATTTTCTAGATCTGTTGTCACGCAAAATAATTAAAGGTGGAAAAGTTCACATGGCAACTGACTGGGAACATTATGCCACTGCAATGATGGACACCTTAGAAAATCACCCCTACTTTAAAAACACACAAAACAACCTTATCTATTCACCAAGACCTGAATACCGACCCATTACTAAATTTGAACGACGAGGTCGTAGGCTGGGGCACGGTGTTTGGGATTTAATTTTTATTAACGAGAAAACATAATGATATTTCCTTTATTTGTTGTCATGACGCTGCTTGAGATTTATGTTTTAGTATCAGTGGGTGAGTCAATTGGTGGTTTTTCAACCATATTATTGGTTGTTATTACTGCACTTATTGGCTCAACACTACTTAAACAACAAGGATTTTCTACCCTTGCAAAAGTACAGCAAAAAACCATGAACGCACAAACGCCTGCTTTTGAAATGCTCGAAGGAGTAGTCATCTTAGTCTCAGGTGTTTTGTTATTAACGCCTGGTTTTATTACGGATTTTATCGGCCTGCTTGGGCTTATACCCATTTCAAGGGCTTATTTTATTAATCAAATTTTGAAAAAGAACGCAAAAAAAATATTTAGCAAAAATCGCTCTGATTTTATTCATAAAACCAAAAACACGCCACCCCCCCAACAGCGCAATAAAGACAACACCATTGAGGGTGAGTTTTGGGAAGACTAAACACCCTAGATGACTGGCTAAATTACCAAGAAAACCTACATTTTCAGGACATTGATCTAGGGCTAAAACGTGTTAAAAAAGTTTATCTAAAGCTGTTTCCAAAAGGTGTTTCTTTTAAAGTAATTAGCGTTGCTGGTACCAATGGTAAAGGCTCTACCGTTGCTTTTATTGATAGCATTTACCAACAATCAAACTTTAAAGTGGCTAAATTTAGTTCGCCACACATTCTTAAATACAATGAGCGTTTTGTGATTAATGGCGCGCAAGCCACTGATGAGCAGATTTGCTCGGCATTTAATAAAATAGAACAAATTCGAGGCAAAACCTCACTCACTTATTTTGAATTTTCAACTTTGGCTGCGCTGATTATTTTTGAGCTAGAAAAAGTTGATGTGGCTGTATTAGAAGTAGGGCTGGGTGGTCGGTTGGACTCGGTTAATATTATCGATAACGACGTGAGCGTCATTACTAATATTGATATTGACCATGTGGATTATTTAGGCGATACTCGTGAGCTGATTGGGTTTGAAAAAGCGGGCATTATGCGCACAAATACGCCTTGTATTTGTGCTGATATCAATCCACCCGCCTCAATTAGTCAATATGCTCACCAAATCAAGACGCAACTGGCATTTGTTAAGGAAAAATATACAAGTGATATAGGCTTAATCGGTAAGCACCAACAGCAAAATGCAGCTGCGGCAATGCTTGCTGTGCAAAAATTGAATAAAACCCTCCCAATTAATGCCATTCAAATTAAAACAGGTATTAAATATGCACAACTTGATGCTAGATTTCAAATAAAAACCATTAATAACAAAACTGTTATTTTTGATGTTGCGCACAATGCAGCGGCTGTTAAAGTGTTATCAGCAGAATTGGCAAGGCAAAAATGCCCCACCGTCGCCATATTTTCAGCTTTAAAAGATAAAAATATTGGCTTGATGATTAATGAAATTAGCCTGATTATTAATCAGTGGCTACTAGTGCCACTTGATGTAAATCGAGCAATAGACATGAAAGCGCTTAGTAGCGAGTTTGGTTTAAATCATAACATTCACGTTTGTGATGATATGCAAGATGCCATTAATCACGGGCTTAACGACAAGCAATATCAGCGTATTGTTATTTTTGGCTCGTTTCATGTTGTGGCTGATGCATTAAAAATACTTACGCCATTTATGAAAAATGATGAAGAAGAAATCTTGTAAAATTGTAACTAATCACAAAGCACCTCTAGGAGAGATTTGATGGATGAGTTTTTTGCAACTATCTGGCACATGATTGAACGCTTAGTTTGGTCTGACTGGATAACCATTGCTATTTTAGCGACATTCCTAGTGCTGGGCTTTAAGCGCGGTATGGCAAGAGAGCTTATCAATTTGGGGTTTTTATTATTAGCCGTTTTAATTGCATGGCTGTTTTACCAAATATTGGCCATAAGCTCGCTCATCACTTGGCTAACACTCTCACACCAATCTCATTTAGCCATCTCATTTGGGGTGATTTTTATTGGTGTTGTGATCATAAAAAGAATAATTTACAAACTAACACAGCTCTCCTCAACCGTTGATAATCCTTGTGTACTAAACAAACTGTTTGCGCTAATGGTCGTTTTGGTGGCAATCACAATGTTTAGTTGGCATTACTTAAAGGTTGTGGCTAAGCTGGGCATTATGGAAATACTGATTGGCAATGAATCTGTTCGCATTGGCTTGTCATTTTCAATTGTATTTGGGTTTGCCTTTGGTGTTTTAACTTTTATATCAAGTGTGTTAAATATCTCTATTGATGAAACCAAACCTTGTTTCTTGTCGTCTTTTTTCAAAAAAATACTTGAGATTTTGCAAGCAATAGACACCAAGCTTAATGCCAAAAATATCAACAACACTCAAAACAGTTTATTAGGCTTAATTGTAGGCTTAATCAAAGGTAGCTTGGCAATTTTAATCATGGTATTAGTGTTACAAAGTATTAGTTGGATTTCACAAAAGTATTATTGGATTGAAACTCATGGCGCTTTAAGAGTCTTTCAAGATGTGGCTTCAGACATTAAACCTGAGTTGCCACAATACTTATTATTTATTGAAAACAATTAGGAAATAACTTATGTGTGGCATTGTTGGCATTTTATCTACCACTAAGAAAGATACAGCTGTTTATATTTATGATGCGCTGACTATTTTACAGCATCGCGGTCAAGACGCAGCAGGCATTGTCACTGCTCATAAAGGACGTTTTTATATGCGCAAGTCAAATGGCTTGGTTAAAAATGTCTTTAGAACTAAGCACATGACACAGTTGTTAGGCGATATGGGCATTGGCCATGTGCGTTATCCTACTGCAGGTAGCTCATCTAATGCAGAGGCACAGCCTTTTTATGTTAATTCGCCATACGGCATTGCATTTGCACATAACGGCAACTTAACCAACACTGAGCAATTGGCTCAAGAATTATTTGAGCAAGACCTTCGCCATATCAACACCAACTCTGATTCAGAAATTTTACTCAATGTATTTGCCAGTGAATTAGCCAAGTTACAAAAACAACGCATTAACGAGGCTGATATTTTTGCATCTGTAAAACAAGTGCATAAGCGTGTACGTGGTGCTTATGCAACCATTGGCGTGATTCCAGGCTATGGTATTTTTGGCTTTAGAGACCCTAATGGTATTCGCCCATTAATTCTTGGCAAACGTACCACTAAAGGCGGTACTAAATATATGTTAGCCTCTGAAAGTGTGGCACTTAGTGCGCTTGGTTATGAGATTACTCAAGATATTAAACCAGGTGAGGCGGTCGTTATTGACAGAGCGGGTAATATATTTATCAAACAATGCGCAGAAAACCCCAAGCACTCGCCTTGCATCTTTGAATTTGTTTATTTTGCCCGTCCAGATTCAGTCATTGATAATATTTCCGTATACAAATCTCGCCTAAGAATGGGAGAAAAGTTAGCCAAAAAAATTCATAAAGAATGGGACGTTAATGATATTGATGTGGTAATCCCAATTCCCGACACCTCTAGAGTAGCTGCACTACAACTGGCACATAAACTAGACGTTAAATATAGTGAAGGCTTAATTAAAAATCGATACATTGCTCGCACTTTTATCATGCCAGGGCAAAAACAGAGAAAAAAATCTGTACGTCAAAAACTCAGCACAATTGAACTTGAGTTCAAAGGCAAAAATGTATTATTAGTCGATGATTCCATTGTACGTGGCACAACCAGTGAGCAAATTGTACAAATGGCTCGTGATGCTGGTGCTAACAAGGTGTTCTTTGCCTCAGCCGCGCCTGCCGTGCGCCATCCCAATGTGTATGGTATTGATATGGCTAGCCACAAAGAGTTTATTGCTCACAATAGAGATACTAATCAAATCTGCAAAGCCATTGGTGCGGATAAGCTAATTTATCAAGATTTGGATGATTTAATTTGGTGTGTACAGCAAGGCAATAAGGCAATTACCATGTTTGATTGCTCTTGTTTTAATGGTCAATACGTAACCGATGATATCGATAAAGACTATCTTGAACATGTTGAATTTTTACGAGGCGACCTTGCGAAAGAGGAAAACAACACCTTTGAAGCTTCTGAATTGATTGGTAATGATGTAGAATAGCGCTATTTAATAATTTTACAAGCACATGAAAGATTTAAACTTCAATACCAAAGCTATACGCACAGGTTATCAACCTACTACTGAACAGGAACATTCTGAGGCAATATTTTTAACCTCCAGTTTTGTCTTTGACTCAGCCGAACAGGCCGCTAATCGCTTTTCTAAAAAAGAGCCAGGGAATATTTATGCACGTTTTACCAACCCAACAGTAGATGCCTTTGAAAAAAAATTAGCCGCACTTGAAGGTACGCAAGCCTGTGTTGCAACATCATCTGGTATGGCGGCAATCTTTGCCACCATCATGGCACTGCTTAAATCAGGTGATCATATTGTTGCTTCTCGTAATATGTTTGGCACCTCAATTGTGCTATTAAACACCATTATTACTAAATTTAATGTTGACATTAATTTTGTAGATTTATCTGACTTATCAGCATGGGAAAGTGCGGTTAAAAATAACACCAAGCTTTTTTTACTTGAGACGCCATCTAATCCACTGGGTGAGGTTGTAGATATTGCTGCGCTTAGTAAAATATCAAAAGCCCATCATGTTCTTTTAGCAGTTGACAATGCAATTTTAAGCCCTGCGCTACAAAATCCTATTGCCTTGGGTGCTGATATTGTCATTCACTCAGCCACTAAATATATTGATGGTCAAGGTAGATGCTTAGCAGGTGCTGTGGTTGGAAGTGCTGACATTATTGAGCAAGTTCATGGATTTGTGCGCACCACAGGCCCTAGTTTGAGCGCTTTTAATGCTTGGATTGTGCTTAAGGGGCTAGACACTCTAAGTCTTAGAATGAAAGCCCACTCAGACAATGCGCTTAAACTTGCCATCTGGCTTGAAACCCAAGATCAGGTAGAAAAAGTCTATTATTTAGGTCTGTCTTCGCACCCTGATTACAACTTAGCTAAATCCCAACAGTCTGGTTTTGGTGGCATTGTATCGTTTAAAGTTAAAGGTGGAAAAGAGTCGGCCTTTAAAATAATCAACGCCACCAGTATACTTTCCATTACCGCTAATTTAGGTGATACAAAATCTACAATCACCCATCCAGCCACCACAACGCACGGACGCTTAACCGATGAAGAAAGACTTAATGCTCATATAACAGATGGATTAATCAGGGTGTCTGTTGGTCTAGAAGACATTAAAGACATCATTGCTGATATTAAGCAGACACTGGTATAATGTAGGGAAAATTTTTACGTAAAAAACACAATGCAAAATTCTTTTTCCTATGATGAATTAATTAAATGTGGCAATGGCGAATTGTTTGGGCTGGGCAACGCCCAACTGCCAAAGCCACCGATGTTAATGTTTGATCGCATTAACCATATCTCTAGTGAGGGTGGCGAATATGGCAAAGGTGAGATTATTGCCGAATTAGACATTAACCCTGATTTGTGGTTTTTTGAATGTCACTTTAATGAAGATCCTGTTATGCCTGGTTGCTTAGGACTAGATGCCATGTGGCAATTAATTGGCTTTTATTTAGGGTGGTTGGGTGGCCCTGGCCGTGGTCGTGCGCTTGGTGCTGGTAATATTAAATTTGTCGGTCAAGTATTGCCCAGTGCAAAAAAAGTAACCTACAAAATTAACTTATCGCGCGTTATTGCACGCAAATTGTACATGGGTGTAGCTGATGCAACCATGGAAGTGGATGGCAAAGTCATTTATGAGGCCACCAATCTTAAGGTTGGATTATTTACTGATACTAGCAAAATGTAATGAACAGAGTTGTTGTCACAGGAATGGGAATTGTTTCTAGTTTGGGTGCAAACTGTATAGAAGTTTTAGCCTCTTTAAAAGCGGCAAAATCAGGCATTAAATTTGACGAAAACCAAGCGAAAATGGGGCTTCGTTCACACGTCTCTGGCTTGATTGCTGAAATAGACTCTAATGCAATCATTGATAGAAAAATGAAACGCTTTATGGCTGATGCTGCTATTTACAATGCAGTTGCCCTAGATGAGGCGATTAAGCAATCAGGATTAACACCTGAACAAATATCAAATGAACGTACTGGACTTATCATGGGCTCTGGCGGCGCTAGCAACCAAAACGTAGTAGAAGCCGTCGACATCTTAAGGGAAAAAGGCATTAAGTGTGTTGGTCTTTATCGTGTACCGCGCACGATGGGCTCTACAACCTCAGCTTGCCTTTCAACCCTGTTCAAAATTAAGGGCATTAACTATTCAATCAGCTCTGCTTGTTCAACCTCTGCACACTGCATCGGTAACGCCATGGAACAAATTCAAATGGGCAAACAAGATGTGGTATTTGCTGGTGGTGGTGAAGAGTTAGACTGGTCGCTCACCATGTTGTTTGATGCAATGGGCGCCTTATCTTCTAAATACAACGAAACACCTTCAAGCGCTTCTCGTGCCTTTGATACGAGTCGTGATGGTTTTGTTATTTCTGGTGGTGGTGGTACATTAGTACTTGAATCATTAGAACATGCACAAGCTCGAGGTGCAACTATTCTTGCAGAACTCACGGGCTATGGTGCAACGTCCGATGGCTATGATATGGTTGCACCGTCAGGTGAAGGTGCTAAACGCTGTATGCAACTTGCCATTTCAACCATTAAAGGTCCGATTGATTATATCAATGCACACGGCACTTCTACCCCTGTGGGTGATGTTAAAGAATTAGGTGCTATTAAAGCAGTATTTAGCGACAACATCCCATATGTTAGCTCAACCAAATCTCTTTCTGGACATGCCTTGGGTGCAGCAGGCGTGAATGAGTCAATCTACTCATTACTCATGCTACAAAACGACTTTATGGCAGAATCTGTTAATATTGAAAATCTTGATGAAGCAGCTGAAGGCGTACCAATTGTACGAACAACAACCAAACAATCACTCAAGCGAGTGATGTCTAATAGTTTTGGTTTTGGTGGTACAAATGCTTGCCTAGTCTTTGAAAAATTTAAGCAATAAACGAAAAAACTTCTTAACAAGCATCCAAATATTACTTAACTATGGTCGTGAATCAAGTGCTTTCTTTTCTTTTTCAGATGGCAACAAATCTTCCTTAGTAATGCCCAATGCAAGAATCATTGAACTAGCAACATAAATAGAAGAATAAGTACCCACCACCACTCCAATTAGTAACGCTAAAGCAAAACTATGGATAGTTTCACCACCTAAAAAGAACAACGCTAACAACACCAATAAGGTGGTTAAAGAAGTCATGATTGTTCTAGATAGCGTTTGATTAAGCGCGCCATTAATAATCTTAGAAGAATCAACATGACGTGTTGATAAGAAATTTTCACGAATTCTGTCAAACACTACAATAGTATCATTCAAAGAATAGCCAATGACGGCTAATATGGCAGCCAGTACTGTTAAATCAAACTCAATTTGAAATAATGAGAAAAAGCCTAGGGTGATAATAACATCATGCATAAGGGCGACAATTGAGCCTAATGAAAAACGATATTCAAAACGTATCGCTACATAAATCAAAATACCAATCAGCGCATACAACATTGCCAAGCCGCCATCATTAGTAAGCTCTTCACCCACTTTAGGGCCTACAAATTCAACCCGACGAATATCAACATCATCGCCCAATAAATTGGTGATTTTTGAACTTAGTTTGGCACTAGAAATTGATTGTAGCTCTAAGCGAATTAAAACCTCATTAGTTGAACCAAAATATTGGACATTAGCCCCTTTAAAATTTGCCTTGGCTAGCGTGGTTCTAATCTCGGCTAAATCAACACCTTGTTGATAACCCGCTTCAATTAAAGTGCCGCCCGTAAAATCAATGCCTAGCTTAAGCCCGTTCATGGTCAATGAAAAAATGCTAGCAACAATCAATAATACCGAAAATATAATGGCATAAGTGCGCTTGCCCACAAAGTCAATCGTTGGAATGTTTGATGCTTTTAAACTCATATTGAAATCTCCTCTAACTTTTTGCCACCGTATATTTTATTAATGATTGCACGTGAGACAATAATGGCTGTGAACATTGAAGTGATAATGCCAATTGACAAAGTAATCGCAAAGCCTTTAATTGGTCCAGTACCAAAGCTAAACAAAACCAATGCCGCAATCAAAGTCGTAATATTAGCATCTGCAATGGTCAGTAACGCTTTATCATAGCCACTTGAAATGGCTTTTTGAATATTGCTATTTGCACCTAATTCTTCTTTAATACGCTCAAAAATTAACACATTGGCATCCACCGCCATACCCACTGTAAGTACAATGCCTGCAATACCTGGTAACGTCAGCGTGGCTTGTAATAAAGACAAAACAGACACAATCATCACCAAATTAAGCGTCAAAGCCACATTCGCCGCCATGCCAAATACACGATAACGCATAGCCATAAATAACAACACCAAAACAAAACCAACCGATACCGATATCACACCTTTGGTAATATTATCTGCGCCAAGGCTTGGACCAATAGTGCGTTCCTCAATAATTTCAATCGGTGCCGAGAGTGAACCTGCCCTTAATAATAAGGCTAAATTACGCGCTTCCTGAGCACTGTCAATCCCTGTAATTTGAAACCGTGATGAAAATGTGCCTTGAATTGTGGCAGCATTAATAATATCTTTAGTGGTGGTACGTTTCTTAATGGTTTTTCCATTTTTAGTTATGGTTTCAACCTTATTTTCAATAAAGACAACTGCTATACGATGGTGTAAGTATTTTTTAGTGGTGTTAAGCATTGCTCTGCCGCCAATACTATCAAGTGTGATATTCACCATTGGAATGTTGTTTTCTTGATCAATGCCAGACGCCGCACCTGTAATGTTCTCACCTGTTGTGATAACGCGACTCTTTAGCAATAATGGACGACCATCTTTAAAATAATAAAGTTTTGAACCAATTGGCACACGCCCTGATTGAATGGCTGTTTGTGGGTCATTTTTTTCATCAACCAGTCTAAACTCCAAAGTCGCCACTGCACCTAAAATCTCTTTTGCTCTAGCTGTATCTTGTACACCTGGCAGTTGAACCACAATACGTTCCGAACCTTGCTGTTGAATAATTGGCTCTGCCACACCTAACTCATTCACTCGATTACGCAACGTTGTAATATTTTGTTTAAGTGCACTTTTTTTGGCTTGTTTTTGTGCACTATTACTAATACCAATATTGAGTAATAATTCGCCCGTATTGTTGTTATCAAAAATCACCAAGCCATCCAATTCTGATTTAATTAACTGAGCCGCTCTGTCTTTTAATTCAGCGTGCTTAAAACGAATAACAATACTGCTATTTTCTTGCCTAATGCTCTTATATAGTCTATCTTTACGTAATAAAACACGAAGTTCATTATATGCCTTGTCCATTGAGGCTGAAATGACCGCCTCCATATCAACCTCTAATAAGAAATGCACACCACCTCTAAGGTCTAAACCAAGTGACATGGCTTTACCACCAAGGCTCGCCAACCAAGTTGGTACAGAAGGTGCTAAATTTAGTGCCACCACGTAACGACGACCTAATGCCTGTTTAAGGGCATCCTTGGCTAAAAGCTGTTGTGTATTGTCCTTAAAACGCGCCAAAATTCTTTGACTGGTTAGTTCAACAGATTTAAATTCAATTTGTTGAACTTTCAATGCATTTTTAACTTTATCCAAATCTTGGTCAACAATCAAAGCATTACCTGCGCTTGACACTTGAATAGCCAAATCAGAGCCAAATATATTTGGCAACGCATACAACATTGAAAGCAATAAAACAAATGCAATCAATGCATTTTTAAGCCCTGAGTAATGATTCATAATGGTTATTTTTAACTAAATTTTAGTACTGCCTTTTGGCATTTTTTGGTTAATGCCTTGCTTTTGCACCTTAACCACAACACCATCAGCAATTTCCAATGTTGCAAAAGACTCGTCCACAGAAACAACCTTGCCAATCACACCACCATTGGTAACAACTTCATCGCCTGTTTTTAACACTGCTAATAATGTTTTGTGTTCCTTGGCACGTTTTTGTTGTGGTCTGATGAGTAAAAAATACATCAGCACAAACATAACCAATAAAAATGGCAGTCCACCCCAGGGGTCTGAGACACTTCCCTCTATAGAGACTAAACCTTCTGCAAATGTTGGTGCAATGATTAAATCTAATAAGCTCATTTTATCTCCTTATGTAAAAAATTAATTAATAACTTCTAAACCGCCCATGTAACTTTGTAAAACAAAGGGTATTTTAATACTTCTATCGGCTTGCTGATGGTTTTCTAGTACTGCCACTAACGTTCTACCAACTGCCAACCCTGAGCCATTTAATGTGTGTAATAATTCCGATTTGTTAGTTTCTTTGTTCTTATATCTCAGTTGTAAACGTCGCGCCTGAAAATCTTCAAAACAAGAGCAAGAAGAAATTTCACGATAAGAATTTTGCCCAGGTAACCACACTTCTAAATCATAGGTTTTAGCGGCAGAAAAACCAAGATCTCCTGCACACAAGTTGACCTTTCTATAAGGCAATTCTAATGCTTGCAAGATACCTTCAGCATGTGCAGTTAACACTTCTAAAGCTTGATACGAATCTTGCGCCTTAACCACTTGCACTAACTCAACCTTTTCAAATTGATGTTGGCGAATAAGGCCACGAGTATCACGCCCGTAGCTACCTGCTTCTGATCTAAAACTAGGTGTATGCGCCACAAACTTAAGCGGTAAATCACTCTCTTTTACAACCATATCACGCATCATATTAGTCACAGGCACTTCACCAGTTGGAATCAAATACAATGTTTTGACCTCTCCTTGCTCACCATGTAGGTGCGTTTTAAATAAATCAGCTTCAAACTTTGGCAACTGACCCGTGCCAATTAAAGATTCTGCATTTACCAAATAAGGCACATAAGCCTCGGTATAACCATTCACTTCACTATGTTGATCTAGCATAAATTGTGTCAATGCACGATGCAAACGTGCAATTTTCCCAGTCATGACAGAAAATCTAGCACCAGAGATCTTAACTGCCGTCTCAAAATCTAGCCCATACATTCCACCCAAATCAACGTGATCTTTTACATCAAAATCATACTGACCTGGCTCACCCCATTTTGACACCTCAACATTGTCCTCATCACTCTTACCCTCAGGTACAGAATGATGAGGAATATTTGGCATCAGTAAAACAATCGCATCAATATCAGACTGAATCGCTTGCAAATTTGATTTTGCCAAATTTAGCTGATCACTTAAATCTGCAACGTCCTTTAATAAAGGCTTAACATCTTCTCCAGAAGCCTTGGCTTTACCAATCGTCTTAGACTGTATATTGCGTAGGTTTTGCAGGTTTTGAGTTTCAATTTGATTTTTTTTTCTATTATCTTCTAACCCAGTTAATTGGTTGACATCAAAAGAAAAGTGTCGCTTCTTCAGGGCATTAGCAACAGCCTTTATGTCTAATCTTAATTGCTTTTTGCTTAACATTGTTATATAATTATTTACTAATATAGATTAACACCTAGTTATACTAGGTTTGACTTTAAAAACTAACTTCGGAAATTATACTATGTTTAATTCATTTTCAAGCAGTGATGCTTGCAAACTATTGGCCAATGGTGCTCAATTAGTTGATGTTCGCTCTAGTAGCGAATTTGCCCAAGGCGCACTACCAAATGCAATCAATCTGCCACTACAATCCATTATGGGTGCTGACCAAATCATCGACCGTGACAAGGCCGTTATTCTTTATTGCGTTACAGGTGCTCGTTCATCAACTGCTAAAAATTATTTAATCCAAATGGGTTATGAGAATGTTAATGATTTGGGTTCGTTTAAGAATTACAACTGCAAGTAGCACAATACAATAATGGTATAAACTGGTGCAATGAGGGTTAAAAGCACTTGGCACAAAACCCAAGTTAAAACCATTGGTGATATTGCTGGTGCGCTGGCATTTAACTCGTGGCGCATTACTAAAAATCATTTAGAAGATTTAATTAACGAAGCCTTCGTGATTGAAAAAGCACAAGTGTTTGATGTAATCTCTGAATACTTATGTTTTCTAATTCAGTGTATTGATAGACTGGTATTTGATAAATTAGATGCCAAACAACGTCAAGCATTGATTGTCAAGTTAGCCAAACAATCGGCTGATTATTTTCACGAAAACAAACAAGAATGTATTGGCTCAGGTGAGCACTGGAAAGACTTTATTCAAATTTATAATGCCAGGTCTCAAGACTACGCCAATTATGAATTTAAAAATGGTGAACCTAATTATCATTTCTTAAGATACTTTGCAGAGAAAATTCAAAAAGCCATGACTCATGCTGATTCAAAATGGATTGTCCAACAAATTATTGAAATCCAAGCCCCAAAAGCCTTTAAATCAATCAAAAAAAGTGTTAAGGACTTGGTGGCAGTTGAAAAAATAATATCCAAAGCTGAGCAAATAAAAAATAAAAAGAGCAAAATTCCCAGATCCAAACGCAAATCAACCCGCCCTGACTTGCAATAAACCCAATCCACCCATAGATAATACTCAATGATATCAAAAAATAGGAGCTAACATGATTGCAATGTGCCCAAACTGTGGCGGACTTAACAACATTCCAAAAGACAAATTAAACAACAAGCCCAATTGTGGAAAGTGCAAAAGTCTAATTTATAACAGACAGCCTATTAATATGAGTGGTGTACAACTCACTCGTGCAATAGAAAAAACCAATGAATTGTTGGTGGTTGATTTTTGGGCAACTTGGTGTGGTCCCTGTAAAATATTCGCCCCTACTTTTAAACAAGTAGCAGCTCAACTTGAGCCTAAAGCCCGATTTATCAAAATCGAAACCGACAAAGAACAGGCCATTTCCACCAAGCACAACATTCGCTCCATTCCAACACTAGCCATTTTTAAAAATGGTAAAGAGGTAGCGCGTGTTTCTGGCGCACTTAGTGCGCCAGATTTTACTAATTGGGTTAATCAACATATATAGGAATAATCATTTAGGCAATAAAAAACCCCAGCATCAAAAAGATGTCTGGGGTTTTTTAAATTTAAAGCCTAGCAATGTCCTACTCTCACATGGGGAGACCCCACACTACCATCGGCGCTAAGTGGTTTCACTTCTGAGTTCGGGATGGGATCAGGTGGGTCACACTCGCTATTGTCACTAAGCAAACTTAGTGTCTCATTCGCCTATTTTCGGTTTTTTCGACGTTAAATTTAAAAAAAATTCAATCACATAGTTTGCACTATACTCTTTCATATTTTAAAAATATGCCTTGCAAAATTCCAAAAATAGTCAAATCTGTTAACTTATGTTTTATAAGTTAGAGACGAATTAAAAAGTTTTTATACCTTGGCTACAAGTATCCAGAAGATATAACAATTAAATACATTCATAAAATTTGTCGCTTATCAGCGTATTGCATGACACATCAACACAAAAATTACAGACTCACTCAAATAATTTGGGTGTTATATGGTCAAGCCTCACGATCAATTAGTACAGGTTAGCTTCACACGTCACCGCGCTTCTACACCCTGCCTATCAACCTCGTAGTCTTCGAGGGATCTTAAGGAGCGTTTAACGCTCAGGGAGACCTAATCTTGGGAGGGGCTTCCCGCTTAGATGCTTTCAGCGGTTATCCTTTCCACACATAGCTACTCGGCAATGCGACTGGCGTCACAACCGAAACACCAGAGGTGTGTCCATTCCGGTCCTCTCGTACTAAGAACAGTTTCCCTCAAGTCTCCAACGCCCACGGTAGATAGGGACCGAACTGTCTCACGACGTTCTAAACCCAGCTCGCGTACCACTTTAAATGGCGAACAGCCATACCCTTGGGACCTGCTTCAGCCCCAGGATGTGATGAGCCGACATCGAGGTGCCAAACACCGCCGTCGATGTGAACTCTTGGGCGGTATCAGCCTGTTATCCCCGGCGTACCTTTTATCCGTTGAGCGATGGTCCTTCCACTCAGAACCACCGGATCACTAAGACCTAGTTTCCTACCTGCTCGACGTGTCAGTCTCGCAGTCAAGCACCCTTTTACCTTTGCGCTCATTGCACGATGTCCGACCGTGCTGAGGGTACCTTTGCGCTCCTCCGTTACTCTTTGGGAGGAGACCGCCCCAGTCAAACTACCCACCATGCATTGTCCCCGGTCCAGATAATGGACCTAGGTTAGAACCCCAACCATACCAGGGTGGTATTTCAAGGATGGCTCCACTCGAACTAGCGTCCAAGTTTCAAAGCCTCCCACCTATCCTACACAGGTAGGATCAGAGTTCAATGCAAAGCTGTAGTAAAGGTGCACGGGGTCTTTCCGTCTGGCCGCGGGTATACTGCATCTTAACAGCAATTTCAATTTCACTGAGTCTCGGGTGGAGACAGTGTGGCCCTCGTTACGCCATTCGTGCAGGTCGGAACTTACCCGACAAGGAATTTCGCTACCTTAGGACCGTTATAGTTACGGCCGCCGTTTACTTGGGCTTCGATCAAAAGCTTCGGACGAATCCTAACCTCATCAATTAACCTTCAAGCACCGGGCAGGCGTCACACCCTATACGTCCACTTACGTGTTTGCAGAGTGCTGTGTTTTTAATAAACAGTCGGAGCCACCTGGTATCTTCAACTCTTACCAGCTCATTTAGCAAGTAAAATCACCGGCAAGAGCACACCTTCTCCCGAAGTTACGGTGTCATTTTGCCTAGTTCCTTCACCCGAGTTCTCTCAAGCGCCTTAGAATTCTCATCTCGTCCACCTGTGTCGGTTTGGGGTACGGTTTCATATAACCTGAAGCTTAGAGGATTTTCCTGGAAGCATGGTATCACGCACTTCTCCCAAAAGAGGGATCGTTATCACGCCTTGAGCCTTAGAACTAAATCTAAGGTTCCCGGATTTTCCTAAGAACCTACTCTACACGCTTGAACTTGGACAACCATCGCCAAGCTGCGTTAACCTTCTCCGTCTTCCCATCGCAGTTATATGAAGTATGGGAATATTAACCCATTTCCCATCGACTACGCATTTCTGCCTCGCCTTAGGGGCCGACTAACCCTACGCCGATTAACGTTGCGTAGGAAACCTTGGACTTCTGGCGAGGGGGTTTTTCACCCCCTTTATCGTTACTCATGTCAGCATTCGCACTTCTGATACCTCCAGCAAACCTCACAGTTCACCTTCAACGGCTTACAGAACGCTCTCCTACCATCGCAATAAATTGCGATCCGCAGCTTCGGTATGTAGTTTTAGCCCCGTTAAATCTTCCGCGCAAACCGACTCGACCAGTGAGCTATTACGCACTCTTTAAAGGAATGGCTGCTTCTAAGCCAACCTCCTGGCTGTCTGGGCCTTTTCACATCGTTTCCCACTTAACTACAATTTTGGGACCTTAGCTGACGGTCTGGGTTGTTTCCCTTTCCACTACGGACGTTAGCACCCGCAGTGTGTCTCCCATGCTCATACTTGTCGGTATTCGGAGTTTGCAATGGTTTACTAAGCCTTGACGACCCGCTAGCCATAACAGTGCTCTACCCCCGACAGTAATACATGAGGCTCTACCTAAATAGATTTCGGAGAGAACCAGCTATCTCCGGGTTTGTTTGGCCTTTCACCCCTATCCACAGCTCATCCCCTCATTTTTCAACATAAGTGGGTTCGGGCCTCCAGTTAGTTTTACCTAACCTTCACCCTGGCCATGGATAGATCACCCGGTTTCGGGTCTACTCCCAGCAACTAAACGCCCATTTAAGACTCGGTTTCCCTACGGCTCCCCTATTGGTTAACCTTGCTACTGAGAAGTAAGTCGCTGACCCATTATACAAAAGGTACGCAGTCACGGAATAAATCCGCTCCTACTGCTTGTATGCATACGATTTCAGGTTCTATTTCACTCCCCTTCCGGGGTTCTTTTCGCCTTTCCCTCACGGTACTTGTTCTCTATCGGTCATTAGAGAGTATTTAGCCTTGGAGGGTGGTCCCCCCATATTCAAACAGCGTTTCACGTGCGCCGCCTTACTCGATTTCACATAAATTAAACTTTCCTATACGGGACTATCACCCTGTATCATTGAACTTTCCAGAACATTCTAGTAATTTAAAATATGCTTAAGGGCTGGTCCCCGTTCGCTCGCCGCTACTAAGGGAATCTCGGTTGATTTCTTTTCCTCTAGGTACTTAGATGTTTCAGTTCCCTAGGTTTGCCTCCTTAACCTATGTATTCAGTTAAGGATAATGGTCTGATGACCACTGGGTTTTCCCATTCGGAGATCTCCGGGTTAGAGCTTATTTATCAGCTAACCGAAGCTTATCGCAGATTATCACGTCCTTCATCGCCTTCTAATGCCAAGGCATCCGTCGTATGCACTTATTCACTTGACCAGATAACCCCAAAGTATCTGTTTGTATCTTCCATCTTTTGCTTATTTTCTGCGTCATTTTTTTCGCTCACTTGTCGTTTGGATTAACCAAACTCCTACGCTCACTCAAAAAATTTCTTGAAAATAAGCAAAATCTGAAATCACAAACCTACAAAGGTTATAGGTTTCGTATTTCACCTTGAATTCACCAATTGTGATAAATCACAATTGGTGAATTCTTTATTTCATTGCTAGTTTTTACACTAGCGATGAGAATCCATATTTTTTGAAATTGTTGTGTCAATGCAATTCACCAATGAAAACTGTCATCACAACAGTCTTTGCGTTGTTATATTGCATATTTACAAACTTTACTTCATGTATTAAATTGTTAAAGAGCTCCACACCCGAAAGCGTGGTATAAAAACTTAAACAAGGCAACGATTAAAAATTGCCTTGTTTAAGTTTTAAAATAAAAGAATATTTGGTGGAGCCAGGGAGGATCGAACTCCCGACCTCTTGCGTGCAAGGCAAGCACTCTCCCAGCTGAGCTATGGCCCCTAAAACAGCATAAAAAATACTGCAATTTTATTTTTTACAAAGCGGATGTGAGGGCGTTTACGAGTAAGTAAACGACTAAACATCTAACACTGTAAAAAATAAAATTTGGTGGGTCTGGGTGGATTTGAACCACCGACCTCACCCTTATCAGGGGTGCGCTCTAACCAACTGAGCTACAGACCCAAAATTACTGGTTTATTTTTCATTCTTCTGCATTATTTTCTTAACTCGGGTAGTCATGTAGCTACTACCACACTCCTACCTTCACTCAAAAAATACCTTGAATAATAAAAAATATCCTACGTAATCACTATAAAAGTTATTACACAAAAGTGTAATGTAATTCTTCTTATCTTTATAATCATCAAACAACTTGTTGTGGACACTCATACTTTTCTTAAGGAGGTAATCCAGCCCCACCTTCCGGTAGGGCTACCTTGTTACGACTTTACCCCAGTCATGAATCACACCGTGGTAACCGTCCTCTGTAAACAGTTAGACTAGCTACTTCTGGTGCAACCCACTCCCATGGTATGACGGGCGGTGTGTACAAGACCCGGGAACGTATTCACCGTAGCGTTCTGATCTACGATTACTAGCGATTCCGACTTCACGGAGTCGAGTTGCAGACTCCGATCCGGACTACGAAAAGATTTGTGAGATTAGCACCACCTCGCGGCTTAGCGACCCTTTGTCCTTCCCATTGTAGCACGTGTGTAGCCCTGGTCGTAAGGGCCATGATGACTTGACGTCGTCCCCGCCTTCCTCCGGTTTATCACCGGCAGTCTCCTTATAGTTCCCACCATGATGTGCTGGCAAATAAGGATAAGGGTTGCGCTCGTTACGGGACTTAACCCAACATCTCACGACACGAGCTGACGACAGCCATGCAGCACCTGTATTCGCATTCCCGAGGGCACCTTTCCATCTCTAGAAAGTTTGCGATATGTCAAGACCAGGTAAGGTTCTTCGCGTTGCATCGAATTAAACCACATGCTCCACCGCTTGTGCGGGTCCCCGTCAATTCCTTTGAGTTTTAACCTTGCGGCCGTACTCCCCAGGCGGATAACTTAACGCGTTAGCTTCGCCACTAAAGGGTAAATCCCCCCCAACGGCTAGTTATCATCGTTTACGGCGTGGACTACCAGGGTATCTAATCCTGTTTGCTACCCACGCTTTCGTACCTCAGTGTCAGTATTAGTCCAGAAAGCTGCCTTCGCCATTGATGTTCCTTCAGATATCTACGCATTTCACCGCTACACCTGAAATTCCACTTTCCTCTCCTATACTCTAGTTTGCCAGTTTCAAATGCAGTTCCCAGGTTGAGCCCGGGGCTTTCACATCTGACTTAACAAACCACCTACGCACGCTTTACGCCCAGTAATTCCGATTAACGCTTGCACCCTCCGTATTACCGCGGCTGCTGGCACGGAGTTAGCCGGTGCTTCTTCTAAAAGTAACGTCAAGACTAATGGGTATTAACCATTAATTTTTCTTCCTAATTGAAAGTGCTTTACAACCCTCAGGCCTTCTTCACACACGCGGTATTGCTGGATCAGGCTTGCGCCCATTGTCCAATATTCCCCACTGCTGCCTCCCGTAGGAGTCTGGACCGTGTCTCAGTTCCAGTGTGGCTGATCATCCTCTCAGACCAGCTAAAGATCGTCGCCTTGGTGAACTTTTACCTCACCAACTAGCTAATCTTACGCAGGCTCATCTGATAGCGAAAGCATATAAATAGAGGCCTCCTTTACTCCGTAGAGATTATGCGGTATTAATCCGGATTTCTCCGGGCTATCCCCCACTATCAGGCAGATTCCTACGCGTTACTCACCCGTCCGCCACTCGACGCCTACTAGCAAGCTAGTATCGTTTCCGTTCGACTTGCATGTGTTAAGCATACCGCCAGCGTTCAATCTGAGCCAGGATCAAACTCTTCAGTTCAATTCTAACTACTTAGAACATTGGCAACATTCAAATGAATGAATGCGCTTTGCGTTCAATTTTTTGAAAAGCTTGTTTGCTTTAGTTTTTAATGTGCACTTGCACAATTTTATTGTACGAGTGCCCACACAAGTTGTTTGATAGTTTTTTAAAGAGCAACTACAACATAAATAGCCAAGGCAATTTTCTGATGCAGTGAAAGTTGGAATTATACCGCCAACTGATAACCTGTCAAGCGTTGTTTTAAACTTTTATTTTCCGACTTTTCCTTGCATTAAAAACAAAGGCTGTTTATGTGCAGTGAAAGTACAGGATTATACTAAGAAAACACACCGGATCAAGTGTTAATTAACATTATTTTTGAAAGGTGTTAATTTATCTTCTGAAACCGCTCTATTAAGCCATTTATCAGCTTGGTCAATATCAACAATTGCATGATTAACATTCACCATTTCAAAATCGTTATCGTTCCAACCCTTGATGCCCATTTTTAATGAGCGCATTTTGGTAAAGCCCATTTTTTGCATAGTAAAGGCTGCAAGTGCGCTACGATTACCTGAACGGCAAATTACAACAATATTTTGCTCCCTTGCCTGTACTAATTTAGGCACAGTGTCGTCATAATTCCAAACACAAGCACCTTCAAGCACACCTCTAGGAACATGAATTGAATGCTTAATGTGCATCATATCAAATTCATCTTGCTCGCGAATATCTAGTAATATTAAATCAGCGTTGTACTTAATCTCTTCTTCCAAATCCCATGGAAACACTTCACCTACTATTGTTAATGCCTGCGCTACTAGTTTTTGATATCCATCCATTGGCTTTATTTGCAATAGCCTTTTTGTGTCACCATGACTGCCACTTCAACGCGTGAACTGAGTGATAATTTTTTAAGAATTGATTTAACATGAAGTTTAACTGTGCCATCAGAGATGCCCAGTTCTCTAGCAATGACTTTATTACTATAACCGTTGGATACTTGACAGACCACTTCTTTTTCTCGGCTGGTTAAGGAGTTAAACGAAGGTTCATTATCGGTTAATTCATCTCGTAGAGCCTTTGCTAGTACGTGTGTCATATCTTGTGCAACAACAATTGAGCCTTTAACAACTTCATCTAAAGCATCAACCAGTGCATCTGGATCCATATCCTTTAATAAGTAACCTTGGGCACCATGTTTAAGACAATTACGTAAATCATGTTCTTGGGTGCTGGTAGTTAGCATCACAATTGGTGTGGTGATGTTTTTTTCTTTGAGCGTTTTTAATACTTCGAGTCCAGACATTTGTGGCATACGTAAATCTAGTAGAATAATATCCACTGATAAAGAAGGAATTTCTGCCAAGCCTTGTTCTGGCGAAGCAGCAGCACTGGCGCTAATTTGTTTAGATTCTAACAAGGCAATGAGTCCGTTACGAAACAAGGCATGGTCGTCAATGATATAGATTTTCATGACAGTTTCGGGAAGTTGACGATAACGCGTGTACCTTCATCGACTTCTGATTCAATTTCAATGCTAGCACCAATTCTTATTGCTCGTTCTTTCATAATATTCATGCCAATATTATTCCCCATTACTTCACTTTCATTTTGGTCTTTTTCAAATCCAACACCATTATCCTCAATCAATAATTGACAATTAGGCTCTGCCAAAAGAAAAACACGTACATTACGAGCTTTGGCGTGTTTGCGTATATTGGACAACGCCTCTTGAGTGATGCGCATAATTTGTATTTCAACTTCTGGGGATACTTGCAGTTTGCCTTCAACTTGTAAATAAGTGGCAATGCCTTCTTCTGACATAAATCGATTGAGTAAATTTGTTAAAGAAGCTTCAATCCCTTTAGGGTCTAATGGCACACGAAAATTACACATCAGCTCACGCAGCTCTTGGTTTGCTTGAGTAATATTAGATTGTAAACTCAACACTTTATCACTCGCATCAGATTTTTTGCCTGCTTTAAGCATGTTCCCAAGTACCGTTACTTGCAGTTTTAAACTGCAAATAGTTTGGGCTAATGAATCATGTATCTCTTGTGATAAAAACAAACGCTCTTGTGACAATTCCATGCGCTTGGTTTGGGCATCTAAGCGAGCTTTATCTAGTGCAATAACGATATTTTCAGCAATAGAACTGAGCAGTGCACGTTCATCAAAAGCCAGCGAGGGCAATGTATCAAAAAATAAATTAAAAGTGCCTAGTGTTTTCCCATGATATCTAAGCGGGATAAATATCGTACCAACGCTTGCCTTAGTTTGAGATTTTTTACCGACGCATTGTGCGCAAGTATGTACACTAAACTGCACACAAGTATCACTTGCCATAGCCACCTCACCACAAAAGCAATCTGCACTTAATACATCTGTTACTTGACCTTGCTTGTCAATAACGCCTTGTGTTGCCATCAAATGAAGCTGGCCATCATCAGATAAACTGCGTGCAGCACCTGATGAGGCGCCAGTCATGTTAATAAAAATGTCTAAAAAGTGTGTGAACAATTCATCAATCGAATGCATTTTATTAAGTTTTGATGACACGCTATAGAGCGTCTCTAAAGAGGCAGATTTTTTACTTAAACGCTGAATTTGTTTGTTTAAGATGCTTTCCATATCATCATATAAATGTTGATTTTCATCAACTAAATGATTAATGGCTTTTGCAACAGGCTGAAATGTGGTTCTTTGGTGGTCACTTAAACGCACACTTTGATTAAACTTACAACCATCTACCCAACTTTGCAAATCACTAAATGGTAATAAGAAATCTTGACGAATGGATAAATAGAGGCCTAAATAAACCAATAGAATTAAGACAACCAACAATACATCCACGACATTAATCATTGTATAAGCAAGCACTACCTCATACATTAACAATGGCGAGAGCAAAATCGTGACCAGAAAGTAAATGTAGAATTTTATTCTAATATTCATATGTTTAGTTTTAAACCAGAAAGCTGGTTTTCCTTATTTTCCGATACAAAAAGAAGAAAATATTTCACCAAGTAAATCATCCGATGAAAACTCACCAGTAATACTACCCATAGATTGACCAGCAAAGCGTAAATCTTCAGCCATTAGCTCTACTGCACCATTTTCTAATTGCATAATGGCATTTTTAATAGACGCTAATGACGCTTCTAGGGCAATAATATGACGTTTTCTGGCAAGCACAACCCCTTCTGAAAAATCTTCTAATCCTGCAATATCAGACAACTCTTTTCGTAACAGCTCCATGCCTTTTGAATGCTTGGCTGAAACTGACAATTGAACAACATCATTAATCACGTCTCTTTCAATAGTGCCGCCTATTAAGTCCACTTTATTTTTGATTAGTAATAAGGATTGATAATCCATATTTTTAGGCAATATAGAAAAATCTGGCTTGTCATCTTGCGCGTCAAACACCATCAGCACTACATCAGCACGCTCAATCTCCAAATGCGCTCTTTTGATGCCTTCTTTTTCTACCTTATCATAACTATCATGCAGACCTGCTGTATCAATAATATTAAGTGGCATGCCGTTTACATGAATGGTTTCTTTTAACACATCACGCGTTGTACCTGCAATATCAGTCACAATAGCGCTGGATTCTTGTGTGAGCGCATTCAGCAACGAAGACTTGCCAGCATTAGGCTTACCAGCAATGGCAACATTTAACCCTTCTCTTAAAATAACACCTTGTGTGGCAGATTTTAAAATGGTTTCAACCGCTTGTTTAATGCCTTTTGCTTTAAGTTTAACTTGCTCAGATTGTAAAAAATCAATTTCCTCATCCGAAAAATCAATAGTCGCTTCAACAAAAACTCGAAGTTCAATAATGGACTTGGTAAGCGCGTTAACTTGACTAGAAAACACGCCTGATAAAGACCTAAATGCTGATTTAGAAGCGCGCTTTGAGTTAGCATCAATCATATCTGCCACCGCTTCTGCTTGCACCAAGTCCATTTTTCCGTTTAAAAAAGCGCGTTTTGAAAATTCACCTGGTTCAGCTGGTTTGGCGCCCATTGATATGGCAGATTCTAACAAACAACGCATCACACTCATGCCACCATGCCCTTGAAATTCTAATATATCTTCGCCTGTAAATGAATGCGGTTTAGGAAAAAAAAGAGCAATGCCTTTGTCTATCTCAACATTTTCTTGGTCAAAAAATAAACCATAATGCGCATAACGCGGCTTGGGAACAAGGCCAAGCATTTTTTTTGCAATAACTTTACATAATGGCCCTGATACACGCACCACGCCAATGCCGCCTTTACCAATTCTACTGGCCAATGCACAAATTGTTGTTTCACTACTGTTCATTAATTTTTTAGGTATTTTTAAAATACTCAGTTAAAAATATATCAAAACTCACTAAATCAGAGGCTTTGATCTGTTGCTGCTTTTTGCATGAAACCTTTGCCTGATGATCCAAATAATCAAAGTGTTTTTGATTGATTGTGTTGGATAAAAAATCGTTTCTATACTGTTTAGACAATGAATTAGTATAATCAAAAAATCCCTGATTGCGCTCTTTCATCTGACTAAGTGTTATCGCAGAAGGCGTTAAATTTGGATTATTAATACGACGTGCTATATCCCGAACAGACACTTGGTGGCTTTCACTTAGTAAGGTTGCACATTGCTCAATCTTAGCCATAATATCACCTCCCCACTTTTGAAGTGAAGCCTGTGTGCCTCTATGCATTAACATTAATTTAGGCTTGCGACCCTCATGGGCAACTAGCTGGTCATTAGTGTCAATTTCAAGCTGCTCTAAGGTAGAAATAGCACAAGATGGTTCAAGCAAACAAAACAACATAAAAGCCTCTAAAAAATAAACTTGTGCTTTGTCGATACCCAGTGGCAAGAGTGGATTGATATCTATTGACCTTAACTCAACATAGCTAATGCCGCTACTACTTAGTGCATCTAGGGGTTTTTTATCTGGCTCAACCAGCGGTTTTGGGCGTACAGAAGCATAATATTCATTTTCAATTTGCAAAATATTGGTATTAAGTTGTTGATATTTCCCATGGCGTTTTAAGCCAATCATTTCATACTCAGAACAAGCCGTTTGCATACCTACTTTAAGACTATTTACATAATGGCTCAAACTATTGTAATTGGCCTTAACACCTGCTTCATCCTCAGCCAAATTCTGATAGCCAATATCCCCCATGCGCAAAGAAGTGGCATGAGGTTCATACAAAGTTGACTCATTAAACTCAACCAACGAATGCGCATGATAGCCTTTTAAAAACGACTTACACACAGCAGGCGATGCACCGAATAAATAAGGAATTATCCAGCCATAACGCACTATATTACGGGTTAAGTCCATATAACCATTATCAATAAATGACCTTAATGCCTCTGTAGGAGTAAGCAATATTTGATATTGCTGCCAGAACTCACGGGAAAATGAATAATTGAAATGGATGCCTGCAATGGTTTGCATCACACTGCCGTAACGATTTGCCAACCCTTGACGATAAATTGTTTTCATCATGCCTTGGTTAGAAGTACCATATTGAGCAATGGGAATGGTGGTTTCGCCACGAATAACACAAGGCATACTTGTCGGCCAAAAGTTTTGATCCTTAGGCAAATGATAATACAAATAATGCTGTGTGTCTTCTAAAAAAGACAACATTTCTACCGCATTACCAAGCGGCGGCGTTACCAATTCTATTAATGACTCAGAAAAGTCCGTAGTGATATTAGGGTGTGTCAATGCACAACCAAAAGTTTGAGGGTGTGGCGCTTGAGAAATACCACCTTTTCTTGACACACGCAACCCTTCTTTTTCTAGGCCCATTAAATTGCCCTTCAATAGCCCACTATACGGCTTTAGTTGTTGAATTTTTTCCTGTAATTGCAAAACAAGTCCAGATGCTAAAATAGCATTATTTTACATTAGGGCAACTGATGAAAACAATCAAGGCGGTCGTGGGTGTTTTACGCAACAAAAACCAAAAAATACTCATTGCAAAACGTAAAAAAGAGCAATTTATGGGTGGCTTTTGGGAACTCCCTGGCGGCAAAATTGAGATTGGCGAATCAAAAGAACAGGCTATCACAAGAGAGCTAAAAGAAGAATTAGGCATACAGGTTAATCAATTAAGTCTTCATCAAACCATGATGCATAAGTATGAAGACAGAACCGTCCAACTAAGTATTTATAACATCAACGAGTACCAAAACACGCCTTTGGGTATCGAAGATCAAGCCATATCTTGGGTTGGTGTTAATGAGTTAAATGACTACAAACTATTACCCACCATGAAAGCCTTTATTAGCTCTATTATTCTGCCTAATAAATACTGGATTACCCCATCAAATAATCACCAAAGTGATAAATGGATGGCAAAATTTAATCAAAAACTCAATTCAGACATAACACTGCTTCAACTGAGAAGTAAGATAGAATTAGATTATTCCTTTATTACCGAACTTCACAACAAATGCAAGAAAAATAACATCAAGTTACTGCTTAATACCGTTAATAAAACCTTTGATGAGGGCTATTGCGATGGCTGGCATATCACCACCACTGAAATGCTTAAATCGAACAAAAGGCCTTGCGCTAACAATAAACTCTTAGGCGCATCCACACACAATCTAGCCGAAGCACTAAAAGCCCAAGCAATGGGTGCTGACTTTATTGTTATCTCCCCCGTACAAGCCACCAAAACCCATCCTGACACTTTGCCATTAGGCTGGGATAGTGCCAAAGAAGTTGTGGATAAACTCAATATTCCTGTGTATTTTTTAGGTGGGATGGCGCTTAAAGACCTAGAAAAAACCCAACAACTTGGCGCGCAAGGGATTGCGGGCGTTAGTGCCTTTTAATAGTAACAAACAAAATAACTTGAGGGAAGTTTTATACCCACTTCTCTTTGCATGTAAAAACTTGTTTGAATTATTGCAACATAGAACCTGATGTCATTTTGCAATAGTTTTGGACTGTTACCGCGAAGCATCTAAAGATAATTTACTTTATACCCAATTATTTTCTTGTACCTCTACTTCTTTTAATTTAAGTAATTTCAAGCGTTTAGAGCTGAGATCTTGACTTAATAAAAACTGATAAATAGATTGCGCCCTTTGTGATGCAAGTGTTGAAGGCTTTATATGGTCAATTATAACATTATAGTGCAACTCATCACGCAACTCATCACGCAACGCATCGCCAAGCTGTAGGTGTTTTACCTGCTGAGTGCGTGTTCTATTTGTGCTCTGAGTACGATTAATGACTGCTATACATTCCTGAGAACCCTCAACGCTGAAACGTTTTTCATGTGTATATCTCAATACTTTATAAGAAGCAGTTGGAGGCTTGTTCCACGGCTTTTTTTGATAATTTTTTGTTTGTTATCAGCCAATTCTTTCTCACGTAATGCGTGTGTATCACGCACAGTATTATAAACAGGGTAGATACCTAAAGATAATAACGGTCGTTTTTTTAATGCCTTAGCTATGGTGAGTATTTTTTCTTGTTGTTAAAAGTTGTATAAGTTGTAAATTTAAAATTAATTGTAATAAGAATTGTCGCCACCACAGTTAAATAATCAAATTACCATCGGTGACCATATCATTAAAATTTACTCCTGATATACCTTACAATAAAATAGTCACGCCGGTATCACCAACTATGGAGTGAGCGCCGTTACAGTCAATGCTCAATGTTGTATCTGTGCCATCGTCATTTAAAGTGACAAAGTCAGTAATGCTTGTGCCATAACCCACCAACAAATCGCTAATATCTATCACATCGCTACTGACGCCTTGCTCTACATTGGTAGTATCAAAAGTACCGTTATTAATTATCCAGTTGTAAGCATCAATTAGATATTGTTTTGATGTGGCATCAGAATAATTAACAATGTCCCATTCAATACCATTATTAATAGCAGTTTCTCCAGTAGAGGTATCAAGTTTTACCCAACCTTTTATAGTGCTATCCATATTAGTAATGCTCATATTAGAGCCCAAAACATCTCTTCTGCTGCACTATCAATTGAACTAATAGATGCAGATAAAGCAGAAATATCCCATAAACCGATATCTTGGTTGAATACAGTAGCAGTAAACATTTGATCCATATTAGTCACACTTGACACATCCCATAAGCTAATATTTTGATTGAAGTTAGTGGCGGTAAAAAACATGAATGCCATATCAGTCACGCCTGAAACATTCCACGAACCAATGTCTTGGTTAAATGTAGCGTTATAGCTAAAAGCTAAAAGTTGCATGAGATGTGTCCCAATTAGTAATATCAGCACTTGGAAAATTCGTTGTGGCACTCAAGTTATTGAGTGTGGTGGTATTTTTTCCCGCAAGGTTTCCCTCTCCACCCGTGCCAATGACTTTACCGCTGGCAATACTGCCTGTAATATTAGCGCGCCCTTCTGCTAAATCTGCATTAACTTGTATGGTGTATTGTGTATTACTAACTTTGGTTAGAGAACTGGCAACTAGCGTGCCATTTTTAACCACGATATCACCCTCGTTAAAAGTAGCAATATCGTCAGAAAAATCAAAGGTGATTGTGTGTGGTTCTGCACCTGCTGAACCGCTGCCTGTAATAGTCGTGACGATGGTGTTGTTAATCACAGGAGCAGATTACTGCTGCTGCTGTTACTTGCAACAACCGCACTATTTGAGCCCATCATCTGAGAAGATTGAATAATCAATGAGTTAGGCTAATAATGCCTCCTCACCATAGGACTTAACCAGTATTGAATTATCATTAAGAAGTTTGCCTACAACATCAGTTGATACTATAGTGGTATTATCAAATTTAACTGTATTGACTTTGTCTGCTGTTTCTTCTAAAGTTTTCTTGTTATTTGCTTCTAGTGCTTGTTGTTTGTAAAAATCAAGCAAAGATAATTTTGCGCCATTAGCATAAGTAATGATTAAATCGTTATCTAACTTTCTAGCAAAAAAGCTTTTATGCGTGTCTCCAGTGATTTTTATTTTATCCCCTGAAGATACTTTGATGTCTATCGATTGATTTTTAGTGACTTTGATTTTTTGTTTCAAAGTTTGTCCTTTAAAAAAATAAACAATCATTATTTATATAAAGTAGTAATTTTACCTAATTTTTAACAAATTAGATAAATAATACTTCTTATGAATATAAATTTTACTAAAAATGATTTTATTGGCGAAAGAATTAAAATCGCAAGAGAGAAAAACAAATTAAATAGAAAAAATTTAGCCGAAATAATGTGTCTTTCTGGCACTATTGTCGGTAAGTGGGAACGCGGTAACTCCAACCCCTCTACCGCCCACCTTATCAAACTCGCTAAGGTATTAAATGTCTCATTTGAATGGCTAGCAACTGGGGTGGAAAATGAGGGTGAAAAAACCGTTTTAACCGAGAAAGAAAAAGAAACACTGCACAATACTCAGGTAACAAAAATCAGTGTACTCATGGAAAAAATGAGCCCCAAACAGAAGGAATCTTTAGTAGCGTTTTTGGGCGATATGACGATTTAGGGGTGTATAATTTGAGTTTTAGCATTTAAAAAGAAAGTATTATACAATTACAACCTAACTATATTATTGATAATAATAATCATAAAATTGCTGCGCAAATAGATATTAAAACCTACAATAAAATAACTGACACACTTGAAAGTTACGCTTTAGCACAATTTATTGATTTAAATTTAGATGATGATAATTTTTCCCTAGAAAAAGCAAAAGATTATTACAAAGCACTAAAGTGATTTAATGCAGGTTAAATATAACAAACAGTTTTTAAAAGAACTTGCAAAACTACCCAACAAAACCTCTACAAAAATAGAGAAATTTGTTTTTGAATCACTGCCCAAATGTAGTACTATTGAGCAAGTTGGGAATATTGAAAAAATGATAGGCTATAAAAACTGCTTTAAAGTTAGTGTTGGCATAAAAAGAAAAAACGAATATATTGTTGTCGCTACCGTGAAGCACAGAGGGGGGGGGAATTTATAAATACTTTCCATAACGCTTGATAATTCAATTAATCGTGAATGATATATATTTTAGAGAGATTATATATAAATAATTCTTCTCAATTATCAGAATAATAGGCATTTTCCGACCTCCCCTTTACTTTCCCGCCTTTTGTCAAACTCGCTAAGGCATTAGATGTATCATTGACATAGTCAACAACCTATAAAATAAGACCAAACAGCGCAAATTTATGCCTTAAGTTATTAAGCTCTAGCCAAAATAAGCACATCACAACACTCAACGCCAGCCTTGATGAGCGTTTTTACCATCTCATTCAGGCTAGAGTCAGTGGTCATGACATCACCAACCAACAAAACTTTTTTATAAGACATTACTTGTGCGCTAAATGCGCCTTTAATTTCTTTTTTCCCCTGTTCTAGGTTTAATGACGATAATGGCTGGGTGGTTTTGATGCGCCTAACGCTTTTTGTATCAATAATCGTGTTGGTATTTTTAGCGATAATTCTTAACAATTCGTGGGTTTGGTTATAGCCTCTTTCTTTAATGCGTGCACGGCTTAGAGGCAAAGGGATAATGGCGGCATAATTGCCATTTTCTTTAATTATTGAGCGATATAAACTGTGTAATTGATGGGCAAAATAATCGCCAATACACAATTGGTGATTAAATTTAAACTGCTTAATAAGTTGTGCGCAAGCGTGGGAATAATCATAGAGAACACAGGTCTTGGAAAAAGCAGGGGAACGGCTCAAGCACTCGCCACAAAAGCTTAAATTAGAGGAAAGTTTAACTGCGCAACAAAAGCAGCGATTATCATTAACAACAAAACTGGATTCGCACGTTCTGCACACGCAAAACTTTGCAGTTTCAAAGCAAAGTACGCAGGACTGCTTGAGGATTAACCTCTGGTAAAAACCCATGTTGTGTCATCAGACATATCGGCTCTAAATTGATAGTCTTCTTTGTCAAAACTTTTTAAATCTTCTGCGTGGGTGATTCTATTTTTAATCATATAATTAACCATCAGACCTCTAGCGCGCTTGGCATAAATGCCAATAATTTTATAGGTGTCGTTTTTGAACTCTTTAAAAGCGATGTTGATGATTTTGGCATTCAAGGCTTTTTGATCAATGCCTTTAAAATATTCGTTAGAGGCAAGATTAATGATAGTATCAGCTTCATCTTCATTTAATATAGTTGAAATCTCATCACCCCAAAACTCATATAAATTTTTCCCCTTGGCGTTTTCAAGCCGAATACCCATCTCCAAACGATAAGGCTGAATTAAGTCAAGTGGACGAATCACGCCGTATAGACCTGACAACATGCGCAAGGTGTTTTGTGCAAACTCTAAATCTGCCATTGATAAAGAGGGCACGTCAATACCGCTATAGGCATCACCCTTGAATGCAAGTAATGCTTGTTTAGCATTTACTGGATTAAAAGGGGTTGAAAATGTTTGAAAACGTTCATGGTTTAAATTGGCCAGTTTGTCACTAATTGACATGAGTTGAGCTATCTCATCTTTGGTTTTTACCTTTAAAACCTCAATTAATGTTTTAGATTGCTTAATTTGGCGTGTTTGCGTGCATTCATCAATGTTAGAAGTAGAAAAATCTTGGGTTTTTGAAGGGGAAATAATAGCTAACATTAGATAAAATCTAAGTAAAAATTGACTAATATTCTACCTTAATATGATTGATAAATGCACCACTAAAGTGGTGCATTAGAGGCATTAATAGAGTATTTTTTACGTTATAATTAGGAGATTTTTTTCAATTTTTATTTTGTAGATTTTAACCTATGAGTACCCAATTATTACACCTGCCTAAAGCGCACGGCCTTTATCATCCAAATAATGAAAAAGAGAGCTGTGGCGTAGGTTTTATCGCCCACATTAAAGGCAAATCTTCACACCAAATTACCCTTGACGCTTTGGAAATGTTATCCAGAATGGACCATCGTGGTGGCTGTGGCTGTGAAGCCAATACAGGGGATGGTGCTGGTATTTTAACCAACATTCCGCACGGGTTTTTCATTCAAGAAATTAAGCGTTTATTTGGTGTATCGGTTAAAAAAGGTGCTTATAGTACTGGTAATATTTTCTTGCCACAAGATGAAAAACAAAGAGCACATTGTATGGATTTATTAGAACAATCTGTTGCGCGTGAAGGTCAAACTTTTATTGGCTGGCGTGATGTACCTATTAATACTGATAAAGCCAATATTGGTAATATTGCTAGAAAATCCCAACCTATAATCAAGCAGTTAATTATTGCTCGTGCTGAGGGAATTGACACGCCAGCTTTTGAGCGTGCACTATTTATTATCAGAAAACACACCTCAAATATCATTAGAACAGATGAGGCTTTATCTCAAGCATTATTATTCTATATTTGCAGTTTGTCAAGTAGTGTTATTACTTACAAAGGCATGTTAATGGGTTCACAAGTGCTTGATTTTTATCAAGACTTATCTGATATTGAGTATTCAACTTATTTGGCGATGGTACACTCGCGTTTTTCGACCAATACATTCCCTTCATGGGATAGAGCACAACCTTGCCGCTATATGTCACACAACGGTGAAATTAACACTCGCCAAGGCAATTATAACTGGATGCATGCTAGAGAAGGCGTGCTGAAAAGCGACCTCTTTAAAGACGATTTGAGCAAAACCCTGCCTGTTATTGAAACCGAAGTATCTGATTCTGGCAGTTTTGATAATGTGTTAGAATTTTTGATGATGAATGGCCGTACACTGCAAGAAGCAGTGCTAATGATGGTGCCTGAAGCTTGGCAAAATGACGATAACATGAGTGCTTCAAAAAGAGCATTTTATGAATATTTCTCTAACGTTATGGAACCGTGGGATGGTCCTGCCTCCATTACCTTTACAGATGGTGCTTATATTGGTGCGGTGCTTGACCGTAACGGCCTTCGCCCTTCGCGCTACTATTTAACTCACGATGGGCGCGTTATCATGGCAAGTGAAGTGGGTGTAGTCGATGTAGCAACTGATAATATCAAAACTAAGGGCAGGTTACGCCCAGGCAAGATGTTTTTGGTTGATTTTGACAAAGGTGAGTTGATTGATGATGAGGCTATAAAATCTGAATTTTCCTCAAAAAATCCTTACCAAGACTGGCTAAACGATCAACAAATATACCTATCAGAATTTCTCTGTGAAGTTGAGGCTCATGGCCTTCACCCAGAGTCATTAATTCACCACCTAAAAGCATTTGGCTATAGCACCGAAACCTTACAATTTATGTTGTTGCCACTGGTTAACGAACTGCGTGACCCAGTAGGCTCTATGGGTAATGACTCAGCACTGGCTTGTCTGTCTAGTCAATCACGCATTATTTATGATTATTTTAAGCAGTTATTTGCACAGGTCACCAACCCAGCAATTGACTCTATTCGTGAAGAAGTGGTAATGTCATTGCGTTGTTCTATTGGGCCAGAAGGCAATTTATTAAGCGACAACGCTGAAAACGCACACCGCTTAGTTATTGAACATCCAATTTTAACCAATAAAAAGGCTGCCGCATTAAGACATTGCAATCATCGTGGCTGGACGAGTAAAACCATTGACATTACTTATGATATTAATAAGAGCAAAAAAATATCTGAATTATTAGACAATATTTGCGCCCAAGGCTCTCAAGCTATTAAAGACGGGCACAGTTTAATCGTACTGTCTGATCGTAATATTGGTAAAAATCGTGTTGCAATATCTAGCCTATTGGCATCTTCTGCCCTACACAGATACTTAGTTGCCAGTGCTGAACGCACCCAAGTGGGTATTATTGTTGAAACGGGCGAGGCTCGAGAGGTTCATCATTTCTGCCTGATGATAGGTTTTGGTGCGGATGCAATTAATCCATACCTTGCGTTTGAGGCATTATGGCAAGCACGTCGTGATGACATCATTGACATTGAAAGTGATGATGCCATTATATCTGCCTATCGAAAAGGCATTGCTAAAGGCATGCTAAAAGTCATGGCAAAAATGGGTATTTCTACCTTAGAGTCTTACAAAGGTGCACAAATTTTCGAAGCAGTAGGTCTAGCACCAGAAGTGATGGATAAATGCTTTTTTGGCACAGCATCTCGCATTGATGGCGTTAATTTTGACATTTTGCAAACAGAGGGTGAAAAACGCCATCAACATGCTTACCAAACTAACTCTTTGGATAATTTAGGTCAGTACCATTGGCGCAGTGGCGGTGAAAAACACATGTGGGACCCGCAAGCAATCTCCAACTTACAATTAGCAGCACGCAATAATGATGAATCGGCTTATTGGGCATTTTCAAAACACGCCAACGAACAAGGCACGCGCAACTCAACATTGCGTGGTTTGATGTCGTTTAAAAAATCCGACCCAATTTCTATTGATGACGTTGAGGATGTTAAAGAAATTGTCAAACGTTTTGCTACAGGTGCGATGAGTTTTGGCTCCATTTCAGCAGAATCACATGAATCTTTAGCCATTGCCATGAATCGCTTGGGCGGCAAATCAAACACGGGTGAAGGTGGTGAAGATGCCAAACGCTGGACACCAGATGCCAATGGTGACTCACGTCGTAGTGCTATTAAACAAGTAGCTTCAGGGCGTTTTGGTGTTACCATTGATTACTTAAATAACGCAAATGAAATTCAAATTAAAATCTCACAAGGCGCAAAACCTGGTGAAGGTGGCGAATTACCTGGTGCAAAAGTAGATGAAGGCATCGCCTCAATACGCCACTCCACACCTGGCGTAGGACTTATTTCCCCACCACCTCATCATGATATTTATTCAATTGAAGACTTATCGCAGCTTATTTTTGACCTAAAACGCTCTAATTCAGATGCACGCATTAGCGTGAAGTTAGTTGCAGAAGTAGGCGTAGGTACGATTGCTGCAGGTGTTGTTAAAGCAAAGTCTGATCATATTGTTATCGCTGGACATGATGGTGGCACAGGCGCTTCACCACTAACCTCAATCAAACATGCAGGTCTGCCGTGGGAATTAGGTTTGGCTGAGACTCACCAAACCTTAGTGATGAATGGACTACGCTCACGTGTGGTTATCCAAATAGATGGTCAGTTAAAAACAGGTAGAGATGTTGCCATTGGTATTCTTTTGGGTGCTGAAGAGTTTGGATTTTCAACCGCACCACTGATCACCCTAGGCTGTATTATGATGCGTAAATGCCACCTAAATACTTGCCCAGTCGGCATTGCCACACAAGACAAAGAATTACGTAAAAAATTTACAGGCAAGCCTGAACATGTGGTGAACTATTTATTTATGGTAGCTCAGGAATTACGTTTAATCATGGCAGAACTTGGTTTTAAAATTGTTAATGAAATGATTGGCCGTGTTGATATGTTAGAGATGAATCAAACACTTAACCATTGGAAACAAGAAACCATCAACCTAGATGCTTTATTAACACCTGCTAAAAAACCTAGCAAAGACGCGGGCACTTATCAAACTATTGCTCAAGACCATCAATTAGACCAACAAATTGACAATACGCTCATTGCACAATCAAAATCAGCTATTAAAAATACTGAAAAAATTCATATCAATTCTGTTATTACTAACGTTGACCGCGCTGTAGGCACGATGCTTTCATCACACATTGTTAAGGCACGTGGTGGTAATAACTTAAAAGATGACACTATTCATATTAACTTTAAAGGCTCTGCAGGTCAATCTCTTGGTGCATTTTTAGCAAAAGGTGTTACTTTAGAGGTTGAGGGCGATGCTAATGATTATGTTGGTAAAGGGCTTTCAGGTGGTCATATTATTGTTTATCCACCTAAAAACTCAACCTTTAATACTGAAGATGAAATTATTGCTGGCAACGTTTGTGGTTACGGTGCAACAGGTGGTGAAATGTATTTATCGGGTTGCGTATCTGAGCGCTTCTGCGTACGTAATTCAGGTGCTATCGCTGTAGTAGAAGGCGTTGGTGATCATGGTTGTGAATATATGACAGGCGGTCGCGTTATTATTCTAGGTGAAGTGGGTCGTAACTTTGGTGCTGGCATGAGTGGCGGTATTGCTTATATCTATAATCCAAATCATACGTTTGAATCCATGGTCAATCCAATCATGATTGATCTTGATCCGATGGATGATGAGGCACAAATAGAATTAAAACAATACACCAACAATCATGCTAAATATACTGGCTCAAAAGTGGCTGCACGCATTCTTGACAACTGGCATGATGAAATCAAGCATTTTATCAAAATCATGCCAAAAGATTTCAAGCGTGCTTTAACTAAAAATTCTAACTAACAAACCTTTAAAAAAATAGTCGTAGCAATAACAAAAGGCATTCACCATGCTGAATCAATAGTCTCAAAACTAGAAAAAAGTGCAGAGTTTTTTATCTCGCTACTGGGGTGGAAAGAGGTGCGTAGAAATAAAACATAGCCAGCTATCTTTGTTAGTGATGGCTATGTTATGCTCACACTTTGGCTAGCTAAAGAAGACACACCAAACCTATTCAACAAGGATAAAAATATTGGCCTGCATTATATAATAGCGCTTGAAGTTAAAAGTGAGCAGAGTCTAAATACGCTTTACCAACAATTACTCAAAAAGCACATTAATATTGAATTTCCACCAGAGCAATTAGGACAAGGACCTGCCAAACGCATGATGTGTTACGAACCAAGTGGCATTCGGGTGGAATTTATATATTCAGATAATTAAATTATTATTTCAACTATAGAATGCGTTGTTACCCCTAGTCCGTATTCCTTTGTAAGATGACGAAATCATAGGCATGTGGATTTTTCTCATCAGGTTGATGAGATTCACGGCTAAGTTCGCTAAATTGAGCGCGGTCAAATTTTGGAAAGTAGGCGTCGCCATCAAATTTACCATTAACTTCGGTGATATAGAGTCTATCAACACTATTTACCATTTGTTCGTAAAAAGATACACCGCCCATAATCATCAGTTCATTATCACCATTAGCCAGACTTAATGCTGCGTTAATACTACCAACAACCTCACAGCCATCAGCTTTGAACTTCATATTACGACTCACAATAATATTGCGACGATTGGGTAGCGGCTTGCCAATAGAGTCATAAGTTTTGCGCCCCATTAAGACGGCTTTGCCTGTTGTTGTCTTTTTAAAATAAGCCAAATCTGCTGGCAAATGCCAAGGTAAGGCATTATTTTTACCAATCAGCTGATTGTCATCCATTGCCACAATAATAGATAATTTCATAGAAAAAAGTTTCAATTAAAGTAAAATTATGTGATATTTTACAAATATCACTCATTATGGTATCATTAATTCTAGCCTCAAGTTCACCTTTTAGAAAAACATTACTTGCCAAACTAGGGTTAATTTTTAAGGCGCATTCGCCAAAGATTGATGAATCAAGAAAAGAGGGCGAAACACCCGAGCAGTTGGTTTATCGGCTGGCTCAAGAAAAAGCTAAAGAAATTGCAAAAACGCATCATGGGTTAATCATTGCTTCTGATCAAGTCGCAACACTTGCTCATGGTAAAAACGCTGATGATAAGATATTAACCAAGCCAAAAAACCATGAAAATGCCATTAAACAGCTACAGCAAAGTTCTGGAAATACAGTAACTTTTCTTACAAGTTTGGCACTTTTAAATACAAATAATAACAATATGCAAACTAAAGTTGAAACTTTTAAAGTGGTCTTTAAAGATTTGAATAGTAAACAAATTGAATATTACCTTAAAAAAGAGACCCCCTATAACTGTACAGGTAGTTTTAAATCAGAAAGCCTGGGCATTAGTTTATTTAAACGTATGATTGGTAATGATCCAAATAGTTTGATTGGCTTGCCACTTATTCAACTCATTACAATGCTAGAAAATGAAGGCATTAGCATCCTGACTGACAATAACTAAACGTCATGCCATATCTCTATCCTGATAAGCTTAAACGCTTTCAATCAGGTCAAAAAACTTATTGGGGCTCACTATACGGCAGTGCAGATGCACTGGCATTAATTGAATTTTCCAATCAACAACAGCAAGTTATTTTAGTCATTGCTAATGACATTACCCATTTTGACAGTCTTTATAAATCTTTAAACTTCTACAATACAGACTTAGAAATTTTAAAATTTGATAGCTGGGAGGTACTCGCCTATGATCACTTTTCACCTCATCCTGATATCATCTCAAGTCGATTAAAAACCCTATCAAAACTTAAAAGTCTTAAACGTGGTATTGTTATCACCACATTAGAATCATTATTCTCACGTTTATGCCCATTAGAGTTTGGCGAAAAATATAGCTTCAATATTAATATTAATGACAACATTAATATTGAAGCCTTTAGTGAAAAACTACTCAAAATTGGCTACAACCGTGTAACCACCGTAATGGAGCATGGTGAGTTTAATATTCATGGCTCATTGATTGATTTATACCCAATAGGCGCAAAAACACCCTACCGAATTGATTTGTTTGACCAAGAAGTAGAGTCTATTCGCACCTTTGATACTTCAACTCAACGCTCCAAGGTGCAAGTGTCTGAAATTGCGCTATTGCCTGCCAGAGAATTTGCCACAGATAATGCTAGCATTGAGCGTTTCAAAACCAATTATCAAAAAGCGTTTAATGACAATGGCTTTATTTATACCGAAGTTAGCGAAGGTAGGCTACCAGGTGGTATTGAATTTTATTTACCGCTGTTTTTTAACACAACCAACACCTTATTTGATTATCTAGTGGATAACACTATTGTTGCCACATCAAAAGGATTTTCAGACTTAGTGGATAAGACTTATAGCGAGATACGTGAACGATTTGAAAATGCTAAAAAATCATTAGATAGAGCTCCACTTGATATTCCCCAAGTTTTCCTGTCCAAAGAGTTGTTGTTTAGTGAAATCAAGCAAAAATCACAACTCATCATTAGCACGTCAAAACTAGAAAATAAAAACCAACACTTTAATTTTAATTCAAGCCTATTGCCTTCCATACACATTGAGCCACAAACAAAAAATCCATTAAGCAAATTTTCAGCATTTGTTAAAAGATTTACCAACAAGCAAAGCAAAAAAATATTAATTGTTTGTGGGTCGCGTGGTAGGCAAGATGTGCTCAGTGATTTACTCATCAGCCATAACCTTGATGTTCATAGTGTTAAAAACTGGCATGAATTTAGCAAAAATAACAAGCCACTTAACATTACCCATGAAAACATTACCCATGGCTTATTCACTAATGGTATCGCCATTGTTACTGAAGAGGATTTATTCGGTCAAGAAGTGGTTCAGCAACAGCGCCGTCGCCGTGCCAAACATAAAGATTTTAATGAGGCAATTAAAAGCCTAGTTGAAATTAAAATGGGTGATGCGATTGTGCATGAAAACTATGGTGTGGGCAGATATTTAGGGCTTAAAACCCAAACCTTTGATGGACAATCACAAGATTTTATTGCCCTAGAATATGCTGATAACGCAAAGTTAATGGTACCAATCACCTCGCTTAATTTAATCTCTAGGTACGCTGGCATTTCACTAGATAGTGCACCATTACACAAGCTAGGCACAAATCAATGGAGTAAGGCTAAGAAAAAAGCGGGTGAGGCTTTGTTTGATGTGGCAGCTGAATTATTAGAAATTTATGCCAAACGAGTCTCTCAAACAGGCTTTGCTTTCCCTGAACCGAATGATGCTTATTCCTCATTTGTTGCCAGCTTTCCCTTTGAAGAAACACCAGATCAGCTAAAAACTATGGGCGAAGTTTTAGCAGATATGCAATCACACAAACCAATGGACAGATTGGTCTGTGGCGATGTTGGTTTTGGCAAAACTGAAATTGCCATGCGTGCGGCATTCTTAGCGGTTGAAGCAGGCAAACAAGTGGCAATTTTGGTACCAACCACGCTATTATCTAACCAGCACTATCAATCGTTTGTTGACCGTTTTGCCAACCACCCTGTTGAAATTGCAGCGCTTTCAAGGTTTCAAACCCAAAAAGAGCAAAAACTAATTATTGAAAAATTAAACCAAGGAACAATTGACATTGTCATTGGCACACACAAAATTATTCAAGGTACTATTAAATACAAAAACCTTGGCTTGATTATTATTGACGAAGAGCATCGCTTCGGCGTTAAACAAAAAGAGGCATTGAAAAAACTACGGGGCGAGAGCGACATTCTAACCATGACTGCCACCCCTATTCCACGCACATTAAGTATGGCGCTAGGCTCATTAAGAGAGTTATCCATTATTGCCACGCCACCTGCCAAACGTAGTGCCATCCAAACGTTTGTGCAAGAGTGGGATAACAACAACATCAAAGAGGCAATCACACGTGAAATGCACCGTGGCGGTCAGGTATTTGTACTACACAACGATATTGACTCAATTGATAATATGGCAGAAAATCTCAAACAAATTATACCAAAAGTTCACGTTCGTATCGCCCACGGACAAATGCCGACACGTGAACTAGAAAGAGTCATGAGTGATTTTTATCACGCACGTTTCCAAATTTTAGTTTGCACCACGATTATCGAAACAGGGATTGACATTCCCAATGCCAATACCATTATTATTATTAATGCACAAAATTTTGGTCTGGCACAACTACACCAACTGCGGGGCCGTGTTGGTCGCTCCCACCATAGGGCTTATGCCTATTTAATTATTAAATCTCATCAATCACTATCTAAAACAGCCAAAAAACGCCTTGATGCCGTTGAGTCTTTAGAAGAGCTTGGTGCTGGATTTATGCTAGCTAATCACGACCTTGAAATTCGTGGTGCGGGTGATTTATTGGGTGATAATCAATCTGGAAAAATTAGCGAAATTGGCTTTAATCTTTACCATGATTTATTAAAACGCACCATTGATGCCATGCGCTCTGGTAGAAAAATTAACCTTAACGACCCAATTAATCATGAAGTGAAAATTGATTCTGGCTTGCCATCTATCATTCCAGAGGCGTATATTTTTGACGTGCACGAACGACTCGTACTCTACAAGCGCATTGCCAGTTGCCAAAACAATAAAGAACTTAGAGCTCTACAAATTGAGATGATTGACCGTTTTGGATTATTACCAAATTCAACCAAAAACTTATTTGCTAATACCAAACTCAAGCTCTTTTCACAAAAAATTGGTATTGATGAAATCAACCTCTATAAAGACAAAGCCATCATTACCTTTGGTAATAAAAATGCCATTGAGCCGATAAGAATCATCAACCTTATTCAAAAGCAAGCAAAAAAATATCAGCTAAAGGGTCAAAATCAATTAATTGTTAAACAAGAGATGCCTGAAGATATTAGACGAATTGAATTGATAGAAAACCTACTAAAAACATTAAATTAATTCAGTTATAACAAAAACTGGCTTTCCAAATAGAAAAGACAAAAAAATAACGACCGCCTTAGCTAAAACAACGATTCGCCATAACTATCTTGATAGCGATTTTCAATATCAGCCATATCAAACTCATGGTTTTGCGTACCTAGATGCGCCACCTTAATAGCGCCCAATAGTCCTGCTAATTGGCCAATCGTTTTCCAATCCATGTCATGCATTAAGCCATACAACAATCCAGCACGATAAGCGTCACCACAACCTGTAGGGTCTTGCGCAGTATCTGCCTTGGCAGGGCCAATATTGATTAATTTGCCATCGGTATGAATTTCTGAACCTTCGCTACCTTTAGTAATAATCAAAGCGTCAACTTTGGAAGCAATGGTTGGCAAATCTAGTCCAGTTTTGGCTTGTAACATTTGTGATTCATAGTCATTGGCTGCTATATAGGTGGCTTGTTCAATAAAATTGACCAGCTCCTCGCCTGAAAACATTAGCATACCCTGACCTGGATCAAAAATAAATGGAATTTTTAATTGTTTAAATTGTGCCGCATGCTCAATCATGCCAACACGTCCATCAGGAGACACAATGCCAATATCAACCGCACTGGCATCAGACACCTTATTTTGGTGTGATTGATCCATCGCACCTGGATGAAAAGCAGTAATTTGATTATCACTCATATCAGTGGTGATAAATGCTTGCCCTGTATATTGATCTTTTAGAATTTTGATATATGAGGTGTTCATATGGTGCTTTTCCATCCACGCTAAATAGGGTGTGAAATCACTGCCTACTGTTGCCATTGGCACTGAATTGGCACCCAATAAATGCAAATTATAAGCAATATTGCCAGCACAACCGCCAAACTCTTTGCGCATGGTTGGCACTAAAAATGACACATTGAGCATATGTACCTTGTCGGGCAAAATGTGATTTTTAAAATGATCGTGAAACACCATAATGCTGTCAAAAGCGTACGAGCCACAAATTAATGCTGTTTTTTTCATACTATTTTTATTTTTAATAAGGGATGAGTGTCTTTGCCAAACTTAGCTTACTTATTAAATAAAACATCCTATCTTAATTCTTTTGGCACTGGAAAATGAATATTCTCCTTCGCACCATTCACTTCAATAACTTTAGTTGCGCCCTTATCTCGCAAATAATGGATTACTTCTTGAACCAAAACTTCTGGCGCTGAAGCACCTGCGGTTACGCCTATTGTATTCATACCTTTAAGCCACAACTCATCAATTTCATCAGCACCATCAATCAGATAGGCAGGAATACCCATTTTTTCAGCAATTTCTTTAAGGCGATTTGAATTAGATGAGTTGCTAGAGCCTAATACTAACAACACATCAGAAGATTGCATCAAAATTTTAACCCCATCTTGACGATTTTGTGTGGCATAACAAATATCATCTTTCTTGGGCGCATCAATAGTGGGAAACTTTGATTTTAAATAATTCACAATATGTTGAGTATCATCAATCGAAAGCGTGGTTTGTGTTGTATAAGAAATATGGGTATTTTTTGATAAATTTAAACGCTCAACGTCCTCAATTGTTTCCACTAATTGAACACATTTGTCCTCGCTAGATTGCCCTAACGTGCCTTCAACCTCTGGATGTCCTTTATGACCAATCAAAATAACCTGATGATTTTGTTTTTGTTTTCTGGCAACTTCTTTATGCACTTTGGCCACCAAAGGGCAAGTGGCATCATAAATGGTTGCACCCGTGTTTTGTGTTTGTTTTCGCACTGCCATTGATACGCCATGTGCACTAAAAATAACCACTTGGTTATTAGGCACATCAGAAATATCTTCAACAAAAACAGCACCTTTAGCCTTTAGCCCATCAACCACAAATTTATTATGCACCACTTCATGACGAACATACACAGGTGCGCCATGCAACTTTAACGCACGCTCCACAATTTCAATTGCACGGTCAACACCAGCACAAAAACCACGTGGGTTTGCCAGTAAAATTTTCACTGTTTTTGGAGGATTTTTACTTGAAAAGAGACATCACTACCTGCCAGTGAGTGGTTAAAATTAACGGTAATACCATCTCCCTCAATTTTATCAATACAACCCACATAAGAATCCCCTATAGGTGTTTTAAACTCAACAACGGCATCTAGCTCAATCGGCATGGTTAGTGGGAAATCTGAGCGTTTCATTATTTGAAAGGCTTCTTCCAGCTCACTGCCAAATGCCTCTGATGTGCTTAAAAGGAAGGTTTGCAATTTTCCCACTTGAGCATCAATAACGCAGGACTCTAAGCACGAATCTAGCTGGCCATCGCCCAATTCGAACTCAAGTGGCTCGTCCCAAGATTCATCAACCAATGCACCATTTGCATGGCTAAGCTTGTAGAGGATTTTGTATTTAGCCATTATTAAACATCATGGCGCTTAATATTTTATGTACTTGAGTGCGCAACTCAGACCGGTGCACAATCATATCAATCGCACCTTTTTCTAGCAAAAACTCGCTACGTTGAAAGCCTTCTGGCAATGACTCTCGCACGGTTTGTTCAACCACTCTAGGGCCAGCAAAACCAATCAACGCATTTGGTTCAGCAATATGAATATCTCCTAACATGGCAAAACTAGCAGAAACGCCGCCCATGGTTGGATCGGTCAAAATCGAAATAAAAGGTACTTTTTTATCACTCAGCAACTTAATCATTAAAGCTGTCTTGCTCATCTGCATCAGTGAAAACAAGCCCTCTTGCATACGTGCACCGCCTGAAGCTGAAAAACAAATCAACGGTGCGTTGGTTTCAATACTTATTTTTGCAGCACGAACAAACTTCTCGCCAACCACAGAACCCATAGAGCCCCCCATAAATTTAAATTCAAAAGCAGCGACCATGACTTTTATGCCGTTAAGTGTGCCTGTTTTAACCACAAGCGCATCTTTTTCATGGGTGGTTTTTTGTGCTTGTAAATAACGATCTTTGTATTTTTTTTGATCCTTAAACTTTAAAGGATCAACCGCACTTAAATTAGCAGCAATTTCTTCCTGCCCATCTTCGTCCAAGAAGCTATCAAGTCGCATACGAGCAGAAATACGCATATGGTAATCACACTTAGGACAAACATAATTCAACGTTTTTAATTCTTCTGAATAAAGCGTGGTTTCACACTTAGGACACTTGCTCCATAAGCCTTCTGGGATATTTTTCTTCGCTACACTGGTAATAGAGGGTAAGATTTTTTCTAGCCAACTCATACGCTTTTCCTTGTTTTAATTATTTAATTGCGGTAGAAATTTCATCTGCCAAACGCCCAACACTTGCTAGCATTTTATCTCTATCATTTGCATATTGTGCAACAAATGCAACCAACGATGAGCCCACAATAACTGCATCAGCATGCTCAGACACTGCCTTTGCACTTTTAGCGTCTTTAATGCCAAAACCCACCCCAATGGGCAAATCAACCGTTTGACGAATTCTTAAAAGATGTGTTTTGACCAAATCAACATCCAAATGCCCTGCGCCCGTCACACCTTTAAGGGCGACAAAATAAATAAAACCTGAGGCAATGGTGGCTAAAAATGCTAAACGTTCATCTGTTGTCGTTGGCGCAACTAAAAAGATAAGATCAATATCAACTCCATCAAGACTCTGCTTTAAATCATGCGCTTCTTCTGGTGGCATATCTACTACCAACACACCATCAACGCCACTTTCACTAGCAACATTAGCAAAGGCTTGATAACCAAAAACCTCAATCGGATTTAAATAACCCATCAGTACAGTGGCTGTTGTGTCGTTGCTTTGTCTGAATTTTTTAACCAAAGCAAGCACATCAGATAGACTTACGCCATCCTTCACCGCACGCTCGTGCGACTTAGCAATTGTAGGGCCATCAGCCATCGGGTCTGAAAACGGTACACCCAACTCAATCACATCCGCACCATTTTTGACCAAAACTTGCATCAATTCAAGGGTATTATCAAGCCCGCCATCCCCCGCAGTGATAAAGGGGATAAATGCTTTTTTGCCAACAGGGAGTTGGGTAAAAATTGTACTTAACCTTGACATTATGTGTTATCTTTTGCTAAATTCATGCACAGCATCTACCAGAATTTTCATGTGCTCAGGATTGACATCAGGAGAGATACCATGGCCTAGGTTAAACACATGGCCTGTATTACCCTGAAATTGTGATAATATTTTTTTAACTTCTTTGCGTATTTTTTCAGGTGATGCGTATAAAACACAAGGATCTAGATTACCCTGAAGTGTCACCTTGGCGCCAATACGCCGTTGTGCATCATTCAACTCCACCGTCCAATCCAATGCCACACCATCACAACCACTGTTTGCAATCTGCTCTAGCCGCATAGCACCACCTTTAGTAAATAAGGTGACTGGAATGATTTTACCGTTAAATTCACGCTTAATGCCATTAACGATTTTAGCCATATATTGAAGTGAAAAATCTTCATAGCTTTGTTTATTCAACAAACCACCCCAAGTGTCAAAAATCATCACCGAATCTGCGCCTGCTTGAATTTGACCATTCAAATAATCAATAATTGTGTCTGCTAATTTGTCTAATAATTGGTGCATGTGTGCGGGATTTTCATACATCAGCCCTTTAACTTTAGCAAAGTTCTTGCTTGAACCGCCTTCAACCATATACGTGGCTAATGTCCACGGACTACCCGTAAAACCAATTAATGGCACCTTGTTATTTAAGGCTTTTTTAATAACCGACACAGCATCAGTGACATAAGACAACTCATTACCCACATTAGGCTTTTTTAATTGCTCAATGGAGGCTAATGTATTAAGTGGGTTTGAAAATTTAGGGCCTTCGCCTTCTGAAAAATACAAACCCAAACCCATTGCGTCAGGAATGGTGAGAATATCAGAGAATAAAATCGCCGCATCTAAATCAAATCTATCAATCGGTTGCATAGTAACTTCACAAGCTAATTCTGGATTTTTGCACAGCGATAAAAAATCACCTGCCTGTTTTCGAGTGACGCGATATTCTGGCAAATAACGACCCGCTTGGCGCATCACCCAAATAGGTGTGCGTGAGGTGGGTTTTTTCAATAAGGCATTAATATAATCAAATGACATGGGCTTTTAATATAAAAAGTAAACGCTGTAATTATAATGATTTTGTTCGTATATCTTTGCCAATCAGGTATAAAAAAAGCCACGAAAGTGGCTTTTTTTATTGAATTTTGTGCCCTTATCTCTTAAAACTGGCATAACGTGATTTAAACTTCTCAACACGACCAGCGCTGTCCATAATCTTTTGTTTACCTGTATAAAAGGGATGACAACTAGAACATACATCTAAGTGTAATTCTTCTTTGTCAACGGTTGAGCGTGTTTCAAAGGTATTGCCACATGAACAAACTACTTTAACGTCATTGTAATTAGGATGAATATCTGTTTTCATGTTATCTGGACTTATTCTAAAATCGTAAAAGAGGACATATTATATACTATTTGAAACTTATGCGTGTGCTGTTTTTACTTGTTTCTTAGACGTGCAGCATTGCCAATCACAATTAATGAACTAATCGGCATAACAATAGCGGCGAATAGCGGCGTAACCTTTGCCATTATCGCCAGTGGCACCATAAAAGCATTGTATAGTAGCGCAAAAGTGATGTTTTGTTTAATGGTGCTGTTGGTACGCTTTGCTAAATTAATCAGTTCAATAATTGGGCTAAGTGTGGATTTTAAGATAACCAAATCTGCACTATTAACCGACACATCACTGCCTGAGCCAATCGCAATACTGGCATTAGCTTGCACTAAGGCAGGTGCATCATTCACGCCATCACCTATCATAAGCACTGTATGGCTTTGCTGTAATTGTTTTATATAATCGGCCTTGTCTTTTGGCAAGGCTTGCGCAATCATATGTTCAATCCCCAATTTTGAGGCAATCGCTTGGGTAACCACTTTGCTATCACCACTTAATATGCTGACTTGCTTGCCCATAGATTTAAGCTTATCAATAACCTTGGTAGCATCTGATTTAATTTGATCTTTTAAAGCAACAAAGCCCAATACGTCAGATTCATTAGCACACCAAATACAACTCGCACCTTGCTGCTCTAATATGCTAGATTTATTTAACAAATCAGTATCCACTTGATGTTTACTATCCACATAAGACAAATGACCGATTTTATAACTTTGCTGATGAATAACACCGCTCACACCTCGGCCATGGTCAGCATAAAACTCGCTTACTTCTAAAATGCTGTCAGCTTTATCAGCGCCAACAATTGCTTTAGCCAAAGGGTGTTCAGAATGCCTTTCAATGCTAGCCATGATATTGATAAAATTGGTTTTATCAATCAAAGCTTCAATATGACTAATACTAAACTCACCTTTGGTGAGTGTGCCAGTTTTATCAAAAACCACCCAATCTACTTTATCTAGCACTTCAAGTGCATCACTGTTTTTAATGAGTATTTTTTTCTTAATTGCCACGCCACTGGCAACCGCAATACTCATTGGTGTAGCCAGCCCAAATGCACAAGGACAGGTGATAATCAGCACGCTAGTGGCACTTAACAATGCCAAATCAAAATCATATGGATACCAATAAATAAAAGTCGCTATTGCCAAAAAAATGGTCGTGCCAACAAAATAGGGAATGATTTTATCAAGCGTACAAATAATTGAGTTCTTGTTGTACTGTGTGTTCTCAACTAGGCTAACAATTTGTCCTAAAGCCGAATTCTTTAAGGTTTTTGTCACCTTAATCATAAGGCTGCCAGTGGCATTGACCGAACCAGCAAATACCTCATCACCAGATTGCTTTCTAACCAACAAAGACTCCCCTATCAATAGCGATTCATCCACTTCACTATCACCTGACAAAACAATACCATCCACTGCTAAACGCTCTGTAGGCTTAATTAGCACAGTTTCACCCATTTTAATTGCGTCCACTGGCGTAATTTTTTCCTCGCCTTTGCTAATCACATAGGCAACTTTGGGTTGTAGCTGCTGCAAAGCACTAGAGGCTGATAGTGTGGATTTTTTGGCTGAGCTTTCAAGATAACGCCCAATTAGAATCACAAAGATAAAATTAACCACCGTGTCAAAATATACCTCATTTTTAGTAGACAGCCCCGATAGCACATACACAGAATAAAAATACGTGCTCAATGCCCCAATACTAATCGGCACATCCATATTCATAAAACGGTTTTTAAGCCCAAAATAAGCATTTTTAAGAAATGGCATACCCGCATAAAATAAAGTAGGTGTAGCCAATGCAAAGCCCAGCCACTGAAAATAATTATGGTACTTTCCATCTGCTGCACCTGTATACATAGCAATTGAAATCCACAATAAATTCATCATTGTAAATGCGCTAAAACTAATACGGTAAAGCATGGCTTTGTTGGCTTTATTAGCAATAGACTCAGCCATATTTTGCTCGTACGGCATAGCCGCATATCCAAGGTCTGCTAATCTTTGCATAATTATAGACAGTTGAATATCAGCATCAACCCAACTAAGGCGGATGCGCTTATCAGTCAAACTCACCCGCACCCAAACAACCCCATCAAGCACGCCAATTGCTCTTTCAATCAACCACACACAAGCAGCACAATGAATGCTGTCGCTAATTAGGGTGATGGTTTTAACTCCCTCATCAGAAGGTTCTAAAAAAGGCTGCTGAAAAGCATCTGCATCATAAAATTCTACTGGATATTCCAAATCAACAACAGACAGTAGTGAGTTGATTTGATGATGATAAAAAGAACCTAACCCACTCAAATAAATGGTTTGACACACGCTTGCACAACCAGCACAACAAAAGTCTTTCTGCTCATCTTCAATAGGTGCTTGGACTTTATTATGTCTAGTCACTTCTAATCCGCAGTGATAACAGGTATTGTTCATGGTGGTTGATTTTATTGTATTTATGCCTCTAAGCGTTTACAATATCAACCCAGACTACTTATTAACTTGACACAATTTATACAACACATAAAGCAACGATTTTTTAATAATGACTAGCCACATCTTTTGTTTTTTAAATAAAAATTTATATTCTATACTTTTCAGACGAATAAATCACACTTTGCATCTATCGCTGTGAATAAATTTTCCACAAAACTTGTCACACTACTTGGTTTGTTGTTGCTTAGCACCCAAAGCATCTCTGAATCGCCAATTCGCCTTTATAAACAATACCTAATTGGCATGCCAAAAGCATATTTACAAAAGTCGCACCCATTAGAGGATTGCTCTGCCAAATACGAAAAAGGAACGCTGTGCATGCAAAAACATTCATTAGCAGGTGAGGAAGCTGAAATAGCTTTTCGGTTTTTAAATGACAAGCTTGTTTCCATTGTGCTAATAATGCCATTAATTAATGTTAGCAAGATTAAGAAAATATTCTACGCGTTAAAAACGCAGTTCGATTTAGTCTTAATTGAACAAGGTAATAATAAATTAGACATTATCCAAATTAGCGCCAATACCTTTAATAAGCGTGAATTTACTAAAATAATCTCTGATTTTGAAAATGAAGCCTACCAAAAGCACAATATCAAATACACGTTCATCAGTAAAGAGGATTTTATTACCCAATCACGCAAATCGCACAACTTTGCTGATATTTTTAAAAATGCACCCATGCAAATGCGTGCCGCAACTTATAGCGTGGGTCGAAAAAATGGGCAAGTGATTGGCACTATTAGTTTTATTGTGCCTGGTATTACTCAGTCTTATCTTGATCAAAACCCAATTGTAGAGGATTTTTAGGCTATTTTTATGGGCAATATTCACGCTATTATTTTGGCCGCAGGCAAAGGCTTGCGCATGAACTCATCTAAGCCAAAAGTCTTACAAACCTTATCAAATAATACCTTGTTGGGGCATGTTTTGTCTCAAGCTCAAGCCTTGTGCGATCAAATTCATGTAGTTTATGGCTTTGAAGGCGAACAAGTACAACGAAAAATTAACGACCCCAATATCAACTGGGTAGAACAAATTGAGCAATTGGGTACTGGACATTCCGTGGCACAAGCAATGCCACATATTGAAGACAATTCAATCTCACTCATATTATATGGCGATGTACCACTGATTAAAAAATCCACACTGGCTGATTTAATTCATAAAGCGCAACAAAGTAGCATTGCCTTATTGTCCGTGATTTTAGATAATCCAACTGGCTATGGGCGCATTATTCGCCAAAATGAACAAATACAAGCCATTGTTGAACACAAAGATGCAAATAATGCACAACTAAATATTAATGAAGTGAATACGGGCATCATGGCTGTTCACTCACAATTATTAAAGCAGTATTTAAGCAAAATCAACACAAACAATGCCCAGGGAGAGCTTTATTTAACCGATATTATTGCTTGTGCAGTTGCTGATGGACAAACTGTTTCATCCATCATTAGCAAAAATCAATTTGAGGTATCAGGTGTGAATGACAAAGTACAACTGGCAGAATTAGAACGTATTTTCCAAAAAAATCAAGCGACCCAATTTATGCAACAAGGGCTTAGCTTAAAAGACCCAAATAGGTTTGATTGTCGAGGTGCATTCACCTTTGGGCAAGATTGCGAGATTGACATTAACGCACTCATTGAAGGCAAAGTGGCACTGGGAGACAACACCACAATTGCACCGAATTGTATTATAAAAAACGCTAAGATTGGAAATTACGTATCAATTTTGCCAAACTGCGTTATTGAAGATTGCATTATTGAAGATGGTGCTACTATTGGTCCATTTGCACGTATTCGCCCACAAACCCACATCAAAACCCATGCCAAAATTGGTAATTTTGTTGAAGTTAAAAAGTCCACCATTGGTGAAAACACCAAAATTTCTCATTTAAGCTATGTGGGCGATGCCGTTATCGGCGAGAACGTCAACATTGGCGCTGGTGTCATTACTTGTAATTATGATGGCGTTAACAAACATCAAACCATCATTGGCGATGGCACCTTCATTGGCTCTGATTCTCAACTAGTTGCACCCGTCAAAATTGGTAAAAATGCCACGATTGGTGCGGGCTCTACTATCACCAAAACAGTATCTGACAACCAATTAAGTTTAAGTCGCACCAAGCAAACCAGCCTAAAAAATTGGCAACGCCCGACTAAAAAATAAATGCGTTCACTGCCTCGTAATGCCTAGTTGTTGACAATTAGTTTGTCGCTATTTATGTCCCTAGGCGTTTTTGTTATTTTTCTAGGTGGTATTATTGGTCAATCCTTAGCGCCCTATGCCAGTTTATCAACCTTACCAGTAGCAATGATTGTGCTAGGTACTCTGCTAGTATCATTCCTGTTGTCTACATCATGTCTAAAATTGGCAGAAGGCGTACTTTTTTGGGTATTTGTGTCTATACAATCGCTATCATTGCACTTGCCATCACCGCCTTACAAATAAAATCGTTTTATTTATTTGCCTAGCCACTTTTTTATTTGGTGCCACCACAGCAACCATAAATCAATTTAGATTTACTCCTATTGAAGGTGTTGATAAAAATCTTAGTGCAACAGCAACCTCGGTTGTACTTATTGGTGGTTTGGTTTCTGCTTTTTTAGGACCAGAACTTGCGATTTTAGGCAAGGATTGGTTTGATGCCGCCTTTATCGGCTCATTTTTACTACTCAGCACCTGTTTTGTACTTACGTTCTTATTACTGTGGTTTTATCAAGCAAACCACGCGCCTAAAATCAAACAAAAGCAATCAGGCAGAGGTTTAAAAATTATTATCAAACAGCCCGTATTTATCGTTGCCGTGTCCAGTGCTGCAGCAGGTTACGTTGTTATGACTGCCTCACCAATGAGTATGTATGTTATTGATGGCTTTTCATTGACACAAACTAAATTTGTTATTCAATCACACGTTATTGCCATGTTTCTACCGTCTTTATTTACCCCAATGATTGTCGAATTATTTGGGCTTAGCAAAATGATGATAATCGGCATCATGCTATATTTAGTCTGTATCGTAATTAGCTATACCAGCCATAGTTTAAATAATTACTGGATGGCGTTAATCCTCTTAGGGCTTGGCTGGAACTTTTTATTTATCGGTAGCACCAGTTTATTACCACATGCTTATAATAATCTTGAAAAATGTAAAGTACAACCTGTCAATGACTTTCTAATTTTTAATATGCAAGCTATGGCTTCGCCATCAGCAGGCTGGTTTGTGTTCAATTTTGACTAGGGAGTTGTGCTATTTTTGTCAACCGTCCCATTGTTACTACTCTAACTATTGATATTATTACGGTGGCTAAGAAAAAAACCAACACAACTCTAAATAAAACCCTGATTTGAAATAACAATACTCTCACGAAGTCACTCGTCTTTTTTTATTAGACGTACGTATAAAAACCTTCACAACAAGACCTTTACCCAATATAAAACCATATTTAATTGGTTATCATTCATTCAAGTTTTACAACAATGTGATAAATATCATGCACTCTAATAACACCGATATCAATATTATGATTAGAATCTTTCATTGGTTTCTAGTTGTTTTATTTGTTACTCTTTTCATTACGGGCAATAACAATAATGAAGGTGGTGCAATACATATTATCTCGGGCTATTTATTAACCAGTTTTGTACTAGCAAGAATCGTTTGGGGCTTTATGGGTGATAAAAATGCATTATGGCATCATTATCTATACAACCCAAAATCAATATTCAATTATCTGCTTAAACCATCTAATCTAACACCAATAAAGTCCAAACCTCACAATCCTGCTGGCAATACAATAATTTTAATAAATGATAATTATACTTATGGCAGTAATAATAAGTGGCTTATTAATACAATCTTTGTTTGAATTAGAAGGCATCTTTTTATTACTTACAACTTATATTAGCGACTCACAAGCCTTCATCATCAAAGAAATACACCTTCTCTTGTCATATATTTTATTGATTGCAATTGGATTTCACATTTCTGGTGTTGTTTACTCAAGTTATATTTACAAAGCAAACCTTCCAATAATGATGGTTACTGGAAAATTACATTTTTTTAATAATGAAGATATATAAATACATAGCTATATTGCCTTTATACGCCTTTAATATCCATTCTGAAACAATAGATTTCAACCAATTGTATCGCTCATGGGGCATTGACATTGCAACAATAAATACAACCCAAGGGGCGTTGTTTTGGAAAAGAGAGCTAATGCCCAATAAAAGTTGCACAAGTTGCTATACTAACGACCTTAAAAAAAATGGCGCCCATGTAAGAACTAAAAAATTGATTAAACCCATGTCGCCAAAAATTAATCAAAAAAAGGTTAACCGATACCAAAAAAAATAAACAAGTGGCTAAAAAGAAACTACAAATTTACCTATAAATGAGAATGTGCAGCAGTAGAAAAAGTTAATTTCATAGAATTTATTAGAAAAAGCTAAGGAGAAAATTATGTTTTAAAAACACTTAACAATTACGTCATTATTTACCATATCTTTTTATTCGCTTTATAGCCGAGCAGATAATATTTTTAGTAATTTTTTTGGTAAAGAACCAGATGTTGCTCCAGTTGAAAATTCGTTATATTTAGAAGAATGTGGTACCTGTCATTCTCCTTATCAACCCGGATTATTACCAGCCAGATCTTGGCAAAAAATGATGAGTAACTCATCATTACAAGACCACTTTGGTGAAGATATCGTATTTGATGAACAGCAGATAAGAAAACAACTACTTAGCTATATGATTGATAATTCTTCGTTTAAACGTTCGTGAAAAATCATGAAGTCTCTATCATATGATGATGCACCATTGAGCATATTAAAAACACCTTACATGCGTAGAAAACATAGCGATATACCCCAAAGACTGATTACCCAGCCAGAAGTAGGGACGCTCTCAAACTATGAAGTATGCCATAAAAAAGCCTCAAAAGGTAATTATGATGACGATCAGATACGCATACCTAATGCTAATTTCTACTAAAATACGATATAATGATTAGAGCAGTTTGCATCTACGCCATTTCTTTAAAACAAATCTTCAAGAAAATAGGCTGCTAGTTCATGCCGACCTTTTGAGTTAGATTTTTGATAAATAGTTGGGGCTTGCTGCCGTATCATTTTTTCCTTAGTGCCTCTTATTTAGCTGATTTCTTCAAAACTCAAGCCTTTTAATAACAGCAATGCCACTTCTTGTTCAGATTTACTTAAAGACCGTTCTTTAAATTGAATTTTTAGAACTTTAAATAACTCATTCTTAAAAATTTTAACTTGTTTGGAATAGGTTTTTATATCCTTGTTTGCTTGTTGCAAATCCTACATGTAATGGCTATTAATCACAATTTCACGCCAAACAAAATATAGATTGCAATAACACCTTCGTGTAGCAAGTGCATGAGACTATCACCCTCTATAATATCCTTAACAAATGGCATGGTATTTGAAAAAAAGATATAAATTAATGCCGCCAAAACAATCTGCTTAGAGGGTGTATTCTGAGTTTTTTGAGTCCTATTCATTAAAACTCAATACCTTCAATTTGTGCAATGGTATGGATATCTTTATCACCACGACCTGAAAGGTTAATAATAATATTTTTATCCTTACCCAATTCTTTTGCAAGTTTAATGCCATAAGCCACCGCATGAGAAGACTCTAACGCTGGCAAAATACCTTCAACTTTGGTAAGTGTATGAAACGCCTTTAATGCCTCTTCATCAGTGATTGCCACGTACTGTGCACGACCACTGTCTTTTAAATATGCATGTTCTGGACCAACACCAGGATAGTCCAAACCTGCTGAGATCGAATGTCCTTCAATAATTTGCCCATTCTCATCTTCCATTAAATAAGTGCGATTGCCATGCAACACACCCACACTGCCTGCACAAAGTGGAGCGGCATGTGCAGTTGGGCCTTTTTCTAAGCCATATCCTGCCGCCTCAACACCATAGATTTCAACTGAGGCGTCATCAATAAATGTATGGAACAAACCAATCGCATTTGAACCGCCACCCACACAAGCCACTAAAGCATCGGGCAAGCCACCCACTTGTGCAGCAAATTGCGCCTTTGCTTCTTTGCCAATAATACTTTGAAAATCTCGCACCATCATTGGGTAAGGGTGCGGACCTGCGACTGTACCAATAATATAAAACGTATCATCAATATTCGTCACCCAGTCGCGCATCGCTTCATTAAGTGAGTCTTTGAGTGTTTTTGAACCTGAAGTAACTGGAATAACCCTGGCACCTAACAACTTCATACGAAACACATTGAGTGCTTGGCGAGCCATATCCACCTCGCCCATATAAACCACGCATTCTAGCCCCAAACGTGCTGCAACCGTTGCCGTTGCCACGCCATGCTGACCTGCGCCTGTTTCAGCAATGATGCGTATTTTACCCATACGCTTAGCAAGTAGCGCTTGGCCGATGGTGTTATTAATTTTATGCGCACCCGTATGATTTAAATCTTCACGTTTAAGGTAAATTTGGGCACCATCCAACTTCTTACTTAAATTTTGTGCATGGTAAAGTGGTGTTTCACGACCTACATAATGCTTTAAATCCTGTTCAAACTCATGAATAAAATCCTTATCGTCTTTATATTTAGCATAAGCATCTTTGAGCTCAGTAACAGCTATCATGAGTGTTTCTGCAATGAAAACACCGCCATATTGCTCAAAATGTCCTTTATCATCTGGTAAATTGTAATTACTCATAGATTTGCTTTTTGAATAAATTTCTTAATCTTATTAATGTCTTTAATACCATTTTCACTTTCAACACCACTTGACACATCAACTGCATAAGGGTGTACTTGGTTAATAGCATCAGCTACCGTATTAGAGTTAAGCCCGCCCGCTAAAATAATAGGCAGGTTAATATCAACCTTAGCCAGGTGCCAATCAAAATACTCACCTGTACCACCATAAATATCTTTGTTAAACGCATCTAATAACAAACCACTAGCCTGATGATACTCATCTGACATTTTGGTGATATTAGTCTGCGCATTCACACGCAGCGCCTTAATAAACGGCATGGCATATTGAGCGCACTGATGTGCTGGCTCATCGCCATGAAATTGCAAAGTATCCAGTGGTACTTCGCACAATACTTCATTAATAAAGTGAGCGTCCGCATTCACAAACAAGCCCACACGACTTACAAAGGGTGGCAATCCACTTACAATATCAATCGCAGTCCCTATATCAACACAGCGCGGGGATTTGTCATAAAATACCAAACCAATTGCATCAATACCAAGCATAGCAGCTTGATTGGCATTATCTGCATTGGTAAATCCACAAACCTTAATCTTCATTACTTGCCCTCAGCGTCTAATTTTGCTTTAATCTTATCTCTATCAACCCACCAATCATCCGCCACTAATTGGTCAACAGCGCCTGAAAGTTTTTTCAAAAACACTTCTGGTTTGTCTAGTTGTAAGGTTTTACGCCATAAATCAAAAGTTGACTGATCAGTCACATGCGAATGCTCATCCGCAACAGATGCCATCATTTGTGAAGCAAAAAAAGTTAAATCATCATCCACGCCACAACGCATAGAGGTAATATAATACGCCGTTGCAGCAGCGATAGCACGGGTATCTGCCTCTTTTGGCGACTCCTCAACCAAATGTTGTAGCATTGCAACAGTCAATTCTGGGTCAATTGGAAAAGTCACACCTAACCACAACGCATGACCTAACGCCTTCAAAGCATCCGGTCCTTCGGATAAAAACATCACATCACAGGCCTCAACTGCCAGCTCCCAAAGCTCATTATCCCTTGCAATATCAAAGGCACTAAATGCCTTTTCCCAAGCATCTGAACCCTTATAACGCTCAACTTGAATTCTGCCAATCTCTAATAAATTCTTAATTTGCTCCTCAACAGGCGTATCCACAGTTTGTGCTTGGATTTGTTTTTCAAAAAAATCCAGCCTGGACTGGAGCTGCTCTTCATTGGCATATAAATCTTCACCGCCTTCAGCATCAAAAATCTGCTCTTTATTTAAGTATTTTCCCATCAGCTATTTCCTAATAAAAGGCTGCCTCTAAGCGGTCCTCCCAATTATCAGGCACATCCGTATAATCAGGCTTCACATCCATCCTAAAAAACCGCTCATCAGATCCCTTAGATACCTGTTTCAAAACCGCAACCAACGCCTCAAAATTTTCCACTTGCGGATTGGCAATAATCACTTCGCTTAACAATAACATAATCTTTTAGTTGCAAAAATCTAGCATTTTACCGCACATTCACATCAACATCTTTATGCTCAACCTTGATCAAAATACGTAAAAACTTTAATTGTATAGTGTTTTTTTAATTCAGCATGTCATAGGCTCTAATTGATCAGTATATGTATCACTAAAGAATGTCCAATTTTCTTCTAATACATAAATTAAATTTCTCAATAAACCTTCGCCAAACGCAACACCGCCTAAACACACTATACTATTTTCTTGGCAAAATTTCTCAATAAAAACTTCACACGCCTTGCTTATTGGGTGAATTACTGTTGCATCTGTGATTTCTTCATCTGTCGTTCTACAGCACCATTCAAACAAACAATTTGATAATCATACATAATACGCTCCTTTTAATTATTTTTCAAAACCATTATACTTTCTTAAATACAAACAAATGTTCATGCTTAATTAACAAAAAATTATAATCTTTACTTTTATTAACCCAAAAGCCAGTTACCTTGCAATTATGCTGATGTTTAATAAAATCTTCTTTTAATTCAAACCCAGTATTAAAAAATCTTTGCATGACCTTAAACGCCAAAGGCTGATACATCTTATTACGCCTAGTATCGCCAATTAAAATAGCGCAATATTTGCCACGCTTCAATACCCGATAAAATTCTTTTGAAACTTTTTTCATCTCACAACAAAACACATCTAAATCATGAATATTAGACAAATCTTGTTCTATTTTCTTATCAGAATATTTGATAATATCTACATAGGGTGGGTGGTTAAGGATAAGGTCGATACTACCGTCCTTCAACATAGACAAATCCCTACTATCGTTAATTTTTGTTCTTATAGTTGGATTAAATTCACTCTCAAAATCAAGTGCAGTTTCTGTAATTTGGATTTATATCAAGTGCTAACAAATTCCTATTTAATAGTTTGCACTCTACAGTAATTGTACCGCCACCAATCATAGGGTCAAGTAAATAATCACCTTGTTTTGAATACCTTAAAATTAAATTCCTAACAACTTCTGGTGCCCAATCCCCCTATATGTGCTTTTATGGGTTGCCCAATTCCCACGCTGAGGAAAACTCCATACTGTGGCACATTCCTGTTCAAAATTTGAAGGATTAAGTTTTTTTATTTTTTGGTGTAGTTCAGGCAATCTTTATGTTTCAAAGTAACAAATATTTCCAGCTCTAAATAATCCAAAATCTTTTTTAAAGTCTTGTTATTTAGATTATAGCTTTTGATTGCTTGATAAAAATGCGCCCTTTCAAGTCCTAATGCCTTATAAACTTCACTAGGGTTTCATGTCTCTTTTTTATCAATTCAATCTTAATATCTTTTTCAAACATGATTGAAACCTAATTTTTATTATTATAAATAAAATAATATACAAAAGATATAAAATTAAACACAAATACCTTTTAAAGCATTGTTTTTTAGCATATTTAAATTAGTAACACGATCATTGTGATTAAAAGTTTCTTCCAAAGGGTTGAACGCTGTCAACCATCCCTTGCCATCAGTAATACAAATAAAATTTACACCTTGTGATTTAACAAAATCATTCAATGCTTGATATTCACCCACAGTTGCTTTTAATTTAAATCCGCCGCCACCGCCATAATAATTGACTTCAATTAGATGTAATTTTCTATTCTATTCGTCATATAAGGCAAAATCAAATCGACGATTATTTTTATCAATTCTAATTTCATAATCAAACATTGCTTTAATGCTTGTTTGTGTTGCTTACTCTATGTAACTAAAGTTGTTATTTTCACTACAAAAATCTTGCAAATATTAAGATACAATGCCCTCCATTAATTTGCCCGTTCTATTCTTCCTTGCATTGGCATCAAAACTAACCTCTACGCTAAAACAATAACCTACTAAGTTTTTAACGTGTTTATTTATAAAAATTTCTTTTAAACCGCTTTCGTTAAAAATGATCAACAACTCTTTTTTTAATTTTTTCATCAATAGTGTTATAGAAAATATACGACTTATTCTCAGAGAATAATCCACCCACATCTGAAACAATCGGTGTATCTTGAAGTTTATTTTTTCTAGTAGCGATTAAAAGCGGTAATGCCTTCCTGATGTTTGGATATTGTTTTATCAGTAATATAAACTCATTTTCTATATCGTCTTTCCCAATCAAACTATTTAAAATATTAAGCTCCACATCGACTTTTGCAACATTTAATTTGACCTTGCTAAAGTCTGTGAAATAACTCCATGTAAATATTGAGTCTTGGAATGTAGTTTTTAAATCATCAAAATCGTACGTTTTCATCTATCTTATTTTTAAACATCGCCCTTCCAGAAAAACTCCAATAAGTTATGTCTTGCTCTATAAATAGCCATTTTATGGCCTTTAATAATGTTTCATATTCAACGCTGCCAATGTAGCAATTTTTTAATAGTGCAAACTTTCCATCTTTTAAAATTTCACCAGGATCTTCACAATTGTAAATTTTCTCTACAGCCTCACCCATTATAAAACAGAGTGTTCTTTATTTTACTAATTAATGGCTTGTAATTCTAAATACACGCTGTCTCATGTCTTGGGGTTGTTGTTTCTCTTTTAGGGTTCTTTTCTATTGGTACTTTGAATTTGTATTTTTTGACATTAACAGTAAAATCAAAACCTTTGTTTAAGTAGGCAGATCATTGTAAATATACAATTTCATTATTATGTGTTTTCTCTACGTAATATTTAACTCTTACAGATTTTTCTTTTGTGCCTACCCCTGTCTCTTCAGATTTAAATAACTCAATAACTTCATCTCTAATGTTTCTTCTGTCTTTCTCCCAATCTCCAGTATTTATTTGGACAAAAAAAATCTACTTTATTAACTAATTTAAAATCGTTTTTTAAGCCGTCACAATTCATATTAGCACCTTATTAAAATTTCATTAATTTTGTTGCAACCGCTGCTCTTGCTGTTTATAAAACGATTTTATTGTACAAAGTCAATCACGTATTCTTGATATAAATTTTTAATAAAACTTGTATCAGAATTGCTTTTCATAACTGTATATTTTTTTTGATGTAGTTTTTTAAACGTGTCAAATAACTGTTTTTGTTTTTCATCTAAAAAAGCATTTTTATCGTAAGCAGTAAAATTGGCAGTTTCTGTCAGTGGATAATAAGGCGGATCAAAGTAAATAAAATCATTTGAGTTCGCATTGTCTATTGTCTTATCAAACGATTGGTTAGTAATGACGGCATTTAAAATTGCTTCTTTGTCAGCAATATTTGGATTTTTATAACTGCCTATTGGTGTATTTAAAATAACCTTTTGAGTTGACACGGTAAAGTCCGTTAAAACAAGTCTTATTAAGGTAAATAAATCGTGCAGCTCTCACTAATTCTGTCAGTGTTTGAAAAATATCCCGCCTGTCTAGTCCTCTAGTTTGATAAAAAAACTCTTTATTGTGGCTGTTTTTATAATATTCTAGTTCAGTTATTAGATTTTTAGGGTTATTTTTTAACCACATTATAAGCATTAATAAGTTCTGAATTTATATCAGAAAGGTGTACCTTTTAACGTTCCCCTTGAATAAAGTTCAAAAAATACCGCACCACCACCTAAAAATAGCTCATGATAGTTATTAAAATCAATGGGAAATTTGGCAAATAATTGTGTTATTAACCCTCTTTTCCAGCCTGCCCATTTTAAAAATAGCTTGGCTTGGGGTTGAAAGGTATTTTTAGAGGTTGGCATAATTCATAGTTAAAAACTAAAAGACGCAAAGTATTTTTAATTTTAATTAAATACTTGGCACTGGATCTACCTTTATAGTAACTTTTTTCTTAACTATCTTCTTTTTGGGCTTGACTTTGGCTTTTATTTTACCAGCAACCGCTTTTTTGCATTCTTCAAGAGTTAGGTCGGCGGGGGCTTTATCGCCGAAGACTTTTTTGATGGTGATATTTTTTTGGCCTTTTCCTTTTTTCTTGCCGTTCCAGATGTAGGGGCCAAAACGACCGTTGAGGACTTGGATGTCGGAGTCATCAAAGGTTTTGATGATGCGTTCGGCGTCGAATTTTTCTTTAGCTTTAATGAGTTCTAGTGCTTTTTCTAGACTGACTTCTTCTGGGGTATCTTCTTTGAGTGAGGCGTATTTCTTGCCATATTGGATATAGGGACCAAAGCGACCATAGTTAGCTTTGATGGTGCCAAAATTATCAGTTTCGCCAACGGTGCGGGGCATATTGAATAATTCTAAAGCCTCATCAAGAGCGATGCTCTCAATGTCTAATGAACCCCTGAGTGAGGCAAAGGCTGGTTTGTCTTCGTCGTCTTTATGGCCGATTTGGGCGAAAGCACCGTATCTGCCAAAGCGCACACTGACGGGTTTACCACTTTTTGGATCGGTGCCAAGTTCGCGCATGCCATGGGTTTCTTCTCTGGAAATGTCAGCAGCATCTTCTATTTTTTGATGAAAAGGGGTGTAAAAGTTTTTAACCACGCCTTGCCATGGAACATTTTGTGTGGCAATGGTGTCAAAATCACTTTCAAGTTTAGCAGTGAATTTATAATCAATAATGTTGTCAAAATATTTGACTAAAAAATCAGTAAGTAAATAGGCAACATTGGTTGGGAACAGTTTGTTTTTTTCAGCGCCTGTTACCTCGTTTGGTTGTGATTGAATGACTTGATTATCTTTGATTTCAACTAATTGATACGCACGTTCAACACCCTCTCTGGTCTCTTTTGTAACGTAATTTCTGTCTTGCACTGTCGATACCATAGTGGCGAATGTTGAAGGTCTACCGATGCCCATTTCTTCAATTTTTTTCACCAGTGAGGCTTCGGTATAGCGAGGCTTGGCTCTTGAAAAACTCTCTCTAGCTTTAAAACTAGCTAAACCCAGCGCATCACCTTTGTTTAAATCAGGTAGTAATTTATTCTCTGATGACAGATAATCATAAACTCTTAGAAACCCTGGAAATGTCAATATTTCGCCATTGGCTATGAATTTTTCATCAAGTCCTGAAATATTGATTTTTATTTGGGTTTTTTGTAGTTGGGCATCGCTCATTTGGCAAGCCAATGTGCGTTTGTAAATCAGGCTATATAATTTGGCGGCTTGATCTTCAATACCAAAAATACTGGGCTTGGTTAAATCGGTTGGGCGAATTGCCTCGTGCGCTTCTTGTGCGCCCGTATCTTTGGTTTTATATCGTCTTATGTGGTGATAGTCACTGCCAAATCCTTTTGCAATGACTTGACCGGCTGCCTCAATTGTTGTTTCTGACAGCGTAAATGAATCAGTTCGCATATAAGTAATAGAGCCTTCACGGTACAAATTTTGTGCCAAAGTCATGGTTTGCTTAACTGAAAAGCCTAATTTTTGAGAGGCTTCTTGTTGCAAGGTTGAGGTGATAAAGGGGGGCTTAGATGAGCGTTTAGAGGACTTTTTATCAGTTGATGCAACGGTTAAATTAGCCGATAAAAGTGCATTAGCAAAGGCCAATGCTTGCTCTTTAGATTCAAACTCCTTGCTCAGTTTAACCTCAAATACTTTGCCGCCTCCACTCACTAACTCTGCTTTGACTTTGTAAGTAGAATTGGTAATATGTTGGCTAATTTCTCGCTCTCTTTCGACCACGAGGCGCATCACCGGGGATTGCACCCTGCCAGCGGAACGCGCGCCTGAAATCTTGCGCCATAGAACAGGCGATATTTCAAAACCTACTAATCTGTCAATAACGCGACGCGCTTGTTGAGCATCTACCAACTGATAATCAACCGTTCTAGGCTTAACAATGGCGTTAGTAATGGCACTTTTGGTAATCTCATGAAAGACAATTCTTGGGGTGTCTTTGGGCAAATTGAGTGCTTCTAGTAAATGCCAAGCAATAGCTTCACCTTCGCGATCCTCGTCCGTTGCAAGGTAGACTTTTTCTGCGACTTTTACGGCCTTGCACAAATCAGCGACTACTTTTTTCTTATCTGTGGTAATTTCATAGGTGGGGGTAAAATTGTTTTCAATGTCAATACCCATGTTTTTCTTAGGCATATCACGGATGTGACCGATACTAGATTTAACGCTAAAGTCCTTACCTAAAAACTTTTCAATGGTTTTGGCTTTGGCAGGGGACTCAACAATAACAAGATTTTTTGCCATTATTGAATGGTGTGATTGTCATCAAGAAACACGATAGATTCTAGCCATTGCGCTGACGTTTCACCATCGACACTATTGCCTAATACCATCATTACCACCCATTTAAGACCTTCTAAAGAAATACTGGTATCACCTAATGACATGATTTGATCAATAATCATCTCGCGTTGATTGGCATCCAATTGGCCAATGTTTTCCATAAACAATAAAAACCCTCTGGATTTGGCACTAAGTTTTATTTTTTCAGCCTCAGTATAAATGCGCATACTGCCTTGATAAGTCGTCTTGAATGGTGGCGATGTTTCCTAGCCAACTAAGCACCTTATCAAGGCGCATTGTATCAAATCCGATATCTGAAAGGGGTGCTTTTAACTCGGTATCATCAATTTCATAGGTAGAGTCTTGCCCTGCCTCTTCAAAAAGATAATCAAACATATAGGTTAGAACGTCAAGAATATTATTTGTCATAAAAATCTCACTTAGTTAGTACGTAGCCTGGCCCTGCAATTTTAGCAACTTTATTTTCAAGCTCAAGCAGCAAAAGCGCTTGGATAATTATCTGTGGGCTAAGGTTGGTTTTTTCAACCAGCTTATCAACCGTCACCACATTATAACTCAGATATTTTAATAGCATAGCGTCTGTTTTATCTACATTTTTTATATCAACAGACTTTTTTTAAATGGAACTGACAAACCCAAACCCTTGGGTAGCTCAGATAATATGTCTTCAATATTGTCAGTTAATTTAGCGCCTTGCTTAATAAGTTGATGACAGCCCTTTGATAATGGGTTATGAATTAAACTGGGTTTTGCAAACACTTCCTTGCCTTGTTCAGCGGCTAATTTTGCAGTAATCATGGTGTGCCGATTGCCTCCACCACTAAAGTGCCAATGGGAAACTCTGAAATAAGTGCACCGCACATTGAAATTTGATGCGCCAAAGATTTATGCTTTACTGGATAAATTCTATCAAGCCCATACCACAAACTGCAATCGTTTGCGCATCTGCATCTAAAGCACCAATATGTGCCTTGGCATCAATACCACTTGCCATGCCCAACTTGGATAATTCAAACGCAAAGGTATGGGCACCACCTGATGTTAGATTTCTGCTACCAACAATGGCCAGTTGTGGTTTTGACAAGCATCCAACATCACCTCTGACATAAAGCAGTGGTGGTAGATCTGAAATGGTTTTTAATTGTTCAGGATATTTTTCATCAATTAAGGTTAGAACGTGGCAGTTTTCATTTTTTGTCCAATCAGTATCTGCCTGTACCAGTGCTTTATCCGCTTGTTGTAAAAATGTTAACATTTCTTTTCTAAATAAGCCCGATTGCTTGCGCTGCTCATCAGATGCTTCAAATACTTGCTGTGGCGATTCAAAACGTTTTTACCCCAAGATAGGGCACCTTTAACAACATTAACCAATAAACAATATCCACTTAAAGCTCTTACTTTAATCCACAAATTGGCTATTGTAGTATTTTTTAAACATGTGTATAAAAAACGATACAATATTAAAACACTAAAGCCTTAACAAGACAACAAACATAAGACTGTAAAATTAAATTATGGTAAAATTGCAAGATTTTATCTTAAGGTATTTCTTTATGAAGCAAAAAAGAACCTTTCAACCGAGTGTTATCAAACGTAAACGTACACACGGTTTCAGATCAAGAATGAGCACCAAATTAGGTCGTGCTATTATTAATGCGCGTAGAAAAAAAGGGCGTAAGCGTTTAGCAGCTTAGCTAATTTAAGTGTCCCTTAGGCTAACACGCAACTTAAGAGTTTTAAAACCCTTTGAGTATAAAGCTATTTTTAACCATGGAAAAATGGCCAAAGGGCGGTACTGGCAAATCATTGCACGAAAGATTGACACGCCCACACCACGCCTCGGGCTTGCCATTGCAAAAAAAGTTCATAAATTAGCTGTTAATAGAAATAGAGCCAAAAGAATTGCACGCGAAACCTTTAGAACACATCAAAATGACTTAAATCATTGGGAATTTGTGGTGATGGCAAGGCATTCAAAACCCGCTAAAAACTCTATAATGATCGATGACTTGCTACATTTATTCAAAATAATAACCACCCATTAATGCGTTACTTACTTTTAATGCCCATTAAATTTTATCAACTATTTATTAGCCCCTTATTGGGTTCTAATTGTCGTTTTCAGCCGACTTGCTCACAGTATTCCTATGACGCAATCCAAGTGCATGGCTTTTTTAAGGGGCTTGGTCTTAGTTTAAAACGTATTGGTAAGTGCCATCCATGGCATGATGGTGGGTTTGACCCCGTACCAAAAAAATAATACTACTCTTTAATTAATAAATAATCTTATGAACAATCAAAAATTCTTTCTCATTATTGCTATTTTTTTAAGCGTTTTTCTCTTGTGGGACAAGTGGGAGGTAACACATGCAGTAGATGCAAACGGTAATTTAATCAGTCAAACCAAAATTACAGGTGCTGGCACGATAAATGACTCCTTAGCAAATCAGAACCTAGACGTGCCCAGTGCTACAAATCGTAATGCTGAATTAGACCTTCCTAATGCTGTTGCAAAAAATAAAGGCCCATTTACAACGGTCACAACAGATTTACTAACCTTAGAAATTAGTCACAAAGGTGGCACTATCCAAAATGCATGGCTTAATGATTATCCAATAGAGATTAATTCTGAGCAAAAGTTTCAACTGCTCAGTAATAAAACTGGTGAAATATTCCAAGCACAAAGTGGTTTATTGCCGCAAGGACAAATGCCTACTCACCACTCAATATTTAGTTCAAAAAATAGCCACTATCAAATGGATGGTAATAGTTTGGTCGTGCCCTTTACTTGGCAAAGTGAGAATGGCATCAAAGTCACTAAGCGATATCACTTTAACAAAAACAGCTACGTGGTTGGTATCGATTACCAAGTAACCAACACCACTAACAACACATTAAACATAACTGGTTACACACAATTGGTTCGCAATGCACTTGACCAGCCCAACATGGTGATGCCAACCTATACAGGTGGTGCAAGATTTGATGACCAAGATGTGTATGAAAAAATAGAGTTTGAAGACTTTGGCGACCAGCCAAAAGCCACCTCCAAAGGCGGCTGGATAGCAATGATTGAGCATTACTTTTTTGTGGCTGCAATCCCAGATACAAACCAAACACATACTTATTCATCAAAGATTATCAATGGTGAGTATTTACTAACCGTTGTCAACCCAGAACTAGCAATAGCGCCTGGTGCAACAGCCACGCTACCAAGCAGTAGCCTTTATATTGGACCTAAGGAGCAAGAGCAAATTAACAATGTTGCACCGGGTTTAGACAAAACTGTTGACTATGGCGTGTTGTTTATTATTGCCAAGCCATTGTCTGAGTTGCTTAACTGGATTTATTCAGTGATTCACTCTTGGGGTTATTCTATTATCATCCTTACTTTGTTAATCAAATTGGCATTTTACAAGCTCAGCGAAAAATCATACCGCTCAATGGCAGGTATGCGACAGCTCGCCCCTAGATTAACAAAACTTAAAGAAACCTATGGTGATGACAAACAAAAACTGGGTCAAAAAACCATGGAATTATATAAAAAGGAAAAAATCAACCCTGCCTCTGGTTGTTTACCCATCTTGGTACAAATTCCTGTATTTATCTCACTTTACTGGGTGCTATTAGAAATGGTTGAATTACGCCAAGCACCATTTTGGTATTTAACCGATTTATCAGCCCAAGACCCTTACTACATATTGCCACTCATCATGGGTGTTTCAATGTTTGTTCAACAAAAACTAAACCCGCCACCACCTGACCCAATGCAGGCAAAAATTATGATGGCATTGCCTTTTGTATTTACCATTTTCTTCCTATGGTTCCCGTCTGGATTAGTGCTTTATTGGGTGGTTAACAACATCTTATCAATCACCCAACAATGGGTGATTGATAAACGCATTAATGGCTAAAATTATTATGTCCATTCTCAGCAATTTAGATGAATACAAACGTTGGCGAGATAACAAACTAGCAAATGCAAATACTAAGATTGAAACCTGTCTGATTGAAATCAGTAATCCCTTTGAGCTCACACGCTCAGAAAAAGACAGGGTTAGGCTTTTGTGCCAGCAAAACAATTTTGCCTTGTTTAACATTGAGCAACAAGACAACTACCCGCAAGCCATTTTTGCCATTAATAAACAGCTTGGATTGGTAGGTTATGACCCACATTTATACGTCCAAGACCAGGGCTTAGCGCATATTACCCAAAGCGTTAAAAAAGACCAGGCGGAATTTATTCCCTACACTGATAAAGCCATCGGCTGGCATACAGACGGTTATTACAATACAATAGAGCAGCGCATACGTGCCTTTTCTTTGTTTTGTGTCACACCTGCAAATCGTGGTGGAGAAAACCAATGGATTGATCAGCAAATGGTATATTTACAACTAAGGGAGTCTAATCCAGATATTGCTAAGGCGCTTACTCACACCCAAGCTATGAGTATACCCGAGCACGTTGTGAACGGTGTTGTCAGGCGTAAAACCTCCATAGGGGCCATTTTTTTTATCGATGAACCCAGCTCACAACTTTATATGCGCTACACGCAAAGAAAAAAAAACATCGAATTTTTAGATGCCCAAGAAGTTAAGCAAGCCATTACCATTTTAGATGTGCATTTAAGTACAACCACTGAATATCACTTTAGCCATATTATGACTGCTAATCAGGGCATATTGTGCAACAACATCCTGCACAAGCGTTCTGAATTTATTGACAATCCGCTCAATCCAAGGTTGCTACTCAGAGGTCGTTACTTTAACCGGTTAAATTAGGGTTATAATTGAGCGATGATTAACAACCACCGACTTGAAAACGCCAAGCAAGTCAGCTCACCAAACTTTAATAAAAGGCCCAACCAAGCCATATCTTTGGTTGTTATTCATAATATTTCACTACCGCCTGGCAAATTCAACAATCACTATATTGAAGATTTTTTTACCAATCAACTTGATACCAGTCAGCACCCTTATTTCAAAACCATTAAAGACCTGAAAGTATCCACGCACCTGTTGATTAAACGTAACGGCATGATAATTCAATTCGTACCTTTTAATCAGCGTGCTTGGCATGCAGGTGAGTCAAGCTATAAAGGCAAGCATGTCTGTAATGATTTTTCTATTGGCATCGAGTTGCAAGGAGATGACAATACACCGTATGAATCGGTACAATATGAAGCCTTAAATAAAGTGATAGATTTATTAAAATCTCATTATCCAATAAGCGCTATCAAGGGTCATAGTGACATTTCTCCGATAAGAAAAACAGATCCTGGGCCTTATTTTAAGTGGAGTAAACTACGTGCAATTACTTGATAAATTTTACTTGCAAGCTGAAAACATCAAACTAATTATTTTTGATGCAGATGGTGTATTAACAGACGGTGGCTTATATTTTTCTGACGAAGGCACAGAACTTAAACGCTTTAATTCACTTGATGGGCTAGGGATTAAACTACTCAAACAAAACGGTATTGAAGTGGCTGTTATTAGTGCCAGAAACTCTAAAAATGTAGCACACCGAATGAGGAATTTAGGTATTGAACATTTTTACCAAGGACAAGATGACAAGGTTATTGCTTTTAATAATCTTATCAAAAAACTATCACTTCAAGCTGAACAAGTTGCTTACATGGGCGATGACATCATTGATTTACCCGTTATGATAAAAGTTGGCCTACCAATTGCCGTTGCTAATGCCCATGAGCTGGTTAAAGAAAATGCTTATTTTGTGACTGAAAAAATAGGCGGCCATGGCGCAGTAAGAGAGGTTTGTGATTTATTACTAAAAGCTCAAAATACCTTTAACAAAGCCATGGAAAAGTATCTAACATGACTCCATTTCAACAAAAATGTTACCAAACTCTTAAAGATAAAGTTCCTGCTGGTAGGGTTATTACCTACGCTGGCCTTGCCAAACTCATCAACCATCCCAACGCCTATAGAGCAGTTGGTTCTGCAATGAACAAAAACCCTTTTGCACCCGAAGTGCCTTGTCATCGTGTGGTTAAGTCAAATGGAGATTTAGGCGATTTTGCAGAAGACATTAAAGTCAAAATAAAACGCCTCCAAAAAGAGGGTATTGAAGTAGTTAACAACAGAATTGTTAACTTTAAAAAAATTAATTACTTATAGCTAAAAAATTTGATTAGTGGTATTTTTTAATTAAGAATTATGGTTCTTAAATTTTCTTACCACGCATTTTGTTAATCATTTGCAATTGTGCTATTGACTCAGCAAGTGCTGCCTGTGTTGCTGAAATATCTTGACTCTCAGTTGCATTTTCCATTGCCTCTTGCGCACGCTGTTTAGCTTCTAGTGCCTTAGATTCGTCTAAATCGCTTGCTCTAATTGCAGTGTCAGAAAAAATAGTCACGACATCTGGTTGAACCTCTATGATGCCTCCAGAAACATAAATGGATTCTATGCCTTTATCGGTTTCTACTCGAACTTCACCTGGTTTTAAGGTTGACAAAAGTGCTGTATGTTTTGGATAAATACCTAATTCGCCTGTGGATGTAGGCGCAAACACACGCAATGCCTCGCCTGAATAGAGAGACTCTGTTGCGCTAACGACATCAACATGAATGGTTGGCATTTATGCGCTCTCCTTAGCTTTTTCACGAATCTCATCAAGCGAACCTACCATATAAAAGGCTTGCTCTGGAAAATCATCCATCTCACCATCAAGAATAGCTTTAAACCCAGAAATCGTATCTTTAAGTGAGACATACTTACCTGGTGCACCAGTGAAGACTTCTGCCACAAAAAATGGCTGAGACAAAAAACGTTGAATTTTACGAGCACGAGACACTGAACGCTTGTCTTCTTCAGATAATTCATCCATACCTAAAATCGCAATAATATCTTTTAATTCTTTGTAGCGTTGTAATACGCCTTGTACGCCACGAGCCACGTTATAGTGCTCTTCACCCACGATTAATGGGTCTAGTTGGCGTGAAGTAGAATCCAGTGGGTCTACCGCAGGATAAATACCTAATTCTGCTACTTGACGTGATAATACAACCGTTGCATCTAAATGAGCAAATGTGGTTGCTGGCGATGGGTCGGTTAAATCATCTGCAGGCACATACACTGCCTGAATTGAGGTAATTGAGCCTTTTTTAGTTGAAGTAATACGCTCCTGTAATGCGCCCATCTCACTTGCTAATGTTGGCTGATAGCCTACTGCTGATGGCATACGACCTAATAGTGCCGACACTTCCGTACCTGCAAGTGTATAACGATAAATATTGTCAATAAACAACAATACATCACGACCTTCATCACGAAAGTATTCTGCCATGGTTAGTCCTGTTAAGGCAACACGCAACCTGTTTCCTGGAGGCTCATTCATTTGCCCATACACCAAAGACACCTTATCAAGTACATTTGACTCTTTCATTTCGTGATAAAAATCATTACCTTCACGAGTGCGCTCGCCCACACCAGCAAATACTGAATAACCAGAATGCTCAATCGCAATATTACGAATTAATTCCATCATATTAACGGTTTTGCCAACACCAGCGCCGCCAAACAAGCCAACCTTACCGCCTTTAGCAAACGGGCAAATCAAATCAATAACTTTAATGCCTGTTTCTAATAATTCTGCTGCAGGTGCTAGTTCATGATAAGCAGGCGCACTTCGGTGAATAGCCCAATCGACTTCTTGACCAATGTCGCCAGCATTATCAATCGGCTCGCCCAGTACATTCATAATACGCCCTAATGTCTTAACGCCAACAGGTACCTTAATAGGCTCTCCTGTGTTGGTGACTTCTAAGCCTCTTTTTAGGCCTTCAGAACCACCCATGGCAATTGCACGCACCACGTGGTCGCCCAACTGTTGCTGAACTTCTAAGGTTAAGCCTGTTTCTGAAACTTTTAAGGCGTCATAAATTTTTGGCATACTGTCTGCTGAGAATTCGACATCGATAACCGCACCAATAATTTGTGTAATTTTTCCTGTACTCATTTTGCTTTTCCTTTTTTTAAACTTTAAACAGCAGCAGCGCCACTAACAATCTCAGAAATTTCTTGCGTAATTGCCGCTTGCCTTGCCTTGTTGTAAACCAACTCTAACTCTTTAACCATATCACCTGCATTATCAGTTGCACTTTTCATTGCAACCATACGCGAAGATTGCTCACAGGCAATGTTTTCAACCAGGCCTTGATAAACCAAAGCCTCAATATAACGCACTAATAACGCACTTAGAACCTCTTGTGCATCAGGCTCATAGATATAGTCCCAATAGTGATTCACATTGTCCGATTCACCCGCTACCATTGGCACCAATTGCATAATTGTGGGCGCTTGGATCATGGTATTTTCAAATTTGTTGTAGGCCACTGATAATTGTTGAATTTCGCCTGCATCAAACCCGTTAAGCATAACTTTAATCGTGCCTAACAAATCATCAAAATGAGGTGCATCACCTAAATCTGTTAATACAGATTTAACATGTAAGCCAGAATTTTTAAAAAATGAGGTTGCTTTTTTGCCAATGGTGCAGATATCAACCTCAATGCCTTTGGCCTGGTATTCAACAACTTGTTTTAACATATGCCTAAACAAATTAGTATTCAAACCACCACACAAACCTCTATCGCTTGAAATAATAATAATGCCGATGCGCTGAAGTTTTTCAGAACTGTTCATATAAGGATGTTCAAATTCTGAATGTGCATAGGCTAAATGACCAATAACATTGGAGATTTTTTCGCAATAAGGGCGTGACGCTAACATTCTATCTTGCGCTTTTTTCATCTTAGAAGCTGCAACCATTTCCATAGCCGAAGTAATCTTCTGAGTATTTTTAATACTCGAAATTTGTGTTCTAATTTCCTTGCCAGCTGCCATTATCTACCCCATTCTACCAAGTATGGTTTGCCTTGAAGTCATCAATTGCTGCTTGTAGTTCGTTTGAAATTTCATCATTGTAATCACCTGTTTCATTAATTTTATCCATCAATGATGCTTGGTTTGCATTCATATAAGTGATTAGTGCCGATTCAAAATCAACCACTTTATTTGTCTCAATATCATCTAACGAGCCTGAATTGGCAGCAAACAATGAGGTTGCCATTTCGGCAATTGATAAGGGCGAGTATTGCTTTTGCTTCATTAGTTCTGTCACGCGCTGACCACGATCAATTTGCGCTTTAGTTTCTGCATCAAGATCTGATGCAAATTGTGCAAAAGCCGCCAACTCACGATATTGAGCCAAATCAAGACGAATACCGCCACCTAGTTTTTTAATAATATTAGTCTGCGCTGCACCACCCACACGTGATACTGACAAGCCTGCGTTAATCGCTGGGCGGATACCTGCATTAAATAAATCTGTTTCTAAGAAAATTTGACCATCCGTAATTGAAATAACGTTGGTAGGAACGAATGCTGACACATCGCCGCCTTGCGTTTCAATAATTGGCAATGCTGTTAAAGAGCCTGTTTTACCCTTAACTTCACCATTAGTCATCTTCTCTACATAGTCTGCATTGACACGTGAGGCACGCTCAAGCAAGCGTGAATGTAGATAGAATACATCACCTGGATAAGCCTCACGCCCTGGTGGGCGTTTAAGCAATAAAGAAACCTCACGATAAGCCCAAGCTTGCTTGGTTAAATCGTCATAAACAATCAGTGCATCTTCACCTCGATCGCGGAAGTATTCAGCCATAGCACATCCTGCATAAGGTGCAATGTATTGTAGCGCTGGCGCTGATGCAGCACCTGCAGTCACAATAATGGTATTTGCCAATGCGCCGTGTTCTTCTAATTTACGCACAACTGCCGCCACTGATGAATCTTTTTGACCAATAGCTACATATACACAACGAATACCGCTGTCTTTTTGATTGATAATCGCATCAATCGTGATAGCTGTTTTACCTGTTTGACGATCGCCAATGATGAGTTCACGCTGACCACGACCTACTGGCACCATCGCATCAATCGCTTTAATGCCTGTTTGAATAGGCTGATCTACCGATTTACGATCAATCACGCCAGGTGCCATTATTTCTAATGGTCGCACACCTTGAGCATCAATGTCACCTTTACCATCAATGGCTTTGCCCAATGGATTAACTACTCGACCTAGCATAGCCTCACCAACAGGTACTTCAACCAGACGATTGGTACATTTAACAACATCGCCTTCTGAAATATGCAAATAATCACCCAGAACAACCGCACCAACACTGTCTTGCTCTAAGTTAAGTGCCATGCCAAAGGTGTTATTTGGGAATTCGAGCATCTCACCAAATTGTACATCAGCCAAACCATGAATACGGACAATGCCATCACTCACACTAACCACACTACCTTCTGTACGCGCCTCAGCGGCAAAGTCAAATCCTTCTATCTGCTTTTTAATTAAATCACTAATTTCATGAGCGTTTAATTGCATAGTCTTTCCTCTTTAAATTTTAATAATTTAGTGTGTTATTGATAAACACAACCTTAACTCATCCACTTGAGCTTTGATTGACATATCAATAACTTTATCACCGTCTTTAACGATAATGCCGCCTACCAAGTCTTTATCTATAGTGGTATCAATGCTTACTACTTTGTTGTATTGATTTGCCAAATCACTCACAATTTGCTTTTTTTCAGACTCACTTAATTGATAAGCGCTAATGACATTAAACATTTTGGCATCACTTGTTGTATTCATCAAACTTTCAAACAAGGTGGAGATACTTGGCAAAGCGTTGGTGCGATTATTGTCTAATAGCACACCAATAAATGTCGCTTCATGCTCGCTTAACCCTCTTGCCAATATTGACTTGAGCAATGCCTTAATAGTGCTTAATTTATCTTGTTTTAAAACATTGGGAGAAGCAATAAATCTATGCATCTGCTGATCAACAAGCAATTGTGCACCTGCATCTAAAACCATTTTCCACTGCAAATACGATTTGTCTTGCTGTGCCAATTCAAAAATTGCATTGGCATAAGGTTTGGCGATGACGGCTAATTCCATAACTAATTACGACAGCGATTGTGACAATTTACCCAACATTTGTTGGTGTACTTTTGCATCAACTTCCTTAGCAAGCACCGCACTAATACCTTGCATAACCAAATCAGACACTTGATTTTTTAACTCATTACGCGTTTGAATTGTATCTTGTTCAAGCTGTGCTTGTGCTTTTTCTTTTACTTTACCCGCTTCTTTTAAAGCAACGTCTTTCGCATCTTCAACCATATTTGATGCTTGACGAGTGGCATTTGCAATAATCTCAGCCGCCTGATCTTTAGATTGATTAATCATCTCTTGAACTTTGGCTTGTGCCTCTTCTTGCTCAGAGCGACCACGTTCCGCCGCTAATAAACCGCTTTCGATACGTTTTTTACGTTCTTCCATGGCCATCACAATAGGCGGCCAAATAAATTTCATGCAAAACCAAGTAAACATGGCAAACATGATTAATTGCCCAAACATCGTCAAATTAATATTCATAGCTTAACCCTTGCGTTTTAAATCATTTTTTATTTTATCCTGCAACCGCAAATAAAATATACATTGAAATACCAACAGCAATCATTGGTACTGCATCCACCAAACCCATGACAATAAACATTTGCGTTCTAAGCATTGGAATTAACTCTGGCTGGCGCGCTGCTCCTTCTAAAAACCTTGCACCTAAAATACCAATACCCACTGCTGCGCCTAGCGCACCCAAGCCCATTAAAATTGAACCTGCTAAAAATAAAATACTTTGTTCCATTTTTTACTCCTATTTTATAAAAAAATTAATGCTTTTTTTGGTGAGCCATATCCATATACACAATGACCAAAGTCATAAAAATAAAGGCCTGTAACAATACAATCAAAATATGGAAAATTGCCCATGGCAAAGATAAACTCCACTGAACCCAGAATGGCAATAAAGCGATGAGAATAAAAATCATCTCTCCTGCATACATATTGCCAAATAAACGCAATGCCAACGAAACAGGCTTGGCAATTAAGTTCACCCCTTCTAAGAACAAATTAAACGGCAACATCATTTTACCAAATGGATGAAAGGTCAATTCTGCTGCAAAACCGCCCACGCCTTTTTCCTTGATGCTGTAATAAATAATAAGAATGAAAATACCAATTGACATGCCAAGGGTCGCATTTGGGTCAGTGGTTGGCACCACCTTAAAGAAAACGTGATGCGGGTCGGCACCAAACCAAACACCGATTTGCTGTGCCACATATGGCAACCAATCGACCGGTACTAAATCCATGGTGTTCATTAATACAATCCAAATAAAAGTAGTGAGTGCTAATGGTGCAACCATGGGGTTTTGACCATTAAACGAACCACGAACATTCTCGTTAATAAAATCAATTACACTTTCAATAAAATTTTGCGCACCTGAAGGGGTGTCGGAGGTCATTTTTTTACCCACTCGGTAAAAAAAGATTAAAAATAAAGCGCCTAATACAAAGGAAACACTTAATGTGTCCAGATGAAAAGCCCAAAAGCCCATTTCTTTTGCTTCGCTTGCAGCGTGCGCAAGTCCCCAATGTCCGTCTGGAAATTGACCATATGTCAAATATTGTAAATGGTGCTTAATATAGCTACCAGAAGTTATAACTTCATTTGTCACTGACATTATTTATTTATAACCTTATCTATTAAAAAACCAACCTGTCCCAAAACCAAGCCGATAATTAGCGCCTCCGGTGATAACTTTAAAATCAATAAGCCGAATAAAGTCAATGCCACCAACAGAACCATACGCATAATAACACTCACTGCCATCATACCAACGCTAGCTCCTGCGCTAATACCTAATTGTCTTGTTTGCTTATTTGTGTGCCTATTAATTAAACCTGTATTTAACAAGCTAATCATACTGCCATAAATTGCTGCTAAAGCCACACCATTGATAGCAAAATAAACACCGGCTATTAACAATATACCTAATTGTGCCTTTGGCCATCCGTTGTCCGTTGCCAAAATATCTATCGCCATCAAACTCACAAAATTAAGATTATACTAGTCTGACTTATAAAAAAATCGTTTTTTTGTGGCTTTAATCAATTAAATCACGCCTTGTTATAATTAACAATATAAGCACATTGTGATATATTTGACAAGTGTGCGCATTATCAGGATAATTGACTCATTTTAAGGAGAGAAATATGGTCCATGTTGTTGTTATTGGCGCAAGCACAGGCGGACTGCCTTTTGCCTATGATATTAAAAAAACATTAGGAAAAGATCACAAGGTAACGGTTATTTCCAATAATCCAAACTTTAACTTTATTCCTTCAAACCCTTGGCTAGCAGTTGGTTGGCGTAGCAAAGAAGACATTAGTTTTTTACTTGAACCTCATTTGAAACACAAAGATATTGAGTTGATTATCGGCGAGGCCAGTGAAATCAAACCTAATGATAATCAAGTTATAGTTGGCGACCAAGTTGTAGATTATGACTATCTAGTGCTAGCCACAGGTCCTAAATTAGCCTTTGATGAGGTTGAAGGTTTAGGTCCTGAAGGTTATAGCGTTTCAATTTGCACCACTGCCCATGCCGAATCAGCACGTCAAAAGTGGACAGAGTTTTGTGCCAATGGCGGTGGTCCAATTGTTGTGGGTGCTGTACAAGGTGCTTCCTGTTTTGGTCCAGCTTATGAATTTGCATGCATCATGGATACTGATCTTAAAAAACGAGGCATTCGTGATAAATGTCCCATCACCTTTGTGACCGCAGAACCCTACATTGGCCATCTAGGTTTGGGCGGTGTGGGTGATTCAAAAGGTTTATTAGAATCAGAATTCAGACAACGCCATATCAAGTGGATTACCAATGCTAAAGTGGCTAATATCACTGCTGATACTGTCACGGTAGACCAAGTTAATGACGAAGGAGAAATGATTAAAACCATTGAAGTTGCCACCCGGTATACCATGCTGTTGCCAGCCTTTAAAGGTGTTGATACAGTTGCAAAATTAGCCAATGTAGATGCAGGTTTTGTCAATCCACGTGGCTTTGTCATGGTGAATGATTATCAACAATCCCCTGTTAAAAATAATATTTTTTCAATTGGTGTGAATATCGCCATTCCGCCTGTTGAAGCAACCCCTGTTATGTGTGGCACACCAAAAACAGGCTATATGATTGAATCCATGGTCACCGCTGTTGTACATAATATTGAAGAAATGATTGCCGATAAAGCGCCTTCTCATATTCCAACCTGGAATGCCGTTTGTATTGCTGACATGGGCGATACAGGCATAGCCTTTGTTGCCATGCCACAAATCCCACCTAGAAACGTCACTTGGGCTAAAAAAGGCAAAATAATACACCTTGCTAAAATCGCCTTTGAAAAATTCTTCATTCGCAACATGAAAACAGGCAACTCAGAGCCTGCCTATCAAAAATACATTTTTAAAATGTTAGGCATTGAACGCTTAAAGAAAAAATAGACCTCTCTAATTCTGTTTGCGACTCTAAAGAGAGTCGCTATGAAATCTACAAGCACCTACTAGAATCCCCTTGATTCTTAAAGCCTTGGAAAATGGAAAGGAGGTTAACGGCTCAAATAGAAATATTCTAGAGCTTTCCTTTTCTAAAGATCTAGTCTCTGGTGGTTACACTTAGCTATCTAAATTCAAAGATGGCTATTGTGCAAATTGTTTTGACGCTAAAAGCCATAATCATCCTGAAGATGATTTATTGTATCTAGCAGGGTTTTTATGGCAAAGATTTTGAACAATGGCTTGAAACTGGTACATATGCGAGCAGACCTCCAGGTGAAGTTCTGATTATGGAGATGTCATATTCCAGCCAATACATCGCCTGAATTCAGGCGTTAAACACTCATTCCAATCATTTCTGCAGCAGCATTTCGAGCTTTCTCGGTGATGGTTGCACCCCCTAAAATACGCGCAATCTCATCCACACGTTCATTGCTAGATAGCTGCGTTACTGTGGTTTGTACGCCGTCTTTATCTTGTGATTTTTGCACACGTAAATGCTGATGACCAAAAGCAGCAACCTGTGCTAAATGAGTAATGCAAATGACTTGATAATACTCGCTTAATTGTTTGAGTTTTTTCCCAACAACTTCGGCCACTGCACCACTAATACCAATATCCACCTCATTAAAAATCAAAGTAGGGGTGTATTCACTGTCACTATCAATCACTGAAATGGCTAATGAAATTCGTGATAATTCACCGCCTGAGGCGACTTTTTTTAAAGGCTTAAAATCTTGCCCCATATTGGTTTTGACTAAAAAATCAACCGACTCTGTACCATTTAAATGCACGCCATCAGACTTGGAGGGTAAGGCAGATGAAAACTCACTACCAGGCATGCCCAGTACTTGCATGGTTTGTGTGACTAAATTTGATAACTCATGCGCCTTGCTGGTTCTAATTTTACTTAAGTGCGCTGCTTTTTCTTGGTAATCTGCTTGCAGTTGCCTTTTTTGATGGGCAAGCTCATCAAGCGAGTGCGTACCATTTGCATTGGTCTTAAATTCAGCCTCAATCGTGTTTAACTCCTGTTCACTTAATACGGCATCATTTAACTCTTTGAGTTGGTGAGTGAGCAGCTCTTATTTTTGCAACTTCATTTGATGGTTATTATTCAGATCCTTAATTTGCTCGCTCACCTGTTTGTGTGCATTCACGACCAAATTAAGCGAAATACAAAGTGCCTGCGTATCAGCGTACATATCTAATAATTGCCGTTGTTGATTGGGGCGCAATAAAAGTTGATGCTCGTTTTGACCATGCATATCAACCAACAATTCACCGACACCGCGCATCACTGACAAAGGTACATTAATGCCATTAACAAACGCCCTTGAACGACCATCAGCATTCAATACTCTACGCAAAATGCACTCGCCCTCATCTTCTAGTAATTGCGCCTGAAGATGGTTTTGAATTTTTGGATAATGAGCCACATCAAAACTAGCACTGATTTCAGCCTTATCTGCGCAAAAACGCACCAAAGTAGCATCACTACAACCACCCAATGCCAAATTAAGAGCTTGTAAAAGAATGGATTTCCCTGTGCCTGTTTCACCCGTAACAACACTCATGCCTTGCTTAAAAGATAAATCTAGAACTTCAACAACAGCCAAATTTTTAACACTTAATTGAGACAGCATTTTGATTAAAACTTGCGACCCCAGTGTAATTTAGAGCGAATAATCTCAAAGTAGTCATAATCCTTAGGGTGTAATAAATGAATAAAACTACTGTGCTGTCGCACATGAATATTCTGCCCTGCTTTAATAGCAACCGAAGTTTGCCCATCAAAACTAACAATCGCCCCATCATCTGAATCTTTCACTTGAATCACCACTTCACTATCACCTGGCACCAACAAAGGACGATGGCTCATAGTATGCGGACAAATTGATACCAAGCCAATAGCGTTCACGCCTGGATGCATAATAGGACCACCACTGGATAGTGCATAAGCAGTTGATCCTGTTGGTGTGGTAATAATCAAACCATCAGCGCGTTGATTATTGACAAATTTGTCATCAATATAAACATCAAATTCAACCATTTTTAAATGCTCTTTTCGGTGAATAACCACATCATTCAATGCTAAAAAATTGTCTAATGCTTCGTTATTTTGCTCTATTTGGCAAGACAGCAGACAGCGCTCTTCTTTGGTGTATTCACCATTTAAAACCTCAGAGACGATATCAAACATGCCTGTTAATGGCACATCTGCCAAAAAGCCCAGCCGCCCAAGATTAATACCCAAAATTGGGATATTGTTATCAACAAAACTACGTGCCGTATTAAGTAGTGAGCCATCACCGCCTAAAACAATAATCAAGTCAGCCTGTTGAGCAATGCTTTTATCGTCAAACACCGCACCTACGCCCTGAATTGATAAAAATTCACGCAACTCAATAGCTGTATCTTCACTCACAGAATCGTTAGGTTTGGTAATAATGCCAATTGTGTTAAACATATTTGTTAATCATTAAGATTGAATTCTTTAAAAGAGTCACCATTATAATCAAGCACTTTGTGGGTAGTTTTGATCTTATCCATAATCAATACTTTTAACAAATATACATGAATTGAGCAACAAAATGACAAAAAAGAAACCAGAAAATAAGAACCAAAAAAACCCCTCAACAGAAAAAGAGGATATTGAAGCCGCCGTTAAAGCTGCCTCGCAAACACCTAAAGATGATGATTTGCAGGAACAACTAGCCCAAGCGCAACAATCTGCCAAAGATAATTGGGACAAACTTTTAAGGTCTCAAGCAGAAATGGAGAACCTCAAACGCCGCAACGCTAAAGATGTTGAAAATGCATACAAGTTTGCACTGGATGCTTTTGTCAAAGCATTACTCGAAGTCAAAGACTCGTTAAGCATGGGCATTAAAACTGCACAAGAAGAAAAGGCCACCGTTAAGCATATTGTTGAAGGGTTAGAAATGACCGATAAAGTTTTTCTATCAACCTTAGAAAAATTTGGCGTAGAAATGATTAACCCAAAAGGTGAAGCCTTTAACCCAGAATTACACGAAGCCGTGACCATGATACCCATGCCAGACAAAAACTCAAATTCTGTTTTAGAAGTCGTACAATTTGGTTTTACTTTAAATGGTCGCTTAGTTCGCCCAGCAATGGTGGTGGTAGTCCAATAGGTAATAAGTTTCCACAATTCAAGCAAGTCTCTAATAACAGAGTGAGTAATAAGATGGCTTACTACTCAAATCAAGTTTATAACGTAGATTGGTTGAGCGGGATAAAACTCCATTTTAGAAAATAGTTTTAAACTTGTCACAAGTTTTTGTTAGGTGCCGTCTATCTTGGTTTTACTCCACGCTCAAATAAAGCACCCAACCATACTTAGAATTTTAATTTATTCAAATAAAATATTGTGATTTAAGGTGCGTTGTTTTACTTTTTATTGCGTTGCCCATCCCCTATAACAACGATTATCTGTAGCAATACCGTATATATAACACCTTTATTTATTATTATTTTATCAAACACGCCTTTCTAATAAATCTAAAAAGGCGGTATTAATATGAAATTTACAAGAGGAAAAAACTTACCCGTTAGATTTAGATAAGCAGTATAGAATAATAAAACTAACCAATCATTACAATACGAAAACCAATTTCATCTGATTTTTCAGACTTGGGTATATATTGATAGTTTAAATCAACAAATTTTGCACTAATAGATTTCCAACTACCGCCTTTGGCAACTCTCTTTCGAGTGCTTTCATCAATAACCCACTCCCAAACATTACCAAGCATATCGTACAACTCCCATAGGTTAGGGCTTAGAGATTTAACAGACATTATAGACTCTGGTTGATTGTTGCAATAATAAACATTTACCTGGCTGCAGGTATTCCTCTTAACGCTCAGAGCGTTAGCATTAGCTGTGTATTTCCAATGGATGGACTTTGGTAGCATGTAGTATTTTTGGTGTTCTTTTGACATCCACTTAGCAAAGTCAACCGCCTCTTGCCAGCTAACATTAACAACAGGATTTTGTGCATTTTCAGCAATCACCTCATCTGACTTTCCTGTATTTAATAGAAATTTATTGTACTGGGCGTTAGTAATTTCGCCATCACTAATATAAAAATCATCAACACACTCTTCATTTGCAGACAAGGCACTCTCGGATGAATTTTCACTTACAATACACCCACCAAAAATAGTTCTTACTGCTTTCAATCATATGACACACCTAACTCTCTATCAACAGTTACCTAAAATTTTCTAAAATACTGTTTATTGCCTTCAATTATTTGATCAACTTTTAGAGAATCAATTTTGTTAATCTTAATATCGTTTAGACCAATCTCTGTAATACCAACACTTCTTTGTCTAGTTAGCGAATCTGCATCTTTTGAGTCTAGCAAATATACCGTATAAGTTTTCTCAGGATTTTTAATTTTAAAATTAACTGGCTTAATTTTTCCATCCAGGTTCATCTTAATTAGAATTTTTGACTTACGTGCATCATTCTTAAAATTCTGCGTCTCACTAATGGCAACAGGAACAGCCACATCATAATAAACTGCATCATCCGAATGCAACAATTCTAGCAGTAAAAACTTCTTTATCTGCATAATATTTAACATTGATCAATCTTAGTGTGCCTAATATTTCATTAATAGCGGTATTTAAAAGTCTAGAACGCATAGAGGAGGTAACTTGTTCTTGTCGTCTTTTCTGTTCCCAGTATATCTCATTGTTATAAGACTTGATTGCCGTATTATAAACACCAACCTTATTAATATAACTCTGTTTAATTGCATTTAATTTTTCTTGATAAATATTTTTCCTTTGTGCTAGCCTAATACGAAATTGCTTTGTTGTTTCAAATTCACCTTTAGCAATAATTGCAGGCGAAGGAATAGCTAGGTGGCTTGGTTTTCTTAGCTGAATAGGTGTCAACTTCAGTTGGTCTAAGTAACCAGTCTTGAATGCAGTCTTCCACAGACTTAAGTGCTAGATTAAAAGGCGCTTCTAAACGTTTTAGTAGTTTATTAGAGGGTTGATGATAATTGGATATTTTTTGTAAGATATCCTCCGCCTTTTAAACCTCTCCAGAGGTAACAAACCGCTTCGCTTTATTGTGCATTCCAGCCAATTCTTTACTACTATATCTAGTATGATCCAACTTGGATATAACAAAAGTTTTAACGATGCCGCTTTTAGATTGACAACCACTTGCTAATAAAACCAGTAAAGCACAAAAAAATAGCCATTTTAAACATTTCTCTATCCTTATTTTTTTAAAAATTATTTAATCACAAATTTCATCTGCGATTCTAAAAAAAATTTACACTAAAAAAGCTCTAATTAAGACAAACAATACAAATTGGAACAAACCCCAAAAGCATGATATTTATCGTTTATTTTGTCATCCCCACTGACTGGCGCCAAAATCTTACCCATTTTCTTATCAAATGTATATTTTAAAAAATATTTCTCTAAGCTGGCGTTATTTTTACCGTTATTGTCAATAGCAATATCAAGATTGCCGTTTTTATTTAACAAAGAATAGCCATGAGGTGTGCTTTTTAAATAATTCATACCCACTAAATGTTCGATTGAATTTAGCTAATGCCCAATATCATTAAAAAAATTCTGACTTGCTATTGTAATATTTACAATATGATCAAATGTAGTTTCTGTAAAACTTCTTTGAAAAAAATCAACCTTAGAAAAGCCAACATCAGGAAAACTAAAAAGAAAAACTAAGCCCAATAAACGCAACAAATCAATGCCTCGTAGGGTTTAAATAATGACTAAGCTGACTGATCTTTTTGTTTTTTTGAATTATCTTTTTACTACTCATTAGTTTAATTCTATCAATTTCATCATTTTTCTCCTCTAATTGAGACTCCAATGATTTATTTTTGTCTAGAATTAAACTTAGTCGTTTTAGCTTTTTAGCTAAATCCCTTAACGCATTTTCATTGTTAATATTACTATTTTGTTGTGAGCATTGCAAACCGCTACCTAATTTAACCATACAACCGTCAATTACATCGCCCTCTGAAACTAAAATCAATACATCGTTTATTTTGTAAACATAACACTGCCCGATTTACCCAACGCCAACAACAATTGCATTAAAAAATGCAATTGGCAATAATATCGCCAAAATTAAGAGTTTTTTATTATTATTTAACATCTTTGCTATCCTTTTTTTCTTGATATAATTTATTACTTAAATAGTTAAGCCCCAGTACTTCATTATCACCGTCTTCCCTGCCTACAATAACAGAGTCTGGGTTAATCTTACGAACAATAAAACCTTTAATATTACTTCCCTCTTTAACGCTGACTACATTACTATCAACACGAATAACAGCAGTACCACTGCTTGAATTTATTATTATTTCAAAAACCTTTGAGGCAATGTTTGCCTGATAGAGACTATGATAAATATCAACATTACTAATAATGTTATCTCTGGCAATTTTCTAATTTTATTACTTCACCTTCTAAACGTCGTTTAACAATTTGTTTTTTTTAAAACAGTAATCTTTTGTAAAAAAACATCGTCATCGCCAAATTCTACGACTAAATTTGGATCAAGCCTATCTTTTAATTTAACCTTGCCAGCATTTGATTTAACTATTTGCTCTATATCAGAAATCTTTTCATTCAAAACTTTTAAATTAAACAAGATAACTTCACTATCCTTGCTAGCAGATTTTTCAAAATCTGCATTAAGCATAAAAGAAGTGACTGAACTTACTAAAATAAATGAAATAAAGATAAATAAGTAATGTTTTGGTATTAGTTTGCACGTCCATAAATCCTTGTATTGAATAATGCCTGGGCATTACTTCCGATTAATTGATTAATCACAACAAAATCGCGCATGTTTTTGTTGACTTGTTGTAAGAAATAAACCTGTTGCCAGAAGTCACCTTAACAGTAATTTCAATATCCTTAAACTGTCCAATTCTATTGATACCCTCTACAGCTATAGTATTTTCGTTAATATTAGAGATATTAAATTTATCAAGTAATATTTGAAGTAAATTTCTCAAAATTTGCATACTTTTATCAATTGAATTAAGTTTCAAATTGCCTTCAATATTTAACAGTTCTTGCATTAATTTCGTATCACTTTGACTAATTTTACTGATTTTTTTACTAAAGTTATAACCATCAACAAATTGAAAATAACTTAAATATAGTAAAGCAATTGACAAAAGTGGTAATATAAATTTTAATTTATCCTTAAGTTTCATCAATCTAAATAAATGGTGTATTTATTATTATCTTTACTAACATACACGTAATGAATAATACTCTTAAAAGAGCGGCTGGCATAATTGGATCAAAGTTATTATTTTTTACCGCCAAACCAGCCTTATTATGCAACTCTTTGGAAAGTTTAATAGCAAAACCCCTATTGTTTTGCATTACTTGTTTTTATAATAACTTGAGCTGATATAAACCACCAAACTCACAAAAAATATTACAACAATTTTAGGTGAGAACTCAATTAAATTGTTATTAGCCATTAGTGAAAACTCACTAACGCCTGATGACTCATTCTTGGTTTGAAACAAGTTACCAAGGAAAGATACGCTACCTAAACCTGGCGTTGTAGAATTTTTCTTTTTACTGCTTTCTACCGCCAAGCCACCAATAACCAAACTCTCGTCGTTACGTATTGGCACAACGGTTTGAGTTTAACGCATACTGATGGTTGGCGCTTCTATATTTGGTACGCCTTCACTGCTAACTAAACGCATCTCCTCCAATAAAGTTAATTCTGGAGAGATATACAGAATTACCTCTGTATCAGAAATAATATGTGGCAAGAGGTAAAAATTAAGCCCTGTTTGTAAAGATTTAAGATTTGATGTATACCGAGTAATATCAGATGAAGAGGTGCTAGAGTCACCCCTGCCGCATAGAAAATAGTTTTACCCACAGTTAGTGAACCGATTGTATTGTTAGCTACGCGAATAGAAGGACGAGACATAACTGCAACATCACCAAATTTCTTTAAAGCATTGGTATAAGACCTTGTTGTATTGCCGCCTTTTGTCCAGGCCAATGTAAAGTTAGCACCGTTTGACCCCGCCAAATGTAGAGGCTCTTGAAGCGCCAACACGAGTTAAATCACCAGCAACTACAGTCTAATCAACACCAAATTTCTCTTCTTCAGTTAAGTCAACTTCGGTAATAACACCACTGATTGAAACTGATCTAGACATAGATTTATTCACACTTACTAGAAAATTGCCAATTCTATCAACAACATCGGCTCTATCTTTTACCCAAATCATACCCAGTTCTTTATGAATAACAACTCGGCCACTATCGGTTAGAAACTTTTCAATGGTTGCTGTTAGATTACTCAAAGTAGCAGTGCCTCCACTAGAAATGGCCTTACCGGCAGAAAAATCGATTGCTTTGTCGTTTTTGTCCTTAGAAGTCTTAGTACTCGTTTCTTCCCTTGAAGAACTGACATTAAATGATTGTTCAATCAGTGGAAAACTAACCGTAAATAATTGTTCTTTGTCACGGAAAATAATATAACTTTTTGCTTCTTTTTTCCAAACAATATTAAGTTGTGCTAGCAATCTATCTAGTGCCATCTCAATTGGCAAGTCTTTGAATTCAACACTCACCAACGCTTTCAAACTCTCTTCAGCGCCCCGTCTCTAACAATATAGGAAATATCGCCTAGTATGGTATTTAAAACAACATCTAGCGGTTGATTAAATGCACGAAAAGTAATACGTTTTTGTTTAATGACTAAAATACCGCCAGTCGTTCGAGTATAAGAAAGCCCAACAGGTTTTAGTATTTGATGCAAAGCCTGGTTTACAGCAAGGTTTATTACCTCCAAAGAAACCAGCACGTTCGCATTGATGCCTTCGCTATAATTAACCTCATCAACCAAAGTTGGCAATACTGTTTTTAACAGCCTGATTAAAAATCGTCAGGGTGACCTTTCTATTAAACAACTCAACTTCTTGTTCAATAACCGGGTAATTTTTAACTTTGGGTGCGGCATCTTGATAATTACTACTGACAACAGCAACTTTCTCTCTATGATTTTTAATATTCTCTGCTGAATAATCACTACAGCCACTAACTAAGATACTGGTTGATATAAAACCAATGCCAACTGTTTTTAAAACTTTCATTACAATACACTTCCTTTTTTTGTTGTAAACATCTTCTATGCTATACTATGAAAATATTGGAAATTCCATGGCAATTTTTACTGCCAATTAGGCAAGAAATTCTTGATAAGACACAATCTTAAAAACCAGTGCCTTAATACTAATATCTTTTTTCTTAAAATTTAAATCAAGAACAGCAATATTATTGCCTATTCTAATAGTTTTTGGATAAATGATACTGATTATCAATCACAACTGCATCAGTTGGTTTTCCAAAAAAAATTAACTGCAACGCCAAGCACAATGGCGATAATAATTTTAATACCTAAATTCATTCTAGACGTCCTCCATCTCTATGCCAACCTTTTGCACCTGTACAAATATAGAACTTTTCACTATTTACTAAAACACCAATATTACCAGTGTCTGATCTTTTATTACACTTGCTAATATTTGACTCTACTTCAAACACATCAAACTTAGACGCCATATTGCTTGCCCAAACATTACCATCCGACAAATAAACGCCCTTAACCGATAAATAACCCTGTGCACCGCTGCCAGCTGTTTTATCAGTTTTAATACTGATTAAATTACCTATTTCACTTGAACACTTAATATTGAATTCATTGCCACTGATATTAATATCAGTACTCAACTCTAGGCTATTGGCATATAAGTTATTATCCTTATCGATCACTATTTTATTATTGATGCTAAGTGCTTGGTTTAGATTAATTGATTCATTGCTAATGGTAGATGCTTTAGACAACTCATCGACTTTGTTTTGTTGCAACTGGAAGCCTTTAACTAAGACAGGAATCAACCTGGCTTCACTAACACCTAACAAACTTGGGCTAAGATTTGACACCATTGGGGCATAAACTGCTTGGACTTCTTGAGCAATAAAACCAGTGACTAACTCACCATTAGGATTGCTCTTTCTGTGGAAATCTACAATTCTAAGATTAGATAAAATGTGTATGGCATCAATGTTGGTATTTTGAATGTCTTGTTTAGTTCTTCTGTCAGACAGGTTGACTAATGAGAAGTTGGAGCCGTTATACCTGTAATGAACCTACTTAAGGGTTTGGCGTATCATAAAAAGAAACCATAGCAGTAGGACTCCATTAACTGAGGTGATAATTTTAAGTACAGTGCCAGTATCGCCATTAATCGTTACTGCGCCGACTACATCTAGGTCTCCAGCAATGCTAACACCTGTAGAGTTATTAACTACCAGGGTATCCGTATTAACCTTAAAACTACCGCTATTAATGTTGATGTTAATATCAGCACCATCAGCAGTGATTGAATTAAGTGAAGTGTCGCCAACATTAGTAACATCATTGTTGTTTAAATTAAATCCTGTTGCGCTGATTGTGCCGATGTTGGTTAGGTTGTTAGCATTAAAATTAATGCCTGTACTAGCACCAGATACAGCATTGCTGATCACGTTGCCAGTGATGATGCAGTTTGAACCGCTGATAGCACTGCCATCTAGCTCTACGGCTTTGTTGATAATGAGTTTTTGATTGTCGGTGTCAAAGGTTAGATACTCGTTGCCAGTTGTACCAATCACTAGCGCTATACTTTGTCCAGAGGTTAAATTAAAGGCCATGGTACTACCATTGACACTTAAAGTGTTTAATACAATGCCATCAACGTTGGTAATATCACCACTGTTTAAATCAAGTGCTATTGTGCCGATTGTGCCAATATTAGTCAAATTGTCTCCAGAAAAATCAATGTCTGTAGCAATTGCATTGCTAATCACATTGCCAGTGATGTTAATATCGCCAATTCGGGCACTGCTGATTAGAGTTATGCCATCAATACCACTGATACTACCGCCGGTGATGAGTTTTTCATTACCATCAGTGGTGTCAAAGGTTAGATAATTATTAGTATCTTCACCAATAACCAAGGCTTTAGGCTAGTTATCAGTCAGCTTAAAAGTCATGGTGTTGCCATTAGCACTTAAAGTTTTCAGTTGGATATCATCAGCATTGCCAATATTTCCTGAATCGCCAGTAAATACCAGCCCTTCTGCGGTTGTAGTTCCAGTGGTTATAAGGTTGCTACTACCGAAATCAATATCACCGGTAGAGTTGATACTACTGCCACTTAACGTTAAGCTACCGACCCTGATTGACTCAATTGGATTGTTACTGCCAATGGTGAGTTTTGATATCAATTGTGCCTGATGACATTTTAAAATTGTTTAAATTATTACCATTTTGGCTTAAGAATAACTTGCATGTGTCAGTATCAAACACTAAATAATCATCCGTACTACCCCCAATGGCTAATGCCTGGTTTTGATTGTCCTTAAGCGTAATAGCCCAAACATTAGTATTGGCTGATATGTCATTAAGGCCCATATTATTAATATCAACAATTTTGCCAGTGCTTAGATATAAATCTGCTTTAAAAGTGCTGTCAGTTCTTAGATTATTATTGCCAAAACTAATATCAGTTATCGAAGTAATGTTATTGCCACTCAAAGTTAAACTACCAACTCTAATGTTAGTAATAGGGGTATTCGTGCCAAGCTCTACCCCCATCAATGCTACCAGCATTAATATTATTTAAAATCAGATGCGCCGACTTGGGAATCAAAAGACAAGTTGGTGAAATTTACAGAAACTGCTGTGTTTGCGCCAATAATGGTGTTGTCAATATTGCCACCAGTAATAGTAAAATTTAAACCACTAATGTTGGCATCTAATTCTAAGTTCTGTGAAACAACTATCTTGCTATTTACTGTATCAAACCTTAGATATTCGTTAACGCCTTGCCTAACAACAAGCGCGCTGGCTTGATTGTTTTTAAGATTAATATCTATGCCTGACCCTGTTTGAGCATTAATACTATCAAGCTTAACATCGCCTGCATCAATCAAATTACCGGCTGTAAAATCAAGATTGCTAGCAGTCGAAAAAGTAAATGACCCTGCAATAATATCATTATTCGAGAAATTAATACCATTTACATTCGTAGCCCTAATGGTATTTTTACTAAAGGTTAAACTGCCCACTTTAAAAAAAGATGCTGGCGTGTCAACTCCGATGCTAACACCATCAATAGAACCGCCACTAATGTTAAAGCAATTACCCTGAATTATATTCTCGCCTAACGTTGTGGTTTTGCTAGACAATATTTCTTTATTTAAGGTATTAAATTTTAAATACTCAATCGCGCCACTTTCAATAATTAAAGCATCTTCCTCGCCATCATTTAATTCTAAAACCGTGGCATCTGCTTTGATGGTATTGACTGATAAACTATTAACATTAACTATGTCATTACCCCCAAGGTAACAGTACCACTAAAAGTGGCATTACCATCTTTATCCAAAACCATTGCAACTTTTTCATTGGTAATAAGCTCAAAAGAATATGAATCCTTTGTTCCAATAGACATTGTAGAAGCTTTTGTATCACAACCCAAGTGTACCAATTTCTCATCTGATGGAAATATTTGCCACCCAATCCTATCCTTAATGTACATCTCACCTTCACTAGAATTAAAAGCTAAGGAGCCATTACCAATATCATCAGGGTCAGGCAACGAACTTAAATCATTAATACTATAACCAATTCATATTATTTGCATCAGTATGTAAAGAAAAAAGCCCTCCTTGTGCTGAAACCTTGGTTTGGATTTCTTTCTCAGCTTCAATTGACTTGGCTGTCGCCGTTCCACTAACATCCAAGGTGTAACCACTACTAGGATTTTTTCCAATACCTGCGCTAGAATTAACTGTATCTAAAATTAAAGTGTTGTTATTGCCAAATGAATAAGCAGCAGTACTAGTCATATCGGTTTGAAAGTTAATACCTTCTGCCTTTAAAAACCAAATTAGCAGCATCAAGAGTGGACATTTTCAATGTCATTAGCGACTACACCAATCGTTAAGTCCTGAATTTTTATATTATCTTTATAAGAAACTTCTCCTCCGCCAACACTTGAAAGGTTTATATCTCCAATGCTGAGTGCGTCACTACTGTAAATATTGCCAGCAACAGCAACATCATCTTTTACTGATATAGAATTGTTATTCTTAACTAAAATATTATCCGGTTTGCCAATTTTAATATTTCTAGTATTTAAATCTTTTAAGGTTGTCAAGGTTGCGTAATTTTGATTATCGCTAGTAGCAATAGCTATCGTGCCCTTATTGCGCTCAATGCCATCGATTTTAATTTTATTATCGCTACCAATCTTGCTATACACAACAGCAATTTCTGGCAATATATCTAATGTAACAATATCATTATCGTTGATTTTTTTTGCAACAATATTTTCTAAATTAGCGTCGCTAACATCCTTAAGTGAATCAGTTTTAAGAGGGTTAAATTCTGATACTTTGTCCATATCCAGTATCAATTCAGCACTTTGAATATTGGCAATATTTAAACTCTTAATTGTGCTGTTTTCACTGAAACCTAATAGATACTTATCGCCAGAATAATAAATACTGGCACTCACTTCTTTTTCAACTTTGGCACCTTTGTCAAAAGATATTCGATGACAATCTAAACTAAACTGATTAGTTTCAATAAGTAGTCCTTGACAATCATATTGTCCAGCCCTTATGCGATCACGCTTACTAGACCTGCCAATTTCTTCATCAGATTCTAGTAACTTTTCACTGCTTTTTACCTCTTCTCCAAAGCCAGAATTAGCATAAGGGTTACTTTTAATATTACCGGTCTTTAGTGCTTGCTCTTCTCGGTATTTTTTATAATTAACACTGTCAACAAAAAATTTTCCATTTTTAGTACCAAATGTCCACGGAAGCCCCCAAGGGTCTTTTTTCTCAAAATAAAAATCATGCTTAATGGCGGTGGTTTATGCGTATTCACAAATTTGAAGAATACTGGTTGCACTTTCGTTGTTATTTTTGACGTTTAGAGCTTTTAGAAATTTTCTAAAAATAGCCGATTGCTTCAATGGCTTTAGCTATTTTAGCCTCCTCAATTAGCTGTTTTTTGGCGGCAAGAGTGGTGCTTGTTGCTAATAGCAACAATAAGCATAAAAAAATATTTTTTAAAGCCATTTTTTGCACTTACTTTATTTTCTTGCGCCTAAATGGACGGGATATAATCATGCCTAACATCAATCCTATAAAACCACCAACAACATCCCAAACCGCTTGCTTGTCTTTTGTTAGGTTTAAATCTTCTATTTTTAAAGCTCGCTCTAGCGAAAATACTTTAATGTCATCAGAACTAGGAGGTACGTCTTTTAAGTCTTTCTAATTCCTGTTGTTCAAAATCCGCATCAACCTCTTGCTTGTCAATAGCAAATCTTATTCTGTCAACTTCAGAATCAAGCTGCCAATAACCTTGAAGGTACAATAAATCACCAGAACGGCTTTCTTTTGACAGGCTATCAACCCCAATAGAAGTGGCAATCCCTTTATTTTTAGCTATTTTTAATGCCTGCTCATATCTATTTATTTTTCTGCCTAACTCTTTATCCCCTCCTTGTGCCTCAACATACCTAGTATCAATTTCGAATTTAATATCCTGTTTTTTATCATTGATTTTTTTTGCAGAATTTCTAATCAACAAAGCAACTGTTTAACTAGCAGAAAATGACAAGAAGCCATCTAACCGTTGTTTGGTAATTTCTGGTTTTTTAATATCTATTGAAACCATGACACTATCAGTGTCCTCACCAATCCGAGCCCTTCGTTTAATCTTTAACTTTGGGTAAAACTGATTATCATTTGAAAACCGTTTGGCCATCCTTTCTGATTTAATATTCTTAATAAAATCTTCAAAAATAACTCGTTTATCAACGAAACTACCGACCAAGGGTAATTACAAAGCTTTGATATCAAAAACATTAGGAGGGGCATGACAACACCCACTCTAAAAATTTCTGACTTTGGACTGCTGTTAATTTGAGATGAAAAAAGTACCGAGCTAATAATGATACACATTATAATGGTAATCTGTTCTAATATTGAACAGCGGCTTCAGTGACCAATGAAATTTTTCGTGCTGCTTATCTTGCTCTTGATAAGAGATATCTTTTTCACTATATCGTGCCTCTGAGTCTGAGTATATATCGCTTAAATAGGTAGATAGGTAGAATAATAAAATTTATCATCGCCTTCAAACTTTTCTTGCTTTTTGCATCATAATTGAAAATCAAAAAAAATCTCCGTAATTTTACCTTAAAATTTTCATCTTCATATTACTAACAAGCTTAGGATTTGGACAATTTGCACTCTTATTCTTCATTACCAAATCAAAATGTACACTAGCATTTTCATTATTCCTTCTTGTAATATAAAATATAATCATATTATTTTCAACTGAACATTGATAGCCCTGGTACTTTATATATTTTTGGTATAAGTCCAATGTGTGTTTTTGCAGACCACTATAAGAAACACTAAAAGCAAGCAAAAAACGGTAACTAGGCTCATCTAACGCCAAAAAACTTTCCTTTTGAAAATAAAGCTCTTCAAATGCTTGTTGAAACTTTTGAGTATCTTGTTTTTGTTGATAAATTTTTAGCTCAATAACGTTTGCCCTATATGAACCTATAGGCGCTTGTTTCTTTTAATTTTGTTACTATTTTTAACGCTTGGTCATATTTTTTTTGCTTAAACAGCGCATAAGCATATCGATACAGTGAATCGTTTGCATCAAGCCAGTACATTAGTATTTTTTCTTCAAGCTTAATAACGTTTTGATAATTTTGACGCTTAAAATGAAGTTGCGGCAAAAAGCCTAATATATTTTGAGTTTCTAAGTGGTAAACAAGTGGATTTATGTTGTTCAAGCGGCTAAATTTTAAAGTTTGATTCATGTTGTTCAAAGTAGAATAAAGCCCAACCCACTGGTAATAATAAAAACAAACACCCAAAATCCAAATATAATTTGGCATAGAGTTTGACTGAAATTTAGCTCAGTTAGTCTTATTTTTTGGCAAAAACTGCTCTGATTTCTTAGCAAGAAATCCAGCATAGAAACCAAACAAAACTGCTGGCATTGCCAACTGGTGAGGAAAGCTAAATTGCATATTTACAAATAAGGCGCTTAAACATACAAATAGTAAATAATAAAACCATGCATTGGCATTGTCTTCTAGTTTAACTATCTTCCAAAGTGCGGACAAAAGTGCCACAACAACAATAAAAAATAAACCCAGCCCAACAAACCCAAGATCAACGCCGATCTCTAACGTGTCGTTGTGCACTCTTTTGGTAGGACAATACATTCCACGAACCATAACCACCTTGAATTTCATTGTCAAACCAAGTACCGAGGCCCGTGCCAAACCATGGAGAATCCTTAATCATGTGCCAAGCCACTTGCCAAATTTGATAACGAGAATATTCACTATTGATTGCGTCTTCACCAATTGTAGAAACGGCGGAAGAAAGCTCATGCCAGAATGGTGTCCAACCATCACTGGAGAAGTTAATCAGTAAAAAGACATAGTGCAACAACAAATATACTGGCATTTCTTTTACTTTTATTCCAAAAAACCAGTATGCTAGTCGTCTTCGTTGAGCGATTAAGAAGACTAAAATTAAAACAAACTCTATAAAAATACTAAGCCATGCGCCTCTGGTTTTGGTGTAAAAAATAAACGCCATTATTAATGCCGCCATAATGGCCAAAAGCCAAGTTCCTTTGTTGTTGATTTTGTATGCATAACAATACAAAGCATGCGTTATTGGTCTTTTCTATATTGATTATCGCCACGCTGTCCGCTCCTTGGTTTGACACAAGTTTTTATAATTATTTCTTTGTTAAAGCGTACGTCACTTCATTTGCTGTGTTTGTTGCAATTTTATAGCTGATTGTATTTTTTGCTTTTATGTTAATAAGAATGATTAACAACCAACCAAAAAGCCTTAATCTTGTCACCTTGTCATTAGTGACTTCTGCTGTGCTCATTGTATTAATAGGCATATCGCAACATTTATTTTCCTACCCTATGTTGCAAGGCTCAATTAATCCCGCAGCAACATTTGGCAATAAAAATATGTCCGCACAACCATTCGTGTTTATTTTGCCATTGGGTTTATATCTTTTGCATAATACTCAAAAGATCTTATCAACACTATTTGGCAACTTTTGCAATATCCTTAGTGCTGATTTTTGTGCTTTATACTCAAACACATGCAGTATGGCTTGCGGTGTCATTTGGACTCTTGGTAATTTTTATATTACTATTTTCTGGTAGATTTAAACTTAATTGGGATCCAGAAAAAACTTATGACAGCCTTGTGGCATTGCTGTTTCTACTGATTATGATTAATTTTTCATCCAGTGGTTTTGAACCATTTTGGCACCACATTAATCAAGCCACAATCACCGCATTGGGTGATTACAGCAACGCCAATTATTCACGTTTTAACATTTGGGCGATTGCGCTTGATATGTTCAATAGCTCGCTTTTTTTGGCGTAGATCTGGTAGTTTTATGCATAACGAAATGGTGAAAGGGTTCCATACCATAGGTACAATAGATTATCAGCGAGTACATAATGATTTATTAGAGTTGTTGGTTGAGTTGGGGCTATTTGGCGTTGTGTTGTTTATTTTGGTTGTATTTTTTTTAATTCAAGCGGTCATTAGATGTGCCAAAAATCAACAAAAAAATGCTTTATTTTACATATTATCATTGATTGGTATTTTGGCTTCGTTCGTTGACACCAAAAAAATTAGATATTTGAACATGGCTGATAGCATTATTTATCATCAAGATTTACAAACCGTGCTAAAAAATCTAGCCTATAGTTATGATAAAATAGGCACGCCTATTTTAAATATACGGGTTGAGAATAAAAATTTGACTTATTGGGAGAATAATTTTTCATTAGAAAAGCTCGCAACTTATATAAAGTTGGTCGGTATGAATTAGCGTTAAAGACATTGCGAAAAGCCAAACATAATCAGCCAAAAGGTAATTATAATCTTGATAAACACCAAGCAAAATAAAACACTAGCTAGACAAGAATGAGCACTTGTTCAAAACAAACCCTCACTTTGAAAAAATTATTGCCAACTTTTTACCAGTACATTAATCAATATTCAGATATTAAATCAAAGAGCAGCAGTTTACAGAAATAAACATAATAGGCTTTAAGAAATCGTAATGAGGTATTTATGAAAGTTTTTAATCTAAAGTTTGCTATCCTTGCTTTATCAATGCTTGTTGATATTGTCAATGCACAACCGCCAATAAAATCAGGCGTAGTTACTGGTGGTGTGTCTCATGCAATGCTGCCTTGATTTAAAGACAGTTTTTTAGAAATTGCTGACGATGCTGATGAGGCAAAGCAGAGTAATAAACATGTGTTGTTATTCTTTCATTTAGATGAATGTCCTTATTGTGATCAAATGGTGAAAGATTTTAATCAACCGTCGCTTAAAAAATTTATTCAACAACATTTTGATGTGATTGCTATTAATATTCGAGGCGAGAAAGAAGTGGCGATTAATGAAAATCAACCGTTGAGTGAGAAAGAACTGGCAGCACAAGTCGAAGTGCAATATACACCGACTGTGCTTTTTTTAAATCAAAAAAATGAGGTGGTAGCACGAACAAATAGCTATCGCAAGCCTAAAAAATTGAAAAAAGTTTTAGACTATGTATATAGCAAAGCATATACAGAATTAACCTTAGCACAATATATTGAAACGACTAAAAAAACGAGCGATCGCCAACCACAAAGCCACGAAATGTTTCAAAAAATTAAGGGTTTTTCCGCCCTTAAAACACCATTAGCCATAATTTTTGAAGATAAAGGTTGCGACGCTTGTGCTTATTTTTATAACACAACGCTCAAAGACAGCGCTGTCGTCAATAGAGTTTAACGCTTTTAGTGTGGTTCGTTTTAATGTTGATGCCACACAAGCTATTATTGGTAATAAAGGCAATCAAACCACACCTAAAGACTAGGCCGCAACAACTCAAGCTTAACTACTGATCTGGCATTGTCTTATTCAATGAGGACAATGAAATTACTCGTATTGATGGAGGTTTTATACAATTTTCATTTGTTGCAACTAAGCGTATAACATACTAAGGCACAATTGATACATTGAGGAAAGAGGCATGAAACGTTTATTACTACCCTTATTTTTATTATTATCCGCATTTTCATTAGTGCAGGTAGAAGATGATTTATTACCAGTAGATAAGGCGTTTGTCTTTAAGGCTAGCGTGGTTAATAACGAGATACTGCTTAATTGGGATATTGCTAAAGGTTACTATCTTTATAAAGAAAAAATTAAGATTTCTGCTGATTTTTCAGCCCAGTTAGGCAATGCTAAGTTCCCAACAGCAAAGATTAGAAATGATGAATTTTTTGGCAAAATTGGGGTTTATCGTGATAATGCCGTGGTGGTGGTTCCTGTGCTTAAAGGCGATACCGAGTCTATTTTATTAACTGTTAGTTATCAAGGTTGTGCCGATTTGGGCGTTTGTTACCCACCTATTACTAAATCAGTTGCGCTTAGCATCGGCTCAATGCGCTCGACCTCCTTGACTGATAATGTATTTAATCTATTTTCACGAGTCACTAATAAGGCGCAATCAATTGTTGAAAAAATCATTCCAATCTCTGATGAGCCTCTACCTGCAGATGATGCATTTAAATTTTCAGTGGTGGCAATTGATGCCAATACGCTACTAGTAAAATGGACTATTCATCAAGAATATTATTTATATCATGATAAGTTTTTCTTTGATATCAAAGGGGCAAAATTTGGCGATATTGTTTTTCCAAAAGGAAAAATTAAAGACGATGAGTTTTTTGGCAAAATTGAGGTTCATAAAGGCGTATTAGAAGTTAAGATTCCGCTTATTAATGTCAGTAATCAACCAATTACTTTTATCGTTAAATATCAAGGCTGCTGGGAGGGCGGTGTTTGCTATCCACCACAAGAAAAAACCAAAGACATTACGTTGCTTTCTCAGGTTGACGACTCTAATATCAATACCGCACCTGAAAAGCCACAAGCGCCTAGTATCGAGCAAGTTGAATTAAACGAAACCGACCAAATTACTGCGCTACTTCAACAAGACAACATATTGCTAGTATTAGCAAGTTTCTTTGGCTTTGGCTTATTACTGTCATTAACCCCTTGTGTGTTTCCAATGATTCCAATTCTGTCAGGTATTATTGTGGGTCAAAAAGGCGAAGTTAGCACTAAAAAAGCGCTAATTATGTCCATTGTATTTGTATTGTCCATGAGCATAACCTATTCAATTGCGGGTGTATTGGCAGGCTATTTTGGTGAAAATTTACAAGTGTTGTTCCAAACCCCTTGGATACTGGCTATTTTTAGTTTGATTTTTGTCGCCTTGGCATTTTCTATGTTTGGTTATTATGAAATCCAACTGCCTGCCAATTTACAAGGAAAAATTACAAAAATAAGCAATGGCCAAGAAGGTGGGCACTTAATTGGTGTGGCTATTATGGGATTTTTATCAGCGCTCATTGTGGGGCCTTGCGTTGCGCCACCGCTAGCAGGTGCGTTGATTTATATTGGGCAAACTGGCGATACATTATTAGGTGGGTTGTCGCTGTTTGTAATGAGTTTAGGTATGGGCGCGCCACTTGTTGCGATTGGCGCAGGCATAAGCAAACTGCCTAAAGCAGGCGGCTGGATGGATAATATTAAATACGTCTTTGGTATTTTAATGCTAGCCGTAGCAATTTATCTACTTGATAGAATCATCTCACCCCTTACGTCACTTGTATTATGGGCGATGCTCACTACCATATCACCAATTGCTATGGGTGCATTGAGCACACAAACAAGCACTTCAAGCCCTTGGCAACGTATCTTTAAAGCATTAGGCTTAATCATACTGGGCTATGGTATCTTGCTTTGGATATTGGTGGCACGTGGTGGTGGCGATATGTTCCAACCGCTATCAGGTTGGGGGGCGTCAAGTATAACAACTGAATCAGTCCATATAAAATTTGAACGCGTCAAATCGGTGAATGAGCTAGACCAAATTCTAGCAAAAGCGAAGAGTAACAACCAAATTGTTATGCTAGACTTTTATGCTGACTGGTGTATCTCTTGTAAAGAGCTTGAGCGCTTTGTGTTTTCTAATGCCAGTGTGGTTAACGAAATGGCTATGGCTAATGTCATTGCACTTCAAGCCGACGTGACTGAAAACAATGCCAACGATAAAGCATTAATGAAACGATTTGGTCTTGTTGGCCCGCCTGCTATTTTGTTTTTCAACAATGATATTGAAAATCGCTCGCAAAGAATTATTGGCGAGATTAACGCACAAGACTTTCTCAGCCACCTCAATAAAACCAAATAAAATAAGCGAAAATGCGGATAAAACCAACTATCGTACACGGTATTGGTGGTAAAATCGTTTTTATTTAAATTTTTCTTGTTAACAAAATGGATGTTCTTTTATTAAACGGTCCTAACCTTAATCTGCTTGGTACTCGCGAGCCTGATTATTACGGCGCACAAACACTGGATGACATTACCAGTAATCTTGCAAAAATAGCAAACGATGCTGGACTTATACTTGAACACCATCAAGACAATTCAGAAGCAGGATTGATTGAACATATTCACAACGCTACAAATAACGGCGTTCAATATATCATTATCAACCCTGCAGCTTTCACACACACGTCAGTCGCTTTGCGTGATGCCCTGCTCGCTGTAGGTATTGAGTTCACTGAAGTTCATTTGTCTAATGTGTATAAGCGTGAAGACTTCCGTAAACAATCTTATTTTTCAGACATTGCACAAGGCGTCATTTCAGGCTTTCGCGCCCAAGGCTATGAATTTGCACTACAAGCCGCAATTCAACATATTCAACAATTAAAGAGGTCATGAATGGACATCCGTAAAGTAAAAAAATTAATGGAATTGCTAGAACAATCTGGCATGAGTGAAATTGAAATTGTTGAGGGTAAAGAGTCCGTGCGTATTTCGCGCTATGGCAACGCACCAGTAGCAATAGCAGCCCCTGTAGTAGCGCCAGCAGAAGTTCCTACAATGGCAGTACCATCTGAAGATAGTGCGCCAACAGTAGATGGTCATCCGATTACTTCACCTATGGTTGGTACTTTTTATGGCGCAGCATCGCCCACGTCTGATGCTTTTATTAAAATTGGTCAACACGTCAACCAAGGTGATACAATTTGTATCGTTGAAGCCATGAAAATCATGAACCAAATTGAGGCAGACCAACCTGGAACAGTCACTGAAATCTTATGTACAGATGGCGATGCAGTTGAATTTGGTCAAACACTAGTCGTCATTCAATGACGTCAATGAATAAAATTCGCAAAGTTCTCATTGCTAATCGTGGTGAAATTGCGCTTAGAATTTTAAGAGCTTGTAAGGAGCTAGGTATCAAAACCGTTGCTGTGTATTCAACAGCAGACAAAAACCTTAAGCATGTGCGCTTGTCTGACGAGGCTGTGTGCATTGGCCCACACCCATCAAAAGACAGTTATTTAAACATCCCTGCACTGATTGCTGCTGCAGAAGTTACTCACGCTGATGCCATTCATCCTGGCTATGGTTTTTTATCTGAAAGTGCAGATTTTGCACAACGCGTTGAAGAAAGTGGTTTTATTTTTATTGGCCCACATGCAGATAATATTCGCGTCATGGGCGATAAAGTTACCGCTATTAGAGCCATGCAAAAATATGGCGTACCTTGTGTACCTGGATCAGATGGTGGTTTGACTGAAGATGCTGCCCAAAACACCAAACTTGCTCGTGATATTGGCTTTCCAATTATCATCAAAGCCTCTGGCGGTGGCGGTGGTCGTGGCATGCGCGTGGTTGAAAAAGAAGCCGACCTACTTGATTCGATTGAGCTAACTAAAACAGAAGCGCTTAACTTTTTTGGCAACGGCGAAGTATATATGGAGAAATTTTTAACCACGCCTAGGCATGTTGAAATTCAAATATTAGCTGACGAGCATGGCAATGCTGTGCACTTAGGCGAACGCGACTGCTCGATGCAAAGACGCCATCAAAAAGTGGTAGAAGAAGCACCAGCACCTGGCACCACACCGGAATTGCGCCAAAAAATCGGTAGTGCTTGTACGGATGCTTGTAAAGCCATTAACTATCGCGGCGCTGGCACGTTTGAATTTTTATTTGAAAATGATGAATTCTATTTCATTGAAATGAATACTCGCGTTCAGGTGGAACACCCTGTCACCGAAATGATTACTGGTATTGATATTGTGCGTGAACAAATACGCATTGCTGATGGTCAAACACTTTCATTTACACAGGATGATGTGAAAATCAAAGGCCATGCGATTGAATGCCGTATTAATGCTGAAGACCCTAATAATTTTATGCCTTCACCAGGAAAAATCACCCAATATCATGTCGCTGGCGGTTTAGGCGTACGTGTCGATTCACACATATATAATGGCTATACCGTACCACCCCATTACGATTCTATGATTGGAAAATTGATTACTTTTGCTGATACTCGACTAGGCGCCATTATCAAAATGCAAAATGCACTTGATGAAATGGTGATTGATGGTATTAAAACCAATATCGCCTTGCAAAGAAGAATTATGAATGACAAAACCTTCCAAAAAGGCGGTATGAATATCCACTATCTCGAAAAAATGTTGGGAGCTCACTAGTATATGATTAAAGTAGGCATTATTGGCGCTACTGGGTACACAGGGCTGGAGCTTATGCGTCTTTTACATAACCACCCAAGTGCAAAAATTATTGCCCTATGTTCAAGGGCAAATGCTGGTAAAGCCGTTGTTGAAGAATTTCCCAGCCTAATAGGCTATGTTGATCTTAAATTTATTGCGCCAAATGATAAGACATTATTTAAGTGCGACGTCATTTTCTTTGCCACACCACATGGCGTAGCTATGAATAGCACTGGTCAATTCCTAGACAAAGGCATCAAAATAATTGACTTAAGTGCTGATTTTCGTATTAAAGACAGTACTGAATGGAGCAAATGGTACGGCATGGCACACACACAAAGTGCTTTGTTAAAAAATGCCGTTTATGGCTTGCCTGAAGTTTACAGCTCACAAATCAAAAACGCCGCCTTGGTTGCCAACCCTGGATGCTACCCGACTGCAATCACGCTAGCACTTAAGCCTTTGCTTGAAGCAAATGTCATTGACACAAAAAGCATTATCGCTGATTGCAAATCAGGCGTTAGTGGCGCAGGCAGAGATGCGAATATTGCCACACTTTTTTGCGAAGTAAACGACTCCTTAAAGCCTTATAATGTTAATCAACACCGTCACAAACCTGAAACACAACAAGTGCTAACAGACATTGCAAATACAGATGTGGATTTTATCTTTACCCCACACCTGGTACCTATGACTCGGGGCATGCTTGCCAGTGTTTACGTTGATTTAACAAAGGATATCGATGCACAAGAATTGTTTGAAAATCACTACCAAGACAACAAATTTGTTCATATATTGCCAATTGGCATTTATCCACAAACCAAATCAGTTAAAGGCACGAATAATTGCCATATTGGTATTCAAAAATCAAACAACAAACTTATTATTATGACGGTTATTGATAACGTAGGTAAGGGCGCCTCAGGACAAGCCATACAAAACATGAACCTCATGTTTGGACTTGATGAAGGCTTAGGATTGGAACAAATTGGCTTATTGCCATAGGGGAGTAATATGGAAACAGGACAAGTTTTAGAAAAAGCAGACATTACTTTTAGCAACAATGCGGCTAAAAAAGTATCAATACTCATTGAAGAGGAAAAAAATAACAACTTGCATTTACGTGTTTATATTACAGGCGGTGGTTGTTCTGGCTTTTCCTATGGTTTTACTTTTGACGAAACCTACAAAGAGGGTGACTCAAGCGTTGATAACAGTGGCGTACAATTAGTCGTTGACCCCATGAGTTATCAATACTTAATTGGTGCAACCGTTGATTATTTAGAAGACTTACAAGGCGCACGCTTTATTATCCACAACCCAAATGCTAAAACCACTTGTGGTTGCGGTTCATCTTTTTCGGTATAAATTATGATTGAATATATCCCGGGCTTGGCAGGTGTTCCTGCAACAGAATCTTCTGTTTCTTCTATTGATGGAAAAAATGGTATTTTGGCTTATCGTGGCTACTCAATTGAGGACTTGGTTAAACACGCCTCTTTTGAAGAAGTGTCTATGCTACTTCGAGATGGAGAACTACCAGACAAAAACAAACTAGATAACTTTAAACATGTTTTACACAAACGTTATGAAGTAAAGCGCAACATCCGTTCTATGATGTGGTCTTTGCCTACCAATGGACATCCGATGGATGTTTTACAAACTGCCATTGCCGCTATGGCAACATTCTATCCTGGTGCAGACGCACAAAACCCAGACTCTATCTATACACAAAGTGCGTTGACTAAAATTATTTCTAACATGAGCACTCTGGTGGCAATGTGGGCACGCATTAGTGCTGGTTATGACCCCATTCCTCCCAGCAGGGGAATGTCCTACGCTAAGAACTTTCTATATATGTCCTTTGGAGAAGAGCCTGATGATGATATTGTCAAGCTTTTTGATGCCTGTTTAATTCTGCATGCAGAACATACCATTAATGCCTCAACTTTTTCTGCCATGGTAACCGCTTCTACGCTTGCTAATCCATTTGCTTCGATTTCGGCTGCAGTTGGCACTTTAGCAGGCTCCTTACATGGTGGTGCAAATGAAGATGTGCTTAAAATGTTGGATGAAATTGGCGATGCTAAAAATGCTCGTGGTTATATTAAAAACCGCCTAGAAAACAAACAAGTCATTTGGGGTATGGGGCATAGAGAATATAGCATTAAAGACCCTCGCGCAAGTATTTTACAAGCCATGATTGAGGCCTATATCAAAAAATCTAACATGCGTCTTTCTAAACGCTTTGAAACTGCACTAGAGGTAGAAAGAATTTGTGAAGAATTGCTATCAAGCAAAGGTGTTTATCCAAATGTAGATTTTTACTCAGGCATTTTATATGCTGAAATTTTCAAAATTCCACAAACACACTTTACGCCTATTTTTGCCATGGCTCGTTCTGCTGGCTGGACAGCTCATTGGCACGAACAAGTTGGGCATAACCGCATTTTCAGGCCCACACAAATCTACACAGGGGCTGATTTTAGAGATTATCCTAAAAAATAATCATGGAAAATACCACACATTTTGGATTCAAGCAGGTTGCCACAAACGACAAACAAAGTTTGGTTAGGGATGTTTTTAACTCTGTCGCAAGTAAATATGACTTAATGAACGATGTCTTATCCTTTGGTGCGCACCGCCTTTGGAAGCGTTATACGATTGCTTCAAGTAATGTTAAGGCTGGCGACAAAGTACTAGACATTGCTGGTGGAACGGGTGATTTAGCCATTGAATTTAGGAAAAAAGTAGGTGATAATGGGCAGGTCATACTAAGCGATATTAACGCTGCTATGCTGAATGAAGGCCGTAAAAACTTAACCAATAAAGGTATTTTTGGGGTTGATTTTGTGCAACTCAATGCGCAATACCTACCCTTTGATAGCAATACATTTGATTGTGTCAGCATTGCCTTTGGTCTTAGAAACGTGACTGATAAAGACCAAGCACTCAAAGAAATGTATCGTATCTTGAAGCCTGGTAGCTGTTTGTTGATTTTAGAATTTTCAACAACCGACTCTGCATTATTAAAAAAATTATACGACTTTTATTCGTTCAATATTATGCCAAAACTCGGTGGTATTATTGCTGGTGACGAAGCCTCATATCAATATTTAGCTGAATCAATCCGCAAACATCCAGACCAAGAAACCCTTAAAAACATGGTGCTGAACGCCGGATTCGACTTTTGTGAATATCATAATTTATCAGGCGGCATTGTTGCCTTGCATAAAGGTATCAAAGTATAAAGCCCGATGCAGCCCTTTGCAATTTTTTGGCATAAACAAGCCGTTATTCTTGAGCAAGCATTAAACCACTTAATCATTAACAGCAAAGTTGACATTGGCGTGCTTAATGGCAAAACGATTGGCTTTTCTTTGCAGGATTTACCATTGGACGTGCACTTTGTATGTGCCAATAATCGAATATTTGTTTTGTCTGCCACTGACAAACCCACAAACGTTAATATTAAGCTCAAACCTATAGTATTTATATCCTTGTTCCAAGGTAAAGACCTAACTGAGCTGCTTAGACAAGATAAAATTAATATTCATGGTGATGTTAAAACTGCTCAATTATTGGTTGGTTTACTAAAAGAAGTCGATATTGACCTTGAAGAAATAGCATCAAAATACACAGGTGATATAATTGCCAACCAACTTGGAAAGCTAACAAAAAAATTCAACCATACCGGTGCACAATCAAACAACCTGCTTGAGATAATTAAAAACAGGCTGTCTACCTTGTTAATCAATCCAATTAAATCTGAACGATACAAACATAAAAACAGTTAGCCATGCACAGCCTTCTAAGATTTATTAAAATTTCTCGTGTTTTGATGCGCTATCGTCTTGATTCTTTGGTGCTATCAACACCACTACTGAAAAGCTTCAAGCCTTTGGTGTATCTCATTCCTTGGCATTACTTCCCCATTAAAAAATACACACGAGGCCAACGTATTCGCTTAGCACTAGAAGAGCTAGGGCCCATATTTATCAAATTTGGGCAAACGCTCTCTACTAGGCGTGATTTACTACCAGGGGATATTGGCGATGAATTAGAAAAATTGCAAGACAGTTGTCCCGCTTTTGACCCAATAAAGGCCAAGCAAATTATTGAACAATCATTAGGTGCACCCACTGAAAGTTTATTTAAACGCTTTGATATTAAGCCTCTAGCCTCAGCCTCAATTGCTCAAGTGCACACCGCACTAACAAATGATGATAATGAAGTGGTGGTTAAGGTTGTCAGACCTGATATCGATAAAGCCATCAGGCGTGATATTAAACTAATGTACACCTTAGCAAGGCTATTTAATAAACATCCGATTAGTAAAAAACTACGTCCTATAGAAATTGTAGCAGAGTTCGAAGGCATTATTTTGAATGAACTAGACATGCGCATTGAAGCCAAAAACTGTTTAAGAATTGGCAAAAATTTTAAAAATTCCAGTTTGCTTTACATTCCAAAAGTTTACCCAAGCTTGTGCCATAAGAACATTCTAACCACTGAGCGCATTCATGGTATTCCAGTAGGTGACATTAAACAACTAAAAGCCAATCATATTGACATGAAACGATTGGCAGAAGAAGGTGTGATTATTTTCTTCACCCAGGTTTTTAAGCATAATTTTTTCCATGCTGATATGCACCCTGGTAATATTTTTGTCAGTACTAATGGACAATATATAGGGGTTGATTTTGGCATCATGGGCACGCTTACTGAAGCTGACAAAGACCTTCTAGCGGATATTTTTCTGGCTTTTTTCAACCAAGATTATAAAAAAGTAGCACAAACTTATATTGACTCTGGCTGGATAAGCCCAACAACAGACATATCTGCCTTTGAAGCTGCCGTTAAAAGAATTTGTGAACCGATGTTTGAGAAGCTTCTAGGTGAAATCTCTTTTGGTCAGGTATTACTTGAACTTATTCAAGAGGCTAAAAATTTTGACATCACTATTCAGTCACAACTGTTATTATTAGACAAAACCTTATTAAATATTGAAGGGCTTGGCAGGCAGTTGTATCCACAGCTCGACTTATGGACAACTGCAAAACCATTTTTAGAAGATTTAGTTAAAGAGAAATACAGTGTGAAAAATACCTTTGAAAAAATAAAAGACCAAGTGCCACAACTCCTGAAAGATATTCCAGAGTTGCCTGCCTTGACCATTAATGCGCTCAAGCAATTAAACAAAATAAAAGACATTGGACCTCTTCATGCTCAGCAAACCGATAGTATTGTTAACCAACTCAAAGACAATGCAAACAGGCAAATTTATGCTATTTTTGCTGGCGCTTTGGCTATTCTTAGTGGCATTTTAGCGGTTAATGAATTTTGGCTACCAAGTTTGCTCAGTAGTGTTATTGCTTTGATATTTTGGTTCAAGTCTAGATAGGTAGTTTTCTTAATCCCAACATAGAAAATTTGTTGTTTTACTTTTGATTAGGTTTTCGGGTAAAATAGCCCTCTTGATATGTTTGGTCGCAAAATATATCTTTTGTGTGGCGCCCATTGCGGTGTTTTTTTATTTTTTGGAGTATCAACATGAGTTTAACAATTAACGCTTTAACAAGAAATGATCAAGGTAAGGGTGCGAGCCGCCGCCTACGTCGCAATCATAAAGCCCCTGCCATTGTTTATGGCGCTGGCAAAGCCCCTAGCAATATCACCCTAGATGTTTTTGAAATTACCCACCTATTAGAAAACGAGGAATCTTACACTTCAGTGCTTGATCTAGTGGTTGATAAGAAAAAAGAGGCTGTGATTATTAAAGATCTACAACGCCATCCTGCTAAAAACATCGTCACTCATGTTGACTTTCTACGTATCAACTTAAAACAAGCTATTGTCACTAGCATCCCTCTACACTTTAATGGCGAGGAAGATAACGAAGCAATGCGTCTAGGTGCAATTCTTAACCAATTTGTTACTTCAGTTGGGGTTTCTTGCTTACCAACAGACTTGCCTCACGCTATTGATGTAGACATCAGCAACCTCGCAATGGGCGAACATATTAGTTTGACAGGTCTTAACATGCCAAAAGGCGTGGTTATTACCGCACTAACACATGGCGATATTGAAGCACGCGATCAAAGCGTTGTTGCCGTTCAAGAGCCTAGAAAAATGGCCAAAATTGAAGAAGAAGCCTCTCCTGTTGTCGCTGAAGGTGCTGACGATGAAAATACCGAAAACAATGATACTGATAAAGACAAATCAGTTTCATAATTTAAACTGAACTAACATGACGATAAAACTAGTTGTGGGCCTAGGTAACCCGGGCAAAGACTGTCAGTCTCATCGTCATAACGTAGGGTTTTGGTTTTGTGAGACTTTAGCACACCTGTACACTGGTAATTTTAAAAAAGAAGCAAAGTTTTTCGGCGAAGTTGCCCAAATTAATATATCTGGCCACAACATTCGATTGCTCAAGCCTACTTCATTTATGAATTGCTCAGGACAATCTATTCAAGGCATTGCTAATTTTTATCAAATTAATACCAATGAAATATTGGTTGTGCATGATGAGCTAGACATCAACCCTGGTATTGCAAAAATTAAATCTAATGGCGGGCATGGCGGGCATAATGGCTTAAGAGACACTATTAAAGCCCTTGGCACTAAAGCATTTCACCGACTGAGAGTTGGCATAGGCCATCCTGGTGATAAATCACAGGTGGCTAGTTTTGTACTACATGCGCCCAGCAAGAACGAATTAGAAAAAATACAAACCGCTTTGAGTGATTCATTGCAAGTCATTGAAGATATAATTAAAGGCAACTTTGATAAAGCTATGAAAACCTTACATACAAAAGAATAAACAATTTAGAGGAATGATAAAAAATGGGATTTAAATGCGGTATAGTTGGTCTGCCAAATGTTGGAAAGTCAACCTTATTTAATGCATTAACTCAAGCTGGCATTGAATCTGCCAACTACCCTTTTTGTACGATTGAGCCAAATGTTGGTATTGTGCCTATTAATGACTCGCGCTTAGAGGAGTTGGCAAAAATTGTTAGTCCTCAAAAAATTCTACCCACCACAATGGAGTTTGTTGACATTGCTGGATTGGTCAAAGGCGCTTCAAAAGGCGAAGGATTAGGCAATCAATTTTTAACCAGCATCCGTGAAACAGACGCCATCATCCACGTCGTTCGTGCCTTTGATGATGATAATATTATTCACGTATCTGGCAAGGTTTCACCACTTGATGATATTGAAATCATCAACACTGAGCTTATTTTAGCTGACTTAGATGTGGTTGAAAAACTGTATCAAAGAGCCCTTAAAAACACCAAGTCGGGTCAAAAAGATGGCATCCCTCTTAAAAATCTATTGGCAAAAATATTGCTTGTACTTGAACAAGGAAACAGCGTCCACACACTCTCGTTTGATGAGGAAGAATTAAAACTACTAAAAGGCTTTCAACTGCTCACTATTAAGCCTGTCTTATACGTTGCCAATATAAGCGAAGACGGCTTTGTTGATAACTCTCACTTGGAAATAATAGAAAAATTCGCCCACAGCGAAAATGCGCAAACTGTCGCCATTTGTGCTGAAACTGAAACTGAAATTGCCGAATTAGACAAAGACGAAAAGCAAGAGTTTCTATCTGAAATGGGGCAAAGCGAATCAGGGCTGAACAGATTAATTAAAGCAGGATATCAATTATTAGGGCTACAAACGTATTTTACCGCTGGCGTACAAGAAGTACGTGCATGGACAATTAACACTGGTGATAGCGCCCCGCAAGCCGCTGGAAAAATTCACGGTGATTTTGAAAAAGGCTTTATTTGCGCCCAAACCGTTGCATTTTCTGATTTTATTGAGTTTGGTGGTGAAAAAGGTGCAAAAGAGGCTGGAAAATTACGCTCAGAAGGCAAAGAATATATTGTTCAAGATGGCGATGTGATACACTTTCTGTTTAATGTATAAACTTATTTAACCTTGGTACAGATCATTACTAATGCAATCTAAAAAACAAACAAAATTATTATTAATTCTAGACGGCTGGGGGCATTCTGAAACCACCCAAAATAATGCTATTGCACTAGCAAATACCCCAGTTTGGGACAAATTAAACCAAACCTTCCCACACTCTTTAATCCACACCAGTGGCAAAGACGTTGGCCTGCCTGGCGAGCAAATGGGAAATTCAGAAGTGGGGCATCTTAATCTGGGCGCAGGACGCATTGTGAAACAAGACTTTACTCGCATTTATAACGAACTTCAAAATGGCGACTTCTTTAGAAACCCAATCTTAAAAAACTCATTAGAATACGCAAATGACAATAACAAGGCAGTTCATATTATGGGGCTTTTATCTGATGGCGGGGTACACTCGCACGAAGAACAAATCCACGCTATGTTAGAAATGACACACAAACAAGGCTGTAAAAACGTCTACTTACATCTATTTACAGACGGCAGAGATTGTGCGCCAAAAAGTGCTGAAAAATACATTCAAAAACTTGAAGACAAAATGGCTGCCCTTGGTACAGGAGAAGTTGTTAGCATTATTGGTCGATACTTTTCAATGGATCGAGACAATCGCTGGTCACGCATTCGTTGTGCTTATGAGCTTATCGCCAAAGGCAAGGCGAAGTTTTTAGCCCAATCTGCCCTGCATGCTGTTGAATTGGCATACGCGCGCGGTGAAACCGATGAATTCATTCAATCAACCTCGGTTAAAGCACCAACTTCAATTAAAAAAGGCGACGTGTTAATTTTTATGAATTATCGCGCAGATCGTGCTAGGCAAATTACACGCGCTTTCACTGATGAAGATTTTCAAGGGTTTTCACGTGGAACATTCGTCCCAACACAATTTGTCTGCCTGACTGAATACAAAAAAGACTTTAACCTACCGGTGGTTTATCCATCTTCTAAACTGAATAACGTTTTAGGTAAATATTTATCAAATTTAGGCATGACCCAACTTAGAATTGCTGAAACTGAAAAGTATGCACACGTCACTTTTTTCCTCAATGGTGGCGTCGAACAAGCTTTTAATGGCGAGGACCGCATACTAATTCCTTCACCTGATGTTGCCACTTATGACTTACAGCCTGAAATGAGTGCTTTTGAACTCACTGATGCACTGGTTGAAAGCATTGAAAGTCAAAAATATGATTTAATTATTTGCAATTTTGCCAACACTGATATGGTAGGTCATTCTGGTAAATTAGACGCCACTATTAAAGCTGTTGAAACAGTTGATAGTTGCCTAGGTATTATTCATAAAGCTATGTTTGCCATTGGTGGCGAAATGCTAATCACCGCTGATCATGGCAATGCAGAACAAATGGTTAACCCAGAAACACATGAGGTGCATACAGCACACACCAACAACCCGGTGCCATTAATCTTTGTTAGTAAGCGTAAAGCAGACGTTGCCAAGCCAGAAAAAGGCGCATTATCAGACATTGCACCAACCTTATTAGCAATGATGAATATTGAAAAACCAGATGAAATGACTGGTAATAGTTTATTAACATTTAAGTAAAATAATAACAAGATTAACACTCACAAGGAGAAACCTTTGAAACAAACTAATTTTATTGCCCCTTCGATTCTTGCGGCAGACTTTGTCAGACTGGGCGAAGAAGTTGACAATGTGCTTAAAGATGGCGCAGATATCGTCCACTTTGACGTCATGGACAATCACTACGTGCCAAATTTAACAATTGGCCCTTTGGTGTGTGAAGCGCTTAGAAATCATGGCGTTAGTGCACCAATTGATGTCCACTTAATGGTGAAACCCGTTGATAGAATTATTCCTGATTTTATTAAAGCTGGCGCATCATATATCACTTTTCATCCAGAAGCATCAGAGCACATTGACAGAACATTAGGCCTAATTCAAGAGGGAGGGTGCAAAGCTGGCTTAGTATTTAACCCCGCAACGCCACTACACGTACTAGAAAATGTCATGGACAAACTAGACATGATTTTATTAATGTCAGTTAACCCTGGTTTTGGCGGGCAATCTTTCATTCCTCATACATTGGAAAAATGCCACAAAGTTAGAAAACTGATTGATGCAAGTGGCAGGGACATTCGTTTAGAGATTGATGGTGGTGTAAAAATTGACAACATTCGTGAAGTGGCTAAAGCTGGTGCAGATACATTTGTTGCTGGCTCTGCAATCTTCAATACTGAAGATTACAAGGCAACCATTGATGCTATGCGCATAGAATTAGCAAAAGCCTAACTAATAATCTAGGCCTTAAACGACGTTATTAGGCCTAGATTATTAACGATATTGGCGGCAATTTCTTCAATAGATATTTGGCTAATATCAACAAAGATAATCTGATTAGTACCAAACACATCTTGCGCGCAACGAACTTTTTTTGCATTGAGATAATGCCATGTAGTGGCTATTACGCTTACTGCGGATTTTATGTAAACGTGTAGAGTTAATCATTAACCCAAACAATTTTGTGTCTGCACGCCTGTAAAGATTCAGGCAAGCACTCGGTATGCAAATCTTGCTCAATTAGTGGATAATTTGTAGCGTAAATACCGTATTGTAATACCAGTAGCAAGCAAGCTGTGGTTTTTCCTGAGCGTGAAACACCTATCAATATAACATCAGTAGTAGCATAATTTTTATGCATTAATACCCTTATCACTATTAAGCACAAAGTTAACACTATTAGTTTTATTAAAATAATTACTGTCGCCATGCACTACTGTATGTGCAAGCCCTGTTGTATGCAAGGATTTACTGTGCAAGGCTGCTTCCATTTTAGAGATGAAAATGTCAAACAAGTCAAACAATATGCCATTACTCTGAGCTAATAAGTCACAATGTTTTTGGTTTACTTGCGTGCTAAAATCAGCAATGGCTCATCATTTACTTGGCAATTATGATTAATTTTATTGACCACTTTTTTGGTTTTTCCTAGCGTATCAATAAAAGCCAAGGTAGTGGTTTTAAATTCAATTTGAGCAAATTAACTACGCCCTAGCGTTTCTGATATAATGCCAATACGGTCAGAGATAAACAAACAACTCGCTTCGTGTTCAAATTTAAAGATTCCCCAAACTGCGCCAAGTTTGCAACACTGTATCAGGGTTTAAAGAGATACTGGAGATTTTTTGCTGTAATAACCACGCTGAAAAATCAGAAGGACCTTGGCCACAAATGCCTACATATTTACCTTGTGCATGGGCAAAGCTTCAATTGCCATACTTAATATGGCTTTCACCGCAGGGTTGCGCTCATCAAACTCATGTGCTATCAGTGCTGAATCACGATCCATGCCAAGCGTAAGTTGCGTCATGTCGTTTGAGCCAATTGAAAAGCCGTCAAAATATTCTAAAAGTTGCTTAGCCAATATTGCATTGGCAGGCAACTCACACATCATGATAATACACAAACCCTCTTTGCCTCGCTCCAGGCCGTTTTCCTTTAGTGGTTCAATAACTGCAGATACTTCGCTAACAGTGCGTATAAACGGAATCATAATTTGTATGTTATTTAACCCCATATCATTACGAACTTTACGGATGGTCTAACACTCCAGCTCAAAACAACCACGAAACTCGGTTGAAATATAGCACGCTGTACCACGAAAAGTCCAAGCGTTGGGTTTTCTTCTTTAGACTCATACAAACCCACCCGCATAAAGATTAGCATACTCATTTGACTTAAAATCAGACATGCGAATAATAACACAGGCCTGGCGCAAAAGCCGCTGCAATAGTAGCAATGCCTTCCACTAGTTTTTCTATATAAAAACCCACTGGGGTTGTATAGCCAGAGGTTCTGCGCTCAATCTCTAAACGCACTTGTTCAGACTGTTGTTCAAACTCTAATAATGCCTTTGGGTGAGTGCCAATCGTGTTGTTAATAATAAATTCTAGCCTTGCGAGTCCTACGCCAGCATTAAGAATATTGGAAAAATCAAATACCGTGCCTGGATTACCGATATTAAGCATAATTTTTACTGGAATTTTTGCTAATATATCAATTTGAGTTTTGGTATGTTCAAAATCCAGTAACGCTTGATACACATAGCCCGTACCTCCCTCAGCACAAGAGGCAGTCACAGACTCGCCATTGGTGAGTATTGTGCTTGCATTTCCAGTGCCAACAACAGCAGGCACACCTAACTCACGAGCAATAATGGCTGCATAATAAGTTCGCCCCCCACGATTGGTAATAATGGATGAGGCTCTTTTCATTACAGGCTCCCAATCAGGGTCGGTCATATCTGTGACTAGCACATCACCATATTTTACCTTGTCCGTCCCTGAGATATCATTAATAATATTTACTGTACCTGAGCCGATACGCTATCCAATAACCCTACCTTCAACCAACACTGGGGCGTGTTGTTTTAGCTGATAACGATCTACTTGGTGTATATTGTGTTCTTGGCTTTTAACCATCTCTGGACGTGCTTGTACAATATAAAGTTGTTTATCATTGCTATCTAACGCCCATTCAATATCCATGGACCTGCCATAATGCTTTTCAAGCAATACCGCATAAGCAGCTAACTCTTGTACTTGTTGGTCATTCAAGCTAAATTCACGCTACTGTTTTTTGAGACACTGACTCAATGCTTAACCGTGTCTTTTAAGTTATTATAGGCATAGGTCATCTTAAATTGCTTTAGATCCAAGATTTGGACTAAGTATTGCCTATTTACCAGGCGCCAAAGCAGGCTTATAAACGTAAAGCTCATCCGGGTTTGACCGCCCCCCTTGCACAATAGCCCCCTAATCCATAAGCTGAGGTAATAAACAACGCATCCTTAAAGCCTGATTTAGTATCTAGGGTAAACATAACGCCGCTAGAGGCAACATCACTACGCACCGTTTGCTGAAAAAAACACCTACAGATAAAAAACCGCCTCATGTTCAAATTTTTGATGCACACGATAAGAAATTACCCTATCATTGTAAAGTAATGCAAATACTTTTTTAATTGATATTCATATCATATCAATTGAGCCAACATTAAGGTAGATTTCTTACTGCCCAGCAAATGAAGCCTCTGGTAAATCTTCAGCTGTAGCAGAAGATCGCATTGTAAAAGTTGCTTGTTTGCCTAATTCACTTTCAAATTGTTGGTGTGCCTTGACAATAGCCTCATGCAATACTTTAGGAAAAGCGCCTTCCATCGCCCAGGTTCTAATTTGCTTACCCGTTGTGCTTAATGCATCAATATCATTAATATCCAGTGTTGCCAATACGGCATCAATTTTAAGTTTTAACTTATTGTGTTTTAAAAAATCTTGGAAGGCACCAACTGTCGTTGAAAATCCATTGGGAACACGCACACCTTGTTTTGACAAGCCAATAATCATCTCTCCTAATGAGGTGTTTTTACCACCCACCAAGTTAACATCTTTGATGCCTACTGACTTTAACCAAACAATATATTTATTCACCTCTCCCTCCTCAAGGTTTGATTTGAATGAACCGCTACTAACAAGAACTTAAATTATTATTTAATCCAAGACTTTTATGTATAACAACGGCAATTAACAAAATATCACCATTTGGTTTTAAAAGGTAAATCATGCCTATTTTAGAGATAGGAAATATCATCGTATGCAACCTAGCCCTTAGGTATAATCTCTGCTTTTATGGTTTTTGCAAAAACCAAATTATTGAATTGCGCTTTTCTTGAAATGGCAAGTTCAGTTTTTATTAATGTATCACACAGCTCGACATATTAGTCAGGGTGCTCTTACAAAAGAGTTGGCTGGTAGAAGTTGTGGAAGAAGGTGTCAATAGGTGCTTTATTTAACCCTTGGAGAAAATATAATGGCAAAAACGTCAATGAAAAAAATGCTAGAAGCTGGTGTACATTTTGGTCACCGTTCTCGTTTCTGGCACCCAAAAATGGAACGCTTTATTTATGGCACTCGTAACGGTGTTCATATTATCAACCTAGAAAAAACACTGCCCCTGTTTAATGATGTGCTTAATTTTGCAAGCAAAACCACAGCAGACGGTGGATCAATTTTATTTGTAGGCACAAAAAGAGCGGCGAGCGATATCATCAAACAAGAAGCCATACGTTGTGGCATGCCATATGTTAATCACCGCTGGTTAGGCGGCATGATGACAAACTACAAAACCATTAAAGCCTCTATTAAACGCTTAAAAGACCTTGAGTTTTTAGCTGAAGAGAATTTTAATCAATTTGGCAAAAAAGAAGCTCTGATGATGACGCGTGAAATGAAAAAACTAGAGCGTAGTCTTGGTGGTATTAAAAATTTAGGCGGCATTCCAGATGTTGTCTTTGTAATTGACATTGGTGTTGAAAAAAATGCAGTTGCAGAAGCTAAAAAACTACACTTACCCATTATTGGCATTGTAGACACCAATCACAACCCTGAAGGTATTGATTATGTTATCCCTGGCAATGATGACTCCATTAGAGCAATTGGTTATTACGCAAGAGAAATTGCAAATGCTATTTTAGAAGCCAAGGCTGCTACTGGCACATCAATTGAGAAAAAGGTTTCGGTCAAAAAATCAGAAACTAAAAAACTGGCCGCCAAAAAAACGCCTGTTGAACAAACGCCAATAAAAGAAGAGGCTACTAAAGCGCCTGTTAAGGATAAGGAAGACAACAAGCCTGAAACACTAAATAAAACAGTCCTTAATACAATGAAAAAAACTGACTTAGTTGCTTACGCTGAAACACAGGACGTAGCTATTAATAGTGCCGACACTAAGGCAAAAATTATCGAAAAGCTTGCATAATTCAACGCATTGATTAATACGCCTTTACTGCTTACGGGTGGTAAAGATGCAACACAAACAGGAGATTAATTATGGCAATTACAGCCTCTTTAGTTAAAGAATTAAGGCAAAGAACGGGTGCAGGCATGATGGACTGCAAAAAGGCCTTAACTGAAACCCATGGCGACATAGAAGCAGCTATTGACTTAATGCGCACCTCTGGCACTGCTAAAGCTGCTAAAAAATCAGGTCGTGTTACAGCTGAAGGTTTGGTTAAAATTAACATTAGCACTGACAAGAAAACAGTCACCATTTTAGAAGTTAATTCTGAAACTGATTTTGTTACCAAGGGCGATGCCTTTATTGATTTTGTTGATATGCTTGGTGCGCTAGCACTTAAAACAACACCCGCTAATATCGAAGAATTTTTATCTCAAACGCTAGACAATGGCGACTCACTAGAAAAAGCGCGTGAGGACATCATTGCAAAAGTAGGTGAAAATATTGCAATCAGGCGCGTACAAACAATCACAACTGATAGTGGCGTCATTGGTGCGTACAAACATGGCGAGCGTATTGCTGTAGTAACAGTGCTAGAAGGTGGTGATGAAACGCTAGCAAAAGACATTGCAATGCATATTGCTGCCACCAAACCAGAATGTATTACTGAAGCAGAACTATCGACAGACCTTTTAGAAAGGGAAAAAGCAATCTTTATTGAGCAGGCCAAGGAATCAGGAAAACCAGACAGTATCATTGAAAAAATGATTGTTGGTCGTATGAAAAAACTTGTGAGTGAAGTAACGTTATATGAACAATCTTTTGTTAAAGGCCCTGACACAACAATAGGCAAACTTGCACAATCAAACAATGCACAAGTTAAGTCTTTTGTGCGATTTGAGGTTGGCGAAGGTATTGAAAAGAAAGAAGAAAACTTTGCCGATGAAGTTATGGCACAAATTCAAGGTTAATACTGATTAAAAGGCGGTTATTCGCCTTGCCGCCCAGAACATAGTTTCTACCCATGTCTTGGTTTGTTACGCACAAATACACAAATAACGCCAAAGACAGGAGACCGCCCAGTTTATCCGGTCAAAGATCTCTAAAAACAACCCTTTATCTGTTTGTTTCAAACAATGAAACAAAGCAATTAGACTATCATTTTTCAAATAAAGGAGAATGAAATGAAGAAAATAATACCTATATTGTTGTTCGGTTCAACATTATCCTATGCTACTAATATTGAAGCAACCATTAACAATATCAAACCTATCATAGGTCGACTATCAATTGCGCTTGACACTGAAGATACCTATGATAAAAACGACAAGTCAAATAGCATTTTTAGTGCTAGAAAAAAGTATCGGCCTTGAGTCATAAAATTATCATTAATGGCGTTGAACCTGACACTTATGCCCTTTCTATATTTCACGATGAAGATAATAATACGCTAGGTACTAATTTTTTTGGTGCACCAAATGAAGGCTATGGGTTTTCAAATAATGTTATTGGTAATTTTGGCAAACCAACATTTTCAGAAGCTAGTTTTGTTATTAATGATAACAAAGAAACCATTAATCTTGACGTGGTGCTAGTACGATGAACAGAAGAGAATTTATAAAATCAACCAGCACTTTAGCATTAAGCAGTTTGGTATTTCCACATCTGTCATTTGCCAAACAAGATAAGTGGATAACAGCATTCAATCAAAACCTTAAAATTAAACCGTGGCTTATAGGCTGGCAAGGCACAAATAAGGAAATTCTTCAAACTATTGATATTCAAATTGAAGGAAAAATATCCCACTTAGGAAAAATGGTAGACACCGCCAAGCGTTTGCTAGAAAAACATAAGCAAAAAATGACAATGCCCGCTTTTGATACACACCTGTCTGACAGAACTTCCAGTGCAGAGAAATTGAAATTAAATTTTTAAAACCTTTAACTGGCTTTAGTCAGTGGAACTAGCCTGTGTAATACGGCGTTACAAATATGAACAATAAACTTATTCCTATTTATTATTGCCACTTTAGTTTTTAATACACTAATTACCCTACTGGTATTCGCACTTTCTAGCCACGCATCTTTTATCTCATTACTATTTATCTCACACAGCATTGGTTTATCCATGATGACAAGTAATTTTTTCATTCCTTATGGGCGTTATTCGCAAAACATTACTAAGATAGTAATGTATAGCCTGACAAGGTTCGTACTAGGCGGGATAATTGCCTTTATTGGACATGAATTAATTTTTGACACCGCCTTAAATTATACATTTGTTTATATCAGTTTGTTCTTCGGGGTAATTGCCATTGTTATTGCTTGGCTATATTTCAATCGTTTAGAAAACCAAGAAGCGCTTGAAAAAATCAAGCAAAAACTCAGTGATGGTAACACGAAATATTTGCTTTGGATTAAAGCTACTGATGCCAAAGGTGTCATATTTTTAATCAATGTTAAAGACATTAAATACTTTAAACCACAAGACAAATATACTAATATTTACACCCAAGATAAAGCATATTTAATCAATACCGGCATTAAACTATTGATTAACCAATTAGACCCAAATTACTTTTGGACTATTCATCGCGGCACCATTGTAAACTTAGAATTTATTAGCAAAATATCCAAAAACAAACAGGATAAATTGATGGTTCATTTAGATGATGACACCGCATTATCAGTAAGTCGTAACCATATTAACTTATTTAAAAAAATGTAACCTTACTCCATCTAAAAGACTTTTTCTGCTAAATTTAGCCCCTATATTATTTTATACCTGCCGTTTATCAAACAAGTCATACAAAAATATTCAGTATTATTATTTTTTCAGACATAAAAAAACCACCCCAAAGGGCGGTCTTTATTTAACCTTAAACTACTAGATTAACCCAGCAGTCAATTGGCCAAGTCTTTACTTAGCAATCACTTGATCACGACTGTCAACTGATGCATTAGCTTTAGCATCTGCATAACCTTTAGCATAAGCGTCAGCTTGTGCTTTAGCGAATGCATCAGCCTGGCCTTTGGCATAAGCATCAGCGACACCTTTAGCATTAGCATCAGCAGTACCTGCATATTGACCATCAACAGTTGCATTAGAAATGTTCTTAGTTTTGTTCTTGTTGTTGTAATGGAAGCCCCAGTCAGAATCGTTGTTCATGTCGTTGTTGTTTGAAAAAGGACCCCAGTTGTTAGCGCCGTTGAAAGGACCCATATTTGAACCGCCGTTGAAAGGACCCATGTTGTTGCCACCATTAAAAGGACCCCAGTTAGAACCGCCATTCATTGGGCCAAAGTTAGAACCGCCGTCAAAAGGACCCCAATTATTAGCACCGTTACCATAGCCATAACCGTTGTTGTTTGAACCATTGTTAAAGAAACCAGCTGATGCTGATGTAGCCGCTACTAAAGTAGCAATCGCAATTATTTTTTTCATATTAATCTCCAAATTTAAAAGTATTAACGCTCTTATTGTTAAGCGGGTTTTAGGTATCAGACTTTGTGGTCTTGATGGGGGTATTATATGGTAAATATATTAGAAGTCAATGATATTATAATATATATTTTAGAAAGTGCCTAAAAAAGCCGATGTGATACAGAATTACAGAATAAATTAGCGTCGTTATATTAAAAAATCACGCTGCTTTTAGCAAAACATACGTTAAACACAGAACCTTTGCCAAGTTCGCTTTTTATATCTAATACGCCGCCATGCCTTTGGGCGGTGTGTTGAATAATCGCCAATCCAAGACCAGTGCCACTTTTTTTGACCTCTAGATCTATTATCAATACGGTAAAAACGTTCAGTTAATCGTGTTAAGTGTCTTACAGGAATACCAGAACCGTAGTCTTGAACCTCAAAACACGCCCCACCTTCTGGCCCTTAGCGCCAGCTAACAATAATTTTAGTGCCATCTGGCATGTGCCGTTTTGCGTTAAATATCAAATTAGAACAAAGGCTAATAATTTCAGTTTCAATGCCAAGTATTAGTGCCTTTGATGGTATTTTTGTAATAATTAAATCACCTTCATCGCTACAAATATGATTAATCACCTTTTCCATATTAATTCCCGTGCTCGCCTCATGGGCTAACTTAGTGCTTTCTAAGCGCGAAAGCGTTAAAAGATCTTCAATAATATTGCCCATTCTTTCTGACTGCTCATAAGATGACTGTACAGCTTTAAATAGTGTTTCTGGCAAAAGATGGCTGTCTTGCATCATCTCCAGGTAGCCTGAAATGACTGTTAATGGCGTGCGCAACTCATACCCGATACATTAGAGATAAAACTTTTACGCATGTCTAAAATTTGAGCTCTCTCACTAATATCTCGCGCAATTAACAATTTTAAATCAGCATTAATAACAATAACTCTTAACGATAGTTTAATAGCTGAATTTTTTGGTGATTCAATTTAAACCTCATGATTGCTTTGCGTTATAAGCAATTTATACAACTCAGAAGAGCGAATTAAATCATCAATACGCTATCCACGATCAACTTTCATGCTAATGCCTAATAATTGACCAGATAGCTTATTAGTCCAATCAATTTCATTGTTACCATTTTAAGCACAACAGTGGCATATGGCAGTCCTTTTACGATGCTTTGAGAGCGTTTTAGCAGGGCATTCATGCGAGCAAATGAGTCTAACGTGTCCATGTTTGGCATAGTCATCGCTTTGTTTCCCAAACTAGAAAGCTCGACATGCATTTCGGCTGCCACTTCCTTTAAGGCCAATTTTTTCAGCCTCATCACCCATGCGCTCTAAATCAGTAATAATTTTAACCACGGCAATAACGAGCCTTAAATCACCAGCAGCTAGTTGCCTTTTTGTAAAAACCTTGGCACAATCTGCATCAATTTTCATCTCCATTTTATTGATTTTATAATCAGACATGGACACCTCTTTTACCAATTCTTTATCTTGATTAAGCAATGCATAAATCGCATTTTTAACCTGCAATTCAACCAGGCTGCCCATACTTATAACCTTGCTCTTAATGCTTTTTAAGTCCTGATTATATTGTTGTGATATGTGTTGTTGAATCTCCATAGTACCCTCCTATAACTAGCCGAAACGGCCTGTAATATAATTTTCTGTTGGTTGATATTCTGGATTGGTAAATACGGTACTTGTGTCGCTCACCTCAACCAAATGACCCGTATGAAAATAAGCTGTACGCTGCTGCGAGACTCTAGCAGCTTGTTGCATAGAATGCGTCACAATAACAATGATGTATTTTTTACTTAACTCAATCATTAACTCCTCAATCACAGCAGTGGTAATTGGATCAAGTGCAGATGTTGGTTCGTCCATTAAAATAACTTCTGGGTCTATGGTAATGGTTCTGGCAATACACAGTCGCTGTTGTTGCCCTCCAGGTAGCCCTATACCCGGCTTGTGTAAATCATCTTTAACCTCATTAAAAAGACCTGCGCGTGTTAAGCTTTTCTCAACCAGGTCATCTAATTCTGCTTGATTACTTGTCAATCCGTGTAACTTTGCACCATATGCAACATTATCATAAATAGATTTAGAAAAAAGGGTTGGGATTTTTAAACACCATGCCAACCCTGGCACGCAACAAAACTGGATCTTGTTGTCGAACGTATATATCCTCATTGTCTAATTTAATTTCACCTCTTGTTTGGCAACTTTGAATAGTGTCATTCATTCGATTTAAACACCTTAGAAGGATTGATTTTCCACACCCAGAAGATCCCATAGCAACAATTTTGTTTTCCCCAATGTCTATACTGGTGTTAAAAATAGCCTGTTTTTTCTCATAAAAAATATCAACATTGCGTGCTGAAATTTTAGCATTGTCAATAAAGGGCGTGCCTTTCGTATCATTAATTTCTACATCGAATTCGTTGCGTTTATTTATCATTATTCTAACCTAGTATTTTTTTTTCAAATCTTCTGCGCATAATCACGGCAATAAAATTCATCATCACCAAAAATCCTATTAGGGCTGTAATTGCTGCATATATTCTTTCAATAAAAGCGCGCTCCAGGGAACTGTCTGACTGCAAATATATTTGCACAGGTAGCACCGTTGATGGATCGGCAACCCCTTGAGACACATCTGCTACAAAAGCAACCATGCCAACCATTAATAGTGGTGCTGTTTCGCCAAGCGCTTGCGCCATACCAATAATTGCACCTGTCAATATACCCGGCATAGCAGCAGGCACAACATGATGAAACTCCATTTGCACACGAGAAGCCCCTAATGCCAATGTTGCCTCACGGATTGAATAAGGCACTGCCTTTAAATCTGCTCTGGCAGTAATAATAATCATGGGCAATGTCATTAGTGTCAACACTAGACCGGCCCACCGAAGGCACCGATCTAGGCACACCAAACAAACCAATAAAAACTGCCAACCCCAGTAAACCAAAAACAATTGAAGGCACAGCAGCAAGGTTGTTAATGTTAATTATATCGACCCATTTATTGTTTTTCGGTACAAATTCTTCCAAATATACAGCCGCCAACACACCAATTGGAAATGAAAGCAACATAGTCACCAACATGACTAATAACGGCCCAACCACTGCACCTTTAATACCTGCTTGTTCTGGCTCACGAGAATCACTCTGCGTAAAAAAGTAAAATTGAAGCGTTTTTCTAATCGCTGCTCAAACAGTAACTGACCAATCCAAATCAATTGAAAATCTTTAAGACGACGATTCGTTTCAGGTAATGACCTATCAACCCCTCCTTTGATAAACACATCTATATCGTCCTTGGCTAAAAACCAAAAAGACTGGGTGGTTATCATATTCGGGTTGTCCATAACAAAATCTCTTAGCTGATAAGCAACGCCACTACTCACCAATTGCTTTAATGCTTTATTGTTCTTCCCCTAACCTTTAACATTAAAAAATAGCTTCTTTAAAGAAGCTTTAATTGCTTTACTATAACTGCCTTGGAGAAATTATTTGTCATTAGAATTTGAAATAACGCCAAATATATCCTCATCAAGATTGGCTTCTAAATTGATATAGGTTTGTTGAAATACAGGCAATCCATTAAGTGAAATATTCACCAGTAGGGTTAACAAAAAGGCAATACTAATAATGATAAACGCAACACCATATAAGCGAAATCGCCTTTCTTTAGCATAACGCTTAGCCAGCCTTTTTCTAATTATCTCGTTATTAATCATGACAGATTTTTGCATAATATACTGCTACTCATATTGTTCACGATACTTACTCACCATATATAGTGAAATAATATTTAGTCCCAGTCCTAATGCAAAAGCGGCTAATGTTTTAGGACTGTCAAACTCTTGACCTCCTGTCAATAGAGTTACTATTTAGGCAGTGGCCGTTGTTACTGCTTGTAATGGATTTAGTGTGCGATTTGCAAATAAACCTGCCACAATCACCACAAACATGGTTTCACCAATGGCGCGTGAAGCCACCAACAAAACACCACCAACAAATGCTCGGCAATGCTGCTGGAATAATAACCTGCCTAATAGTTTCTGACTTGGTTGCACCCATTGCATAAGAGCCATCACGCATTGTTTGAGGAACGGCGCAAATAATATCATCTAACAATGACGAAACAAAAGGAATAATCATAACACCCATCACAATACCAGCTGCAAGTGCACCTTCTGATGCTAGTTGCAAACCCAGTGATTCTCCCATATCGCGAATAAATGGCGCAACTGTTAATGCAGCAAAGAATCCATAAACCACAGTAGGAATGCCTGCCAAAATTTCAAGTAGGGCCTTTGCAAAGGCCCTGAATTTATCTATCGCATATTCAGATAAGTAAATAGCCGACATTAGTCCTAAAGGTACTGCAATCAGCAAGGCAATAAAAGAAATCAACAATGTGCCTACAAAAAGAGCCAAAGCCGCCAACTTGGCCTTCTCTAATTACCTCTTGCAGACTCCAGTAACGTGCCAAACACAAATTCAGAAATAGGTGCACTCTTGAAAAATTGAACAGCCTCAAACACAACAGAAAAAACAATACCAATGGTTGTTTGCGCATCAATAGCAGTCTTAACAACCATTGGTTCTGCAAAAGCATCTCTTGTCCCAGAAGTCGGTGGCGGGCCTAGTACTTAAATTCTAGTGTTTGGCAGCTTGGCATTAACATCACGCCAATTCAGATAAGGATTATCAATCAACACACCCTTGTTGCCACTTGGCACTTATTTTGCCAGTGTTAAGAATAAATCTCGACGAGTTAAGTCAAAAACAGGGGCTTGTTTTGAGTTTGCAATGGCAATACCATCATAGCCAATTTTCACCTCAACAATATCTTTAACCCCCATTTTTTTTGGCATTTTTTAAACTCGCTATATTTTATTCGGCATGAGGCGTTGGTAATGTCTGGTGTGTTAATACCCCTACCCGAACAAAAAAGTTTCATACCACCTCCTGAACCTGTTGATTCAATCTTTGGTGTTTTGCTCCTTGTTTTTTTACCATGGATTTCAGCAACAACTGTTGCAAAAGGATAAACTGTTGATGAGCCTACCACATCAATGTAGTTTCTCACAACAGACATTGCGGGCGTAAAAATTGTCATTATTACAACAGCGCCAAAGACAACTACCACATATTGAACTTTATTTTTCATGATTATTACTCCATCTTGTTAAAAACGCTGCCAGTTTAATCAATGAATATGACAGAGTGAAAAATAATTCTCACTTAACTTCACGCAACTATTTCTAATAATCAGAAATAGACATTACCTCAATCTTGTTGAGTATTAACCCTTAAGGTAGAAACTGCTGCAGGAGACAACGTGAGGCCTTGCTTGTTGTGAGTTGCGCCCGTTACCCCAAAAAAATTTCTCCGGTATTGTCCAACATCGTTATCAATAGTAAAATTAGGCCTCGAGGTTTTGTTTTCTTTCAAGGTGGAAGAAAAATCAGTTTGTATTAGCCAATTACTAGGCTTAACCCTATTTTGAACTCGAGGTTTTGTATCATTTAGCCAAACGCTTGGATTTTTTGCAGTATTGTAATGATTCATAACGCTTGAAGGAGCTCTCCAATAAGGATTATTTGTCTGATTGTTGTAATTTAGCGCCCAATTGTTGCCGTTCCAAAACGCAAAGGATGCATTGGATGTTATTAATAAAAAAAATAATAACCAGTTAACTTTTTTCATAAAAATATCCAGCAATCAATCATCATCTTAAAAAAGAAAGCTTACTTTAGCAAAGATTCTATCATTATTCTTAATATCTTCGAATACTGGCAAATCTCCACCCATATAATCAATCACACCGCCACTGATTGAGGTTTGATCATCAATGACATAATCAAACGACACTCTTGCCGAGCCACCTACTTGCACGGATTTTCCAAAGACACTAATCACAACTGTTAAATCCAAAGTTTGATTAAAATAAAATTGGTTAAAACGAACCACTTGTTGGTATTCCCTTTTTGACTTGAAGCCGTTTGATTTAATATTGATTAAATGAGAATAATCATGAATGTTACGTATAGCGACTTTGTAACCAATAGAGCCGTCAGTAATGCCACTATATTCGATGCCTAGCAACAAGTCGGTTCTCGCCTTGGCGTCACTCATACCATTGTATTTAATGTGGTTAAAATGTGCATTTTTCGACTTTTAATAAATAACTATCAATCGCTTGATTATAAGCCATGCCTAACATTTTTGAGTGATTATCAAATTGCAATACACCGCCTTCTAAATACGGCTTGTCAGTATAAGTATCTGCAAAATATAGGCCTATAAATCATAACCTTCAAAAATGCCTGTAAAACTTAATGCCACGCCTGTATTATCCAAGGCATTACTAGGTTTATTAACAGGCTTATCTGCACTTATTTTAAAGTCAGAACCATAGGCGGCAGTTTTGCTAAAACGATTTTCATGTAAAACAATCATGGATAAATTCAACTTATCAAAATAATAATCCAGTTTACTCATCAACCTACCAAGACGTAAATTTTTAATACCTACCAAGCCTGGCATACGATTGTCCAATGGGTTGAGAACATCTGTTATGCGAATAGAATCTGACCTCCCCCAGACAACAATTTGTCTGCCAATTTTAGGGTTAATGCTACCTTCAAGGATTAACTCATTTAAATTCAATTCGTGCTTATAGCCCTTTGGCGTAGTAGTCATGGTGGTTTGCATCGCCACCCAAATGCCATTAATTTGTGCCAACTTACGCACATCCATACATTTCACTCTTTTACTTTTTTTCAAATAAAACTTAGCACGTACCAGCACATAATTGTCTTTACGCACATATAAAATACTCTTGGTATAATCGGCTTCATCAATGATGGCTTGATTATTTAGCAATGATTCAATCACCCACACCGCTTCATTGCCGCGTTTACGTTTAATGGTGGTTTCTTTAAGCACAGCTACCACACTCAAAGTTTTACCCACAAAATATTCCTTAGTTTAAATGCTATTAAGGTAACGACTGGTAGATTCAATTTTATTAAGCACCACTGGCTCATATAAACCGTTTTCTTTGCCAGTGTCAACAATAACCTCTAGAGTGATTGAGCTTCTTAACTCCTCATCTACAACTTCTGTGGCAATCCTAGAAGTATTATTTTCAGGGAACCACTTAAGCGGCAAATGTGAAAAGCGCAATTGTGAGTCAAAAAAGACAGTAATAAGAATCATTAGTGTGCTCACAAGCACAATAGCTTTCGGATAGTCTGTTGCAATGTTACTAATCCCTAACAAAAACCTATCCATTTGAGTGTTACCCTCTTGGTTTTCTTTAACTGCCTTGTGCTTAAGCTTAGTGGTACTCAGTATGGCCGATACTAGCACCAAAGTAAACAACAAGCCAACACCACAATACACCACTACTAGCAAAAACACCCAAATCAGCAACAGGAGCAACCGCTGAAAATGAAAATGACCAAAGGCCTGCAACGGTTGTTAAAACAGTCATCACAATGGCCAGTCCTGAATGCCCCATTGCATAACGCAGTGAGGCTTTCGTATCTTTTAATTTGACATAACCCTTATAAAAGACACTCAATAAATGAATCGTGCCACCTGTAACAACTTGCCAGCAAGAAAGACGGTATAATTTGCTTTAAAGTGCCGGCAATAACAGCAGAGCCGGTTAAATAAATATCAAAATTATCTACTTGAAAAGCTTTAATAATTTGTTGGATTTTAATCACGATTTCGGTATTTTCCGTATCGCTTAAATACAATTGTTCTGATACTTCACTTGGCTCATCTGCAAACTCATCTTCCTCGCTGAGCTTAATCAAATACCCATCAGCATCAAATGATGAGTAAGTTTGCGTATCAATAATCAAAGTGGTGAAGGTTTGATCCTCGCTATCTTTAATAATGGATTGATCAGCGCTCTTTGTTTTTTCGGGTAAATTTCTACTTGGGACTTAGACAATTGTTCAAATAAATCTTCAACAATTAAACTACCCTTATTGCCATAAGTGTTTCTAGCATTAATAAGTGAACCCACCTCTTCAATATAAGGCAATTCATTCTCAAGTCTTTTGTGCAACTTCTCAAGCTTTGTCAAAAAACCTTTTGTTGAAGTGTCCATGGTTAGATGTTTAAGTTGGAAGCCCATTGCTAATACTAATAACAATATAGCCACAATAACTTTCTTCTGATGATCAAAGATAAAATCTGAAAAATATTCAAATTTTCTTTCCACGCGATAACACCAATTCGTATTCATATATAAGCCTATTTAACAACAGATTAAAAAACTACTTGGTAATACGACAATTTCAATTTATTTACAAATGATTGGTACGAGACACTTATTAAAAGTCTTCGTTTTTTTATATTGCGCCCTATTCAGATTTTAAATAGAATTATCAAAAATGGTGCCGATGGCCGGAGTCGAACCGGCACAAGCCTAGCTTACTACCCCCTCAAGGTAGCGCGTCTACCAATTCCGCCACATCGGCATATAAGTTTGGAATATTACTGATTTGGAATATCGCTAATATCTGACTCAGTTGAGATGGGCATAACAACCATAGGCACGTCAGATGGAACTGTCTCGCCTGTTACTTGTTCCATAATACTTGTTAGTTCGCTATTAACACCACTGTCATTGTCATTGGTTGCTAAATAAGCCAATATCAAACTGGTTAGAAAGAAACCAAAAGCCAAACTGGCAGTTAACTTGTAAAGAAATGAATTTGCACCTCGTGCACCAAAAACTGACCCAGAAGCACCTGCACCAAAAGCAGCACCTGCATCAGCACCCTTGCCATGTTGCATTAAAATTAAAGCAATTAAACCTAGTGCCAATAATATATGAACAATTAAAATAAGTTGAAACGACATCATTAACCTGCTTTACAAATTTGTAAGAAATCTTGTGCTTTAAGTGAAGCGCCCCCAATTAGACCGCCGTCAATATCTTCACAATTAAGCAATTCAGCTGCGTTACTAGGATTCATACTACCGCCATAAAGAATTGGGGTGGTTTGCGCGATATCAGCGTCGTGTTTAGCTAACATTGAACGAATAAAGGCATGTGTGTCCTGTGCTTGCTGTGGCGTTGCGGTAACACCTGTGCCAATTGCCCAAACAGGCTCATAAGCCACAATAATATTTTTAAACGCGTCAATACCAACCTGATCAATCACCGCTTGAATTTGTTTTGAAACAACCACTTGCGTATTACCAGATTCTCTGTCTTCTAACAATTCACCGATACAAAAAAGCGGGGTTAAATTATTATCCAGTGTAACTTGTACTTTTTGTGCAACAATCTCATCGGTTTCACCATAAAGACTTCTGCGTTCTGAATGACCGACAATAACGTACTGTGCACCAAAATCTTTAATCATATCAGCACTGATTTCACCTGTAAAAGCGCCCGATGCATTGATATTTAAGTTCTGCGCGCCTAAATTAAGTTGTGAATGTACAGCCAATGCCTCAACCTGTGACATATAAGGTGAAGGCACACAAACAATGACCTTAGATTTAACATCTGCCATGCCTGAAAGAATGCCCATAACCAATGTATTGGTCGCTTCTTTTGAAGCATTCATTTTCCAGTTGCCCGCTATGATTACTTGACGCATAATTAATTATCTTTCAAAAAATTGAAACGATGTTACGCTATTTAGTTGTAAAAATCAATCCTATCAGGGTCTTAGTGTGAAGATTTCGAGCCAAAATATAAGGCCAAAGAAACCATTAAAATACCCAAAGAAAAATACATCAAATCCAATGCCGAATTAAATGACATTGACAAAGACACCTCAAAAAAAGTCACCACTAAAATCATAAGTATTACCTTAGCAAGTTTAGATTTCAAATCATCCAATGAATTAATCACCAAAACTTTAGACGACTGACCACTTTCTTTAGCCTCATCAATGTCACTAATAAAAAGCTCGTACAAACCCAATGAGAAAATTAACAAAATGGTTGCTAACAAAAATCCATCGATTGAACCTACCGTATGCGCAACCAATTCAATCTTTAACAACTTTCTAACCTCTGTTGTGGCTGAAATATAATCAAAAGCGTGCACCAATAAAGCAGCCACATCAACTGCAGTGATAACAAATAGTAATAATGACAACAGTAACGACGAAATAACAGCTGCCAAAACCATGTGGCGAGAACCCCACAATAATTTTTCAAAATACTTTTCTAAACCACTCATTGATTAACCCACGTGCATAATATAC